>NZ_JBKIBX010000010.1:0-164981 GCF_046557895.1 Methylobacterium oryzisoli | reverse complement strand
GGCGTCGCGCCGCTGCCAGGAGCGGCGCTACGCCGAGGCGGGCCTGCCGCCCGCCACCACCAACGCCTCCTGCCCGGCGAGCCTGATCGAGGAGGCGGCGCGGCCCGACACGGACGGGCTCGCCCTGATCCGCGAGGCCGCCGATGCCATGCGGCTCTCCGCCCGCGGCTTCCACCGGGTGCTGCGCGTCGCCCGCACCCTCGCGGATCTCGACGGCGAGGCCCGCGTGCGCCGCCTGCACCTCGCCGAGGCCCTCTCCTACCGCAGCCGCACCGACCGGCGCCCGGCCGCCGCCTGACGCGCTGAGAATGCCAAGCATGTCCGACAGATCTCGCTAACGGCGTTCCGCAAGCCATCCTTCAGCCCCCTCCGCCACTCTGCCCCCGGTTCACCCGAGGAGAGCGGCATGGCGGCCGGGGAGACGATGCTCGCAGGGTTCGCGCCGGTGCTCGAGGCGCAGGCGCTGCTGCGGGCCGGATTCGACCCCGGCGGCCCCGCCCTCGCCTGCGTCCTCGCGCTGGCGCTGCTCGCGGGGGCGGCGCTCTGGCATGCCGGCCGCTGGGCCGCCCTGCGCCGCGAGCGGGAGGTGGAGCATCTGCACGACCGGATCTGGCGACTCGCCGAGCGGAAGGAGCGCTACCGCAGCCTCGTCGAGGCGCAGATCGAGACCATCGTCCAGCGCGATGCGCAGGGGCGCATCACCTTCGCCAACGAGGGCTTCGCCCGGCTGCTCGGCGACAGCCCGGAGGCGCTGATCGGCTCGACCCGCCAAGCCACCGTGGTGGAGATCGGCGGAGTCGAGACCCGGCCGGACGGCACCCGCTTGGGCGACGTCGCGGTCGCCCCCGCGGGCGGCGGTCCGCTGCGCTGGTTCGCCTTCGTGGAGATCCCGGTGGTCGGGCGGGACGGCGGTCCCGAAGTGCTGCGGGCCGGGCGCGAGATCACCGAGCGGGTGGAGGCGGCGCGCTCCCTCGACGAGGCCAGGAACCGCGCCGAGGCCGCGAACGTGGCGAAGTCGCGCTTCCTCGCCACCGTCAGCCACGAATTCCGCACGCCGCTCAACGGCATCCTGGGCATGGCCGACCTTGCCCTGGAGACGGCGCTCAGCCCCGAGCAGGAGACCTACTTGCGCGCCGTGAAGACCTCGGGCGAGGCGCTGCTGACGCTCATCGACGGCATCCTCGATTTCTCGAAGATCGAGGCCGGGCGCCTCGACCTCGCGGCGGAGCCCTTCGACCCGGCGGTGCTGGTGGAAAACGTCGTCGAATTGCTGGCGCCCCGCGCCCAGGACAAGGGGCTGGAGATCGCCGCCGACCTCGGCCAGGACCTGCCGCTTCAGGTGATCGGCGACGGCGACCGGGTGCGCCAGATCCTCGTCAACCTCGCGGGCAACGCCGTGAAGTTCACGGAGGCCGGCGGCGTCGGCGTGACGGCGGAATGGTCCGACGAAGGCCTCGTGCTCGCCGTGCACGACACCGGACCGGGCATCCCGGCCGAACGGCTGCCGGCGCTGTTCGAGGAATTCGAGCAGGGCGACGGCAGCGCGAGCCGGCGCCACGAGGGCACCGGCCTCGGGCTCGCCATCACCCGGCGGCTGGTGGACCGGATGGGCGGGCGCCTTGCGGCGACCTCGCGGCTCGGCGAGGGAAGCTGCTTCCGGGTCGTGCTGCCGCTGCCTGCCGCGGGCGGCGCCCGCCCGGCCCCGCCGGCGCTGGAGGGGCGGCGCGTGCTCGTCGCGGCGCCCGACCTGTTCGAGGGGCCCTACCTCGCCCAGCGGGTCGCGCGGGCGGGCGCCGCGACGGTCGCGGCCGGCAGCGAGGCGGCGGCCCTCGCGGCCCTGCGGGAGGACGGCCCGTTCGACGCCGTGCTGGCGGACCGGGCGCTCGGGGACGAGGCGGTGCGGCGCATCGCGGGCGCCGCCCGGCAGGCCGGCGTGCCGCGCAGCCTCGTGCTGCTCTCGCCCTTCGACCGGCGCGACTTCGGCTCGCCCGCCGCCGCCGGGTTCGACCGCTACCTCGTCAAGCCGGTGCGCGCGGCCTCCCTCTACGCGCGGCTGAGCGAGGCGACGCAGCCGGCGCCCGGCCGCCCGGCCCGGCCCGCCGCCGGGTCGGCACGGCCGCGCCCCGGGCAGCCGCGGGTGCTGCTCGCGGAGGACAACGCCATCAACGCGCTCCTCGCCCGCAAGGCGCTGGAGCGGCTCGACGCGGCCGTGACCTGGGCGCCGGACGGTGCCGAGGCCCTGCGCCGGCTCGAAGCCGCGGCACGCGGCGAGGCCGAGGGCTTCGACCTCGCCCTCCTCGACATCCGCATGCCGTGCCGCGACGGGCTCGACGTCGCCCGCTCCCTGCGGGCGCTCGAACGAGAATGCGGCCTGCCGCCGCTGCGCCTCGTCGCCCTCACGGCGAACGTGCTGGCCGAGGATCAGGCCGCCGCCCGCGCGGCCGGCTTCGACGGCTTCCTGTCGAAGCCCCTCGACCTCGCGGCCCTGCCGCCGCTCCTCGACTCCCTGGTGCGGGCGGCGTGAGGCGCGGGCCAAGGACCCGCGGCGAAGAGCTTGCGGCCGCGGGCCGCCGGATTGACAGCGCGCGGGCTCGCGGGCGAGGAGAGCCGCATGGCCGCACCCGCCTCCCCCGACCGGACCCCCGATGCCGCGATCGCCTGGAGCGTGGCGGCGGTGACGCTCGCGACGGTGCTGCTCGCCAACCTCGTGCCGGCCGCCCACCGCGGCGGCGCATTGCCGGCCCAGGACCCGACCTGCCTCGAATGGACCGATTCCTGCGTGGTCTGCTCCCGGCAGGGCGAGGGCGTGGCCTGCTCGATGCCGGGCATCGCCTGCACGCGCGGCGCGCAGGAATGCACCCGCCGCTGACCGGGGCCGTCAGGCGCAGATCAGCGGCGCGTCAGCGCCGCATTGTGCGGATCAGCGGCGCCTCAGCGCCGCATGGCGCGGATCAGCGGCGCCTCAGCGCCGCATGGCACGGACCGAGCGCTCCACCGGCGTGTAGGCGATGCGGGCGTGCTCCTCGCAATAGGGCAGGCCCGCCTTCCGCTTGGCGCAGCAGAAGCGGAATTCGCGGCCGAGCGGGTCGCCGACCGGGAAGCGGCAGGACCATTCCTTGAGGAGCAGGATCGGGTGCAACGGCTCGGGCTCCGCCAGCGGCAGCGGGTCGTTGGCCGGCGCCTCGGTCTCCGTGGCGAGGTTCTTCCGGGCCAGTCCCAGGCGATGGATCTTGCCCATCACCGCGTTGCGGTCCTTGAGGCCGAGACGCTTGGCGATCTCCGTGCCCGTCAGGCTCTCGCTCCACAGCCGCTTCAGTTCCTCGATCCGTTCGTCCGTCCAGGTCGACATCGCCATCCCGTCGCTCACGCGTGGGATGACGTGTCGGGCATCGCCGGGCGGAGTTCCAGCGGGACGAGGCCAGCCTGGCGCGCTATCCACCGGGATTTACCGCTGCGGCACCGCCCCGAGGGGGCGGATCAGTCGTCCCGGTAGACGCGCTCGCGGCGCTCGTGGCGCTCCTGCGCCTCCAGCGACAGGGTGGCGATCGGCCGGGCCTCCAGCCGCTTGAGGGAGATCGGCTCGCCGGTCTCCTCGCAGTAGCCGTAGGATCCGTCCTCGATGCGCGACAGCGCGGAGTCGATCTTGGCGATCAGCTTGCGCTGCCGGTCCCGCGCCCGCAGCTCGATCGCCCGGTCGGTCTCCGACGAGGCCCGGTCGGTGAGATCGGGGTGATTCTCGTTCTCGGTCTGCAGGGCCACCAGGGTGTCCTGGGCCTCGCGCAGAATGTCCTGTTTCCAGCTCAGCAGCTTGCGGCGGAAGTACTCGCGCTGCCGTTCGTTCATGAACGGTTCGGCATCGCTGGGGGCATAACCGTCCTCGATCACGACCTTCGCCATCTCGCCCCTCGGCTCATCGCTGTTATCGCGGCCGTCGCCGTTTGGTGCAGGCGTATAATCGAGCCTGGGTGGCGCGACAACGTGCTGAAGATGTCACGCAAGGTTCGGGCCGGGACCGGCGCCGCTTCGGCGGCCACCTGCTGCAAATCGGCCACGAGTGTGGCCCCTCAGCCGCCTTTGACCAGGATGGCGATCGACTGTCCGAGCGCGGGCGCCTCGGGCCAGGGTGCATCGTCGCCGCTGATGAAGCCGACCGAGGCATAGCCGAGGCGTCTGGCCCAGACTTCGATCGCGTTGCGCTCGATGAACTGGTTGAGATGCGGCACTGTGCTGCGCTTCTGCGCCACCACGGTGTCGTCGAACACGGCCCAATGGAAATCCTTGGCGAATTCGAGAAAGGAAAACACCACACGGCCGCCCGGCCGAAGCACCCGATGCATGTCCTCCAGGTAGATGTAGGTCTCGGCGTGCAGGAGATGCGTGAACACGCTGAAGGCCGAGACCATGTCGGCGCTGGCATCGGGCGCCGGGATGCTGAGCGCGTGGTTGCGCACGAAGCGGTAATCCGGGCACTTGCCGCGGGCGTACTTGAGCAGGGTCTCGACCACGTCGATGCCGAGGTAGTCGATCCGCATCTCCGCCCGCAGGGCCATCGCGAGGCGGCCGGCGCCGCAGCCGAAATCGACCAGCGCGTCGCCGTCCTTGAGGCCGGCGTGGCGCACCACCGCCCGCTCCACCGCTCCGCCCGCTTCGAGGTCGCCGCCCACGGCCCGACGCATGGCCTCGTCGAGCGGGTAGCGCTTCACGAGCTTGCGGACGACGCGCTCGTAATCCTCCACGAAGTGAAACCGCGCCATGCCGTCGCCGCATCCTCGCCGCCCGCCCGTCGGGGCGCGCCGTTCTAGCAGGATCGATCGTCCGCGACAGCTTCGTCTAAAACTGGAAGTAGATGAACTCGAAGTTCGCGTCGTCGCCCACCCGCAGCAGGGCCGCGACGAGGAGGAGCGCCACGGCGGCGGCGAGCGCGGGCCGCGGCGTCAGGCGGTGCACCGCCGCCCAGGCGGTCGGCCCCACCAGGGCGACCAGGATCGCCGGCACGAAGGCGCGCCACTTGAAGCCGTGCCCCACGGGGGCGAACCCGAACAGGCCCTTGAACATCACCAGCGCCGCCTCGAAGTTTTGGGCGCGAAAGAGCACCCAGGTCAGCGCCACGAAGGCGAAGGTGATGAGCCAGCCGAGCGCCGCCGGCATCGGCAGCCCCGCGCGCCGCCACAGC
Source organism: Methylobacterium oryzisoli (assembly GCF_046557895.1). Classification (NCBI taxonomy): domain Bacteria; kingdom Pseudomonadati; phylum Pseudomonadota; class Alphaproteobacteria; order Hyphomicrobiales; family Methylobacteriaceae; genus Methylobacterium; species Methylobacterium oryzisoli. The sequence continues at coordinate 159,808 of NZ_JBKIBX010000010.1, read as the reverse complement.
ACGCCGAGGCCGAGGCCGAGCCCGTGGGCCGCGCCCCAGGCCACGAAGGTGAGCCCCGCCCCGTGCCAGAGGCCGCCCAGCGTCATGGTGGCGAAGAGCGCGCCGAACTGGATCGCGAGCCCGTGCCGGTTGCCGCCCAGCGGCACGTAGAGGTAGTCGCGCAGGAAGCGCGACAGCGTCATGTGCCAGCGCCGCCAGAAATCGCGCAGCGAGGTGGCCCGGTAGGGCGCGTCGAAGTTCTGCGGCAGCACGATGCCGAACAGCAGCGCCAGCCCCAGCGCCATGTCGGTGTAGCCCGAAAAATCGAAGTAGATCTGGAACGTGAAGGCGAGCGTGCCCTGCCACGCCTCGATCACCGAGACCGCCCTCCCCTCGGCGGCGGCCTGGAAGACCGGGTTGGCGTAGGCGGCGAGCGGATCGCCGAGAAACACCTTCTTGGCGAGCCCGATGCAGAACAGCGTCAGCCCGCGCCCGATCCGCTCCCAGGCGTCCGGGCGGTCGTAGGGCGCCTCGTCGAACTGGTGGAGGATCTCGCTCCAGCGCACCAGCGGGCCGGCCAGCACCTGGGGGAAGAACGCGATGTAGAGGGCGTAGCGCGTCAGGTCCATCTGGGGCGCCCGTCCGGCCCGCAGATCGACGAGGTACATCACGTGATGGAAGGTGAAGAACGAGATGCCGAGCGGCAGCGCCCATGAGAGGCGCAGCGGGTCGAAGCCCGGGATCAGGCCGGCGAGGTCGGCGAGCAGGCCCGCGTACTTGAACAGGGCGAGCAGCGCGAGGTTGCCCGCGACCGCGAGCGGGATCAGCCACCGGCCGCCCCCTGCCCCGAAGCGGCGCGCCACCAGCCAGTTCAGCCCGACCGACAGGACGAGGAGCGGCACGAAGCGCGGGTCCCACCAGCCGTAGAAGACCAGCGACAGGACGACGAGGAGCGGCAGCCGCCATGCCGGCCGCGCCCGGGCCGCGAGCGCGTGCAGGGCGAGGGCGACCGGCAGGAAGCCGATGAGAAACGCGAAGGAGTTGAACAGCATGCGGGCCGGTCCGGGCGGGCGCCCTTGTGGGGGATCGGCCCGGGGGCGTCAACGGAAGGAGCGGCCTTCGCCTCACCCCGCGACGCCGAGCTTCGCCAGTTCCACCTCCGCCCGCAGCTCGATCTGGCCGATCAGGTCGTCGAGGCGCGGGTCGCCGCTGCCGCCCGCGCGCTCGGCGAGGCGGGCCGCGATGGCCTTGAGGTCGCCGGTATTCACCCGTCCGCCGAGGAGCGCGGCCTTGAGGCGGTCGAGGGCGTCGAGGAGGTCGTGGCCGCGCCGGGCGCTGCGGCGGCGGCGCTCGGCCGGGTCGTCGGCCTGGCTCTGGAGGGTGAGGATCGCGTCGAGCCCGGCGAGCGGCGCGGCGCTCCCCGCGCTGGTGGCGGCGCGGGCGGCGGGTTCGGCGCCCGGCGCGAAGCTCTGCGCTCCCTCCGTCGGGCGCTTCGCCCCGGCGGCGCCGGCGGCGTAGGTCGCGAAGCGGGGATCGACGCGCATGACAGGCCTGATTGCGGGAGGGGACCGGGCGTGAGACTCGCCCGTCATGGTGAACGAAGCGTAAAGCACCCGGCAGATCCTGCCGGGCCGGCGCTTTCGGCCGGGCACCAGGGGCCCCGGCGCGCCTGGTGCATTCGAGAAAATTGACGATGGTTCAGTGACTTGATGGAGCGCGGCGCGTGGCACGCTCCTGGCAGGGTGGGATCCTGCCTTCCGTCCCGGAACCATGCCCGATGCGTCTTCTCCTCCTCGCCCTGCTGTTCGCCGCGGCGCTCGTGCCCTCGGGGGCGCACGCCCTGTCGCGGGTGAAGGACCTCGCGACGATCGAGGGGGTGCGCCCCAACCAGCTCGTCGGCTACGGCATCGTGGTGGGCCTCAACGGCACCGGCGACACGCTCAACAACGTGCCCTTCACCCGGCAATCCGTGCAGGCGATGCTGGAGCGGCTCGGCGTCAATACCCGCGGGGCGACGATGCGAACCGCCAACCTCGCGGCCGTGATGGTGACGGCGAGCCTGCCGCCCTTCGCCACGCAGGGCACCCGCATCGACGTCACCGTCTCGTCGCTCGGCGACGCCAAGTCGCTGCAGGGCGGCACGCTCCTCGTCACGCCGCTGCTCGGTGCGGACGGGGAGGTCTACGCGCTGGCGCAGGGCTCGCTCGCCATCGCGGGGTTCCAAGCCGAGGGCGACGCCGCCAAGATCACCCGCGGCGTGCCGACCAACGGGCGCATCGCCAACGGCGCCATGATCGAGCGCGAGGTGGAGTTCAAGCTCAACCAGCAGCGCAGCCTGCGCCTGTCGCTGCGCAACCCCGACCTCACCACCTCGAAGCGGATCGCCTCGGCGATCAACGATTTCATGGGCGCCGACACCGCCGAGCCCACCGATCCCTCGACCGTCACCCTGCAGGTGCCCGTCCGCTACCAGGGCAACATGATCCGGCTCCTCACCGAGGTCGAGCAGCTCAAGGTCGAGCCCGACCAGACCGCGCGGGTCATCATCGACGAGCGCTCCGGCATCATCGTGATGGGGCGCGACGTGCGCGTCTCCACCGTGGCGGTGGCGCAGGGCAACCTGACCGTCACCATCACCGAGCAGCCGCAGGTGAGCCAGCCCGAGCCCCTGTCGGGCGGCGAGACCGTGGTGGTGCCGCGCACCGCCGTGAAGGTCGATACCGGCGACCGCAACAAGCTCGCCCTGGTGCGTGAGGGGGTGAGCCTGCGCGAACTCGTCGACGGGCTCAACGCCCTCGGCGTCGGCCCGCGCGACCTGATCTCGATCCTGCAGGCCATCAAGGCCGCGGGCGCCCTCCAGGCCGACATCGAGGTGATGTGACGGCCCTCCCCGCCCCTTTTCCCGCACGGAGAACCAGCACGATGGTTGCCCTCGCCCCCTTCGCGGCCACCGCCGCGCTCGCCGCCGGCAAGGCGCTCGCCGGCACGGTCGGCGCGGCGCTCAGCCCCGCGGCCTCGTCCCAGACCAAGGTCAGGAAGACCGCCCAGGACTTCGAATCGATGTTCCTGGAGCACACCCTCAACACCCTGAACGGCGGGTCCGGCACCGAGGGGCCGCTCGGCGAGAACGGCACCGGCGGGGGCGTCTACCGCTCGATGCTCAACAAGGAATACGCGGGCAGTATCGTGAAGAGCGGCGGCGTCGGTATCGGCGACCAAGTGATGCGCGAGATGCTGCGGATGCAGGAGGCGGCCCGTGGCGCCGCGGCCTGAGCCCGTGCGGGTGGCCGACCGCGCCACCGCCGACCGCCTGATCGCCGACACCCTGGGGCAGATGCGCGACCTCGCCGGGATCCTCGACCGCGAGAGCGCCCATGTCCGCGCCGGGCGCCTGCGCGAGGGCTTGGCCGAGGAGGAGCGCAAGGCCGCCCTCTCGTCCGCCTACATGCAGGGGCTGGAGGCCGTGAAGGCCAACGCGGTGGCGCTGGCCCGCCTCAGCCCCGGCGGCATCGCCGACCTGCGGGAGGCCCACCGCCGCTTCGCCGCGGCGGTCGAGACCAACCAGATCGTGCTGGCGACGGCCCGCAGCGTCTCCGAGAGCCTGATGAAGTCGCTCTCGGCCGACCTCGCCCGCGCGGCGCAGCCGCAGGTCTATGGCGGCCAGCGGCCGGCGGCCTCGCCCTACGGCGCGGTCCGCGCGACGCCGCTCGTCCTCTCGCGCAGCCTCTGAGGCCGCGGGGCTAAGCAGGTTTCGCAAAAGTGGCCGCCGGTTTTGCGATAAAAACCTGCGGCCAAACAAGAAGCTAAGCGGACGAAGCGTTGGCCTGCCAACGCAAGTCTGCTTAGCGCTCGGTCGAGCCGCCGTGCAGGCGGATGAAGGTCCGCACCGGGCCGAGTTCGGTCGGGGTGCGGGCGTCGATCGACAGGCGCCCGGAGGCCCCCACCGGCGACGGGGCCTCGCGGCCGGGGCGGCGCGGCGCGGTGCCGGCCTCCGCCCGCACCCGCCCGCCGATGCGCAGGCAGGTCTGCGTGCCGCCGAGCGCGGCAAAGCCCGGCCCTTGAGCGGCGCAGGGCGCGGGGATGCGCGGCAGGTCGAGGTCGAGGGCGGCGGCCGGTCCCGCCAGCACGGCGAGCCATGCCCCGAGACACCGCGCTCCGATCGATCCGCCCGCCATCGCCCGCTCCCGCGCCATGCTGGTGGTGTAGCAGGGATCCGGGCGGGGCGCAGTCACGCGTCCGCCTGCGGCGCGCCGCCGGAGAGCGCCCAGGCCACCGCCGCCTCGGCGTGGATCGCAGTGGTGTCGAAGAGCGGCACGGCGCTGTCCTCGGGGCGCACCAGCAGCATGATCTCCGTGCAGCCCAGGATGACGACCTCGGCGCCGCGCGCCACCAGCCGGGCAATCACCGCCCGGTAGGCCTCGCGCGAGGCTGGCAGGACGCGCCCCTGCACCAGCTCCTCGTAGATCACCCGGTGGACGAGGGCGCGGTCCTCCGCGTCGGGCACCAGCACCTCCAGCCCGTGTCGGGCGGCCAAGCGGCCCTTGTAGAAATCCTGCTCCATCGTGAAGGCGGTGCCGAGGAGGCCGATCACCCGCCGGCCGCTCGCCCGGATGCGCGCGGCGGTGGGGTCGGCGATGTGCAGGAGCGGCAGGGCGACGGCGGCCTGAACCTCGTCGGCGAGGCGATGCATCGTGTTGGTGCAGATCACCAGGAGGTCGGCGCCGCCGCGCTCCAGGCGCCGCGCCGCCTCGATCATCGCCGCCGCGGCGAGGTCCCAGCGGTCCGCGTGCTGCAGGGCCTCGATCTCGGCGAAGTCGAAGGACCACATCAGGCAGCGCGCGGAATGGTACCCGCCCAGCCGGTCGCGCACCGCCTCGTTGACGAGGCGGTAGTACACGGCCGAGCTCTCCCAGCTCATGCCGCCGAGCAGGCCGATGATTCTGTGCGACACCGCGATCCCTCCCGTCCCGTCCGACGGCTCGTCCGATGAAGTGGAGGCCGGTTCGTGGCGGACAATGCAAGCCCGTCGGAGACCGTGCACGGCGTCCGTTCCACCAGCACGGTCGACGGCGTGGTGGCTGGGAGTCGCAGGCCTGTCGGAGGCCTTGAAGGGGCGTTCTGCGAGCCCCTTCGTAGACATCTCAGGATCAGACTGCGTGAGCAATATAGTCACACGCACCCCTTTCCCGGACGACTGAAACGAAGTGGAAGGAGATCCGGGATCTAGCAGAGGACATGCCGCGCAGCGGCTCTGCTTTTGCACCGTTGCAGACAGGCGGACGCTTCGCGACGTCTTGCGCCGGATCCCGGATCTCCTTCCGCTGACGCTTCAGTCGTCCGGGAAAGGGTGGAGGATCGGCGCGGACCTGTCCCACCGCACAACGGGGCCGTGTGCAACGGCTTTGTCCCGTGCTCCGCCCTGAAGGGATGCCGCGCGAGGAGAGCCGGCGCGCCCGCCCCGCGGCGTCAGAGATAGTTCACCAGCGACATCTTAGAGAGCATCGAGGTGGTCTGGTAGCTCGCCTGGAGCTGGGTCTGGAGGGTGAGGAGCTTGGCCGCCACCTCCTCCACGTTCGCGTCCTCGATCTCGCCGATCGCGTCCTGAAGCACCTCCCGGGTGGCGCCGTTGTGGCTCTTCTGGCTCTCGATCCGGCTCGCCGCGAGGCTCAGCTCGGTGCTGATCTCCTCGATGGATTGCCGGCCCTCCGGCGGCTTGACCAGGGTCTTGAGGCGATCCGCGAAGGCGCCGAAGCGGGCGTTGTCGCGATCGGAACTGGTGAAGGTGACGCTCGCCAGCACGGCGATGCCGGCGAGCGCGTCGCGCAGGGCCGGCTCGTTGGCCTGCACGCCGACCGCCACCGCCTCGCCCGACGAGACCTGGAGCGTGGCCGTGCGGCGGGCGTCGGGCGCGGTGTCGTCGCCCTTGTACCAGATCAGCGTGCGGCCGGACGGATCGGCCGCGTAGCCGGCGGCCTGGCCGGTGGCGTCGAGGACGACGCGCCGGGGGCTGAGGCCCGGCGAGCCCGATCCGGCGAAGAAGTCCGACGCCGCCCGCGCGGCGGAACTCGCCGCGAGATCCGTCTGCGCGGCGGTGTCGAGGGCGCCCGACAGGGCGGCCGAGAGGTTGGCCGTGGTCTCCGCCACGGTGGTCCCGAGCGCGAAGCTGCCGGTCGCGGCGGTGCCGGGAGCGGCGGCCGTGAGCGTCAGCGTGCGGCTCGTCCCGTCGCGCAGGCCGAGCGTGATGCGCACCGTGTCCCCGACCCGGGGCTGGTCGGCGACCGTGACCGCGACGCTCGCCGGCGTGCCGCCCGTGAGGGCGGCGGAGGCGCCGGGCGGCGTCGCGCTCTGGACGCCGACCGGGACGCGCCCGGCCAGCGCCGCTTCGAGGTTGTCCGCGCTCTCCGCCGCGCTCGCGCCGATCCGGAAGGTGCCGGTCGCGCCCGCCGCGGGTGCGGTGCGCGCCATGAGGTCGACGAAGCCCTGGCTGCCGTCGGGGTTCTGCACGGTCACGCGAACGAGGTCGCCGTCCCGGGGCTGGCTGGCGAAGGCCGCCGCGAAGGCCGGCGCGGTGCCGGGGACCGGCAACGCCGTCAGCGCGGCCGGGTTCGAACTCGCCGCCCCGGTGATCGTGAAGCCGAAATTCGTCCGCACGGACGGGTCCGCGCTCTCCGACAGGGTCACGACGTTCGCCGCGCGGGAGAGCGCGAGGCGGCCCGTCGCGGGGCTGGCGGTGCCGAGATCCGCCCGGCCGCGCTCGGCGATGACCGCCCCGACCCCGTCGCTGCCCGTCGCCGGATCGCCGTTCAGGATCCGGGTCACGGTCTCGACCGGCGGGCGGTCGGTCTCGCGCCCGCCGAAGATGTACTGGTCGGCCGCGCTCTGGTTGAGGGCGTCCAGCATCCCGCCGAGCCGCCCCGTCGCGATGTTCTGCAGGCTGGCGCGCGCGCTCGCTCCCGAGGAGGCGACGGTGTTGCCGATCTCGCTCCAGGTCTGCGAGGCGAGGCTCGCCGCCTGCTGGATGCTGGCGCTGGCGAGCTTGAGGCGCGTCGTGCCGGCCTCGATCGCCGCGTCGTAGCCGTCGAGCGCGCTGATCTGGGCGCGGGCGCTGAGGCTGGTGGCGCGGCCGGCGCCGAGGCCGCCATAGGTCTCGGAGACGCGGCCCGTGGCGAGCTGTGTCGAGAGGCCGTCGAGCTGGCCCTTGAGGCCGAGCAGGCGGCGGGTGTTGAGGTCGCTCGCGGCGGTGCCGGCCGCGTAGGGGGCGATGGTCATCGGCTCAGATCCGCATCAGGGTGTCGAGCATCTCCTTGGCCGCGGTCAGCACCCGGGCGTTGGCGCTGTAGGCGGATTGGAGCTGGATCAGCTTGGACATCTCTTCGTCGATGCTCACGCCGGACTGTTCGGCGAAGCGGCTCTGCGCGGTCGAGAGCGCGATCTGCTGGCCCTCGTCGAGCTGCTGGGCCTGGGCCGCCGCGGCGCCCTGCGCGTCGATGATCGCCTGCGCGAAGGACTGGACGCTGGCGCTGAAGGGCGCGCTGACGCCGCCGATCCCGCTTGCCGCCGAAAAAGTGCGCTTGGCGCCCGTGAGCGCGTCGTAGAGGAATTGCGGCCGCGTGGCGTCGCCGGACGGGGTGCCGTCCTGGTAGGTCACGAGGGCCGAGGTGTCGGCGCTGATCCGCGGATTCACCACCAGGCGCTGGGCGAGACCGGTGAGGTGCGAGCCGCCCTCGAACGAGCCGGTGTAGACGCCGTTGGCGAACCCTGAATCGACGAAGAGCGGCAGCTCCAGGCTGCCGCTGCGGGTGTCGGAGGGACTCGTCGGCACGGTGATCGACGCGGAGGCGCCCGTGAGCGTGACGCCGCCCGACAGGATGCGCACCGCGCCGGCACCGCCCGCGACCGCGCTCACCGTGAAGCCCGGCCCCAGCGCGGCGCCGATGCGGCCGGCGAAGCTGGCGGGACCGCCCGAGATGTCGAAGGTCACCACGAGGGCGGTCGGGTCGTCGGTGAGGGCCGGATCGATCGTCGCCGGGGCGTCGCCGGTGGTCGGCACCAGGAGGACGTTGCGCGGGCCCGAGGCGGTCTGCACGCCGAGCGTGACGGCGTTGCCGGCCTGGAGGCCGGTGAGGTCGATGTCGAAGCCGCTGCCGCCCGCGCCGCTCGCCGCGGTGCCGGCCACGCCGCGGTCGCTCAGCGCCCGGGCGAGCCCGGCCGCGAGGTCGTCGAGCTGGCGCTGGGCCTGGGCCAGGGTGTCGTCCCGCAGGCCGATGCCGGCGGCGATCGAGCCCGAGCGGATCGCCTGGTCGGCGATCAGGTCGATGCGGGTCCCGGCGGGCGTCGTCGCCGTCACGGTGCCGACGCCGCGCGCGGCCGGGTCGGTGGAGTAGATCGCCGCGGGGCCGAGCTGGCTGCGCGCGTCGAAGCTCAGCTGCGTGGCCGAGCCGTGATCCACCAGGGTGACGCCGGAACTCGTCAGCACCGACACCGAGCCGTCGCTCGCCGCATTCGTCTGCACGTCCATGTACTGGGCGAGCTGGGTGATGCGCTGGTCGCGCTGGTCGAGGAGCTCCGCGCCGGTCGCCGCGCTGCCGACGCTGCCCGTGGCGCCGACGATCTTCACGTTGAGGGCGGCGATCTCCTTGAGCAGGGTGTTGGCCGCCGAGACGTCGCTGGCGAGCTGGGCTTCGAGGCCGCCGCGCAGATCCTGCACGCCCTGCGCGATCCCGGCGATCCGGCTCGTCAGGCGCGAGGCGTCGCTGACGACGGCCGTGCGGTTGGTGGCCGCCGTCGGGTTGGCGGCGAGCGTCTGGAGCGAGCGGGTGAAGGCGTTGACCGCGCCGTCGAGCGAGGCCTCGCTGCCCGGCGTGCCGTAGAGAGCATCGATCTGTTTCGTGATGCCGGCGACGAGGTCGGTGTAGGCGGCGCCCGAGGTCTCCAGGCGCAGCTGCTTCTGCGCCGCCGCATCGAGCACCCGGTTGACCGTGCCGGTGGCGACCCCCGCATTGCCCGACTGGGTGACGGGCGTGAGGGTGCGCTTGACGTAGCCCGCCGTGCCCGCGTTGGCGATGTTCTGGGAGACGATGCCGACCTGGGCCTGCGTCACCTGCAGGCCCGCGGTCGCCGTGCTCAGCGCGTTGAAGGTCATCGCACCCGTCCTCGCCCCCGCCCGGCCGCATCATGGCGCGTCGGGGTTGCTTCTTCGTCTCGCTGATCGCGCGGATTGCGACCGATCCGGGACAGGTTCAGCGGATGATGTTGATGAGGTCGGACATCATCTGCTGGGCGGTCGACATCACCCGGGTGTTGGCCGAGTAGGCCTGCTGGGTGATGATGAGCTTCGAGAACTCGTTGGCCGTGTCGGTGTTCGATTGCTCGACGTTGCCGCCGACCACCGTGGTGCCGTTGAGGCCGGTCAGCGCCTCCCCGGATTCGAAGGTGCGGGCGTAGTTGCCGTAGGAATCGGGCTTGAGCGCATCGGGCGCGTTGAACCGCACGATGCCGATCTGCGCCAGCGCGAGGCTGTTGCCGTTCGAGTAGGTGCCGGTAAGCTTGCCGTCGCTCGTCACCGCGAGCGAGTTGAGGCTGCCCGCCGCGTAGCCGTTCTGCTGCAGCGTGTCGGTCTTCACCTGCCCGTTCGCGGCGCCGTACTGGGTCAGGCCGCCCGCGCCGAAGTTCAGGCTGACGGTGCCGAGATTGGTGCCGTCCACGGTCAGGTTCGGGATCGGCAGCGAGCCGCCGACGGGCGAGGTGAGCTGGCCGTTGCCGTTGAAGGTGAAGGCGGTGCCGGCGTTCCGCCAGGTCGAGGCGGCGGAGGTGTCGCCGTTCTGCGAGGCGTAGAACAGGTTCCAGGTGTCGGGCGTGCTGGCGGCCGTGTCGGCATCGGCGACCTTGGCCCAGCGCAGCTGCAGGTTCACGGGCGAGCCGGTGGACGAATAGGTGGTGAGCGAGCCGCCCGAGACGCTCGATCCGAGGAAGGTCGAGGTGTCGGCGCTGGCGACCGTCAGGGTGCCGGTCGCGGTGCCGCTCGTCACCCGCACGTCGCCCCCGGGCAGCGCCGCCAGCGTCGAGGCGCCGCTTGTCGAGGGCGTGCTCGGCAGGTTGGCCGCGTAGGAGATGGCCGTCGTCGCGCGGGCCGGCAACGTCTGGTTCGGGATCTGGATGACGCCCCCGCTCGTCGCCTGCCCGGTCGCCGGGTCGAGGCTCTGGCCCACGAGGTAGGAGCCGGCGCCGTTGACGAGGTAGCCGTCCTTGTCGACCGCGAAGTCGCCCCGGCGGGTGTAGAGGTCGCCGCCCGTGAAGCCGCGCTGGTTGGCCGCATCCGTCGTGGCGGTCCGCACCACGAAGAACCCGTCCCCGTTGAGCCCCATGTTGGTGGAGACGCCGGTCGCCGTCAGGTTGCCCTGGATGGTGTTGGTGAGCTGCGAGAAGGCACCCACCGACCCGCTGGTCTGCTTCTTGACCGGCTCGTCGGCGACGAGATCGACGAAGCTCGTGTCGATCCGCTTGTAGCCGGTGGTCTGGGAGTTGGCGATGTTGCCCGAGATGTTGTCGAGCGAGAACGCCTGAGCCCTGAGGCCGGTGACGGCGGTCTGCAGCGCGTTGAAGATGTCCATCGTGACGGTTCCGAAGCTCGAGCCGGAAGCCCTGCCGCAAGCCCGGTGCCACGCCTAAGTCGTTGATGGCATTGCGGCTCTGAGGCGGATGCGCGGCACGAACTGCCGGGCCGCCCGTGCGAGCCGGCAAAAGCTGCCGCCCTCCCGCGATGCGGCGGGATCGAGGCATGCCGTTTACGCGCTGTTGAGTGCGAGCCCGTATCAGGGGCGGTGGACCCGCGCCGGGAGGGGGCGATGCGCAACAAACGGAACAGCCTCATCCATCTGATCTATTTCTCGCGGGCGCTTCTCTCCGCCGACGCGACGGCCCGCGCGCGCGAACTCGCCGAGATCGCCCGCCAGGCGCAGAAGCGCAACGAGTTCTCGGTCATCACCAGCTTCATGATCGTGGAGCAGGGCTACTTCCTGCAGGTCCTGGAGGGCGAGCGCTCCTCGGTCCAGGACACCTTCGCGCGCATCGCCAACGACCGGCGCCACCGCGACGTCCAGATCGTGGAATGGCGCGAGATTGTGAAGCGCGAGTTCATGACCTCCTTCAACACGGCGCAGCGCACGCCCGCCAGCGAGGCGCTGTTCCAGAAGGCGAATCTGCAGCCGATGCTGCAGCGCGGCACCCCGAAGGCCGCGATCATCTACGGTCTCGCGCGGGCCCTGCAGGCCGACACGATGGCCAAGCAGGGTATCGATCATCTCTTCGTCTGACCTCGCGCGCATTCGCGGGCCGGCCTCACCTGTTAGATCCGCGCCGCGTAGCCATTCCTCAATGTTTTTGGTGTCGCATGACACTCACTCCGCTGCTCTCCCTCCGGGGCAGCGCCTCGAAACCCGGTCCGGTCGAGCTCCATGAACGACGTGCCTCCGATCCTCATCGTTGACGATCAGGTGAAGCTGCTTCGCCTCGTTACCGAACTGATGAACCGTCTCGGATTCCCGGAGGTGGACGGCGTGTCGGACGGGCCGCTGGCGCTGGAGCGGCTACGGGAGCGCAAGTACGGGCTCGTGATCGCCGATCTCGACATGGAGCCGATGGACGGCATCCAGCTCCTGCGCGAGATCCGGGCCGACGACGCGCTGATGAACACGCCCTTCATCCTCACCGAGACCTCGTTCAGCTTCGAGGACATCAACCTCGCGCACCTCGCGGGGGCCGACGCCTTCATCCTCAAGCCCTTCGACCTCGCCCTGCTCAAGACCAAGCTGAAGCAGGTGCTCAACGGCCGGCCGCGCAAGCGCGAGACGCCGGTCACGCCGGTATCGAGCCTCTCGGTCGACTTCCCGATGCTCGGCAAGCTCTGAGCGGCGGGGCGAGGCGCGCAGGCCGTGCTCGGGCGCAGCGCCCGGTCGCCCCCCGTACTCGGCGCACCCGCCGCGCCGCGGCGAGGAGCCATCCGGTCCTCGATCGTTCCGATTCGCGCAAGAGTGTCCGTCCGGATGCGGCCATTCCGGTCCGGGCCGCGGCGGACTACGTCTGGACGATCCGTGCGGCACGCGCGACCGGACCCGGATCACCGCCATGCACCGCTTCCTCGACACCCTGTTCACCCCCGCGGTCCGGGCGCAGCAGGAGCGCCTGGGCTCGCCTTTCGCGCGGATGCACGCCCACCCGGACGAGGTGCCGGCGGACGCCCATCTCGGCGTGCCCGAGGCCGAGTTCCTGGCCGCGCGGGACAGCTTCTATCTCGCGAGCGTGACCGAGACGGGCTGGCCTTACATCCAGCACCGCGGCGGGCCGCCCGGCTTCGTGCGGGTGCTCGATCCCGACACCCTCGCCTGGGCCGAGTTCGCCGGCAACCGCCAGTACATCTCCCTCGGCAACGTCTCGGCCGACGACCGGGTCTCGCTGTTCTTCATGGATTACGCGGCCCGCCACCGGCTCAAGCTGATCGGCCGACTGGCGATGCACGACGCGGCCGAGCGTCCCGACCTCGCCGCCGCGACGAATCCGGGGCTCTACCGCGGCCGCGTCGAGCGGGTGGCGCTCCTGCGCGTCGCCGGCTTCGATTGGAACTGCCCGCAGCACATCACACCGCGCTTCACCGCCGCGGAGATCGAGGCGGCGATGGAGCGGCGGCGTCGGGAGCTCACGCCGGAGTGAGAGGCCCCGGCCGCTACTGGGCGGGGGGGAAGAACTTCGGATCGAGGGCCGCGAGCGCGAGGAGCGGGGCGGGCATCACCACGCCGGCCGCGCGCATCTGCCGGGCGGCGGCGCGGCAGGCCTTCACGTCCCGGGTGGCCGCCGCGGCGTCCACCTGCTCGATCATCGCGGGCGTCGGCTTGCCCGCCGCGGGCGGGGCCGCGGCGCCCGAGGGGGCGGCGGCCTGGGCCTGCCCCTGGGGTCCCGGCGCGCCGGGACCGGTCTGGGCCACGGGGCCGCTGAGGCCCGATTTCTGCTGCGTCTCCCCTGCCCCGGCCGAGGGCAGCTGCGCCTGGCCGCCCTGCGGCGCCTGCACGGCGACCGCCTGCTGCGGGGGCGGCGCGGCGGGCTGCGGCGGCGCGGGCGGGCGCACGAAGGCGACGAGTTCCCGGCAGAGATCCGCCGGAATGCCGCGGGGAGCGGGCTCGCCCGGCTGCTGCGCCAGGGCGGCGGCCGGCAGAAGGAAGGCTGCCGCCGCGAGCGCGGCGCGCACCGATATGACCATGATCATCTCCCTGGCGGAGTCAACGGGGCTCACGAGCCGGCCGTGCCCTTGTGGCCGTCCGCCGCCTCCTTGACGTCGCCGGTCCAGCGCGGGCCGACGAGGTTGGTGCCGGGATGCGAGACCCGGGCGCCCGAGGTCGAGAAGGCCTCGTAGGCGTATTGCTGGTTCGCGCTGAGGAGGTACGACGCGCCCACAGCGAGCGCCACGGCCACCACGACGGCCACCGCGAAGGCTTTCATCTCACACCCTCCTGCCGGACGACCGGCCCTGCCTCATTCCGCCGGCACCTGACCGCGGCCGAGCTGCGGCCCGCTCGCGGTCTTGGCCAGCTGCTCCTTCACCCACAGGTCGTGGTGCACCTTCGCCCAGGCCAGATCGACCTCGCCGCTGCCCATGGCGTCGTAGGCCCCCTCCATGCCGAGGCTGCCGATGTAGATGTGGGCGAGGATCGCCGCGATGAACACCACGCCGATCAGGGCATGCACGCCCTGCACGATCTGCATCCCGTTGATGTCGGTCGCCGCGAAGGGAAACAGCATCATCAGCCCGGTGGCGCCCATGGCGAAGCCGAAGCCGATCACCATCCAGAACACCACCTTCTGGCCGGCGTTGAAGCGCTCCGCGTGCGGGTGCTCGTCGCCGAGGAAGCCGCCGCCCTGGCGGATCCACTGCACGTCGATGCGGTTGGGGATGTTGTCGCGGACCCACACCACCAGCATGAACACCACGCCGAGCATGAACGGCCAGGCGAGATAGACGTGGGCGTACTTGGCCCATTGCGACAGGGCCGCGAAGGCGTCGGGCCCGATCAGCGGCATCAGCAGCCGCTTGCCGAAGATGTAGTTGAGGCCCGAGAGCCCGAGCACGATGAAGCAGGTCGCGGTCATCCAGTGGGTGAACCGCTCGAAGCCGTTGAAGCGCAGGAGCTTGCGCCCGGATTCCTCGGCGTGATCCAGGCGGATGCGCCCGCGCGTGAAGTAGAACAGCGCGAGCGCCGCGATCATGCCGAGGATCGCGAGCCCGCCGATCCAGGGCAGCCACGATTCGCGGAAGGCGCGCCATTCGCGGCCCTGCGGCTGGATCAGGTTGGCCGCCTTGGCGTCCGGAATCGAGACGCGTCCGCCGATGGTGGGCGCTTGGCGAAACAGCAGATCCTCGTTCACCGAGGAGGCGGTGGGGTTGGGCGCGCCGTCCGGCGCGTTCACCGCGTGGGCCGGCTGGGTCAGGCCGACGGACGCCCAGACGAGGGCGGCCATCGCGAGGGTCCCGAGATGCGACGGCTGGCGCATGGCGCGTTCCTTATCAGACATCGTCAGATCGCGATGGTCTCGCGGTAGGCCGTCTTCCAGCCCCAGGCGCCCGAGCCGTAGCCGCGCTTGATCACCCGCTCCTTGTAGATCTGGGCGATCATCTCGCCGTCCCCGGCGAGCAGGGCCTTGGTCGAGCACATCTCGGCGCAGAGCGGCAGCTTGCCCTCGGCCAGGCGGTTCGAGCCGTACTTCTCGTACTCGATGGTCGAGAGATCGGCCTCGGGCCCGCCCGAGCAGTAGGTGCACTTGTCCATCTTGCCGCGCGAGCCGAAATTGCCGACCCGCGGGTATTGCGGGGCGCCGAACGGGCAGGCGTAGAAGCAGTAGCCGCAGCCGATGCACAGGTCCTTGGAGTGCAGCACCACGGCGTCCGCCGTGGTGTAGAAGCAGTTCACCGGGCACACGGCCGCGCAGGGCGCGTCCGTGCAGTGCATGCAGGCCATCGACACCGAGCGCTCGCCCGGCTTGCCGTCGTTGAGGGTGATGACGCGGCGCCGGTTGATGCCCCACGGCACCTCGTGCTCGTTCTTGCAGGCGGTGACGCAGGCGTTGCACTCGATGCAGCGGTCGGCGTCGCAGAGGAACTTCATTCGAGCCATGGCGAAGGCTTTCTTCCCTTAGGCCGCACGGATCTGGCAGAGGGTGACCTTGGTCTCCTGCATGCCCGTGACGGGATCGAAGCCGTAGGTCGTGACGGTGTTGACGCTCTCGCCGAGCACCACCGGGTCGGTGCCCTTCGGGTAGTAGGCCCGCATGTCCTGACCCTGGTACCAGCCGGAGAAGTGGAACGGCATCCAGGCGACGCCCTTCGCCACGCGCTCGGTGACCAGCGCCTTCACCTTGGTCTTGGCGCTGTTCTCCGGCCCCAGCACCCAGACGAACTGCCCGTCCTTGATGCCGCGCTCGGCCGCGTCCTGGGTGTTGATCTCCACGAACATGTCCTGCTGGAGCTCGGCCAGCCACGGGTTCGAGCGCGTCTCCTCGCCGCCGCCCTCGTATTCCACGAGACGGCCGGACGAGAGGATGATCGGGAAGTCCTTGGCGATGCCCTTGTCGACCACCGCCTTCTGCACCGAGAAGCCGAGGTTCGGCATGCGCAGCTGGCGCTCGTCGGGCCGCGTCGGGTACTTGGCGATCAGGTCGGTGCGCGGCGAGTAGATCGGCTCGCGATGCACCGGCACCGGGTCGGGCAGGTTCCAGGCATTCGCCCGCGCCTTGCCGTTCCCGAACGGGCTCACCCCGTGCTCCAGGCAGACCCGCTGGATGCCGCCCGAGAGGTCGGTGGCCCAGCTCACGGCGTCGACGGTGTTGCCGCCGATGCGGGTGATGACCGCCATCTCCTCGGCGGTCAGGTCCTTGTCCCAGCCGAGCTTCTTGAACACCCCCATGGTGAATTCGGGGTAGCCGTCCGTCAGGTCGGAGCCGAGCGAGAAGGAATCCTCGGCCAGCAGCGTCTGGCCGTTGCGCTCGGTGCCGAACCGCGCCCGGAAGGTGCCGCCGCCGTCCTTCACGTGCAGGTTGGTGTTGTAGAGGAGGTGGCTGCCGGGATGGCGGATCTCCGGCTTGCCCCAGCAGGGCCAGGGCAGACCGTAATAGTCGCCGCCCACCTCCGGGTCGTCCTTGGGCGCGCGCAGCGTCACGAGGTCGAACTTGTGCTGGTTCTTCATGTGCGCCTTGAGCCGCTCGGGGCTCTGGCCGCAATAGCCCGTCGACCAGCCGCCGCGGTTGATCTCCCGCAGCAGGTCCTCGGCCTCCGGGACGCCGTCCTTCAGCTTGGTGTTCTTGAACATCCGGTCGGCGAAGCCGAGCTTGGCGGCGAGCCGGTAAATCACCTCGTAGTCGGTCTTCGACTCGAAGGCCGGCTTCACGATCTCCTCGCCCCACTGGAGCGAGCGGTTCGAGGCGGTGCGCGAGCCGTCCATCTCCAGCGAGGTGCAGATCGGCAGCAGGTAGGTGTTGTCGCGCCGCGCATCCATCGCCGCGAAGGTGGTCGGGTGCGGATCCGCCACCACCAGCAGGTCGAGGGCGTTCATGCCCTTCACCGCCTCGGGCAGGCGCGTGACGGTGTTGCCGCCGTGGCCGAACACCATCATGGCCTTGATGATCGAGCGCTGGTCGATCTGGTCGGCCGGCAGGGTGACGGCGTCGAACCAGCGGGTGGAGGTGAGACCGGGGGTCTCCATGTTCTCCTTGCGCGAGCGCGCCTTGCGCCCGCCCACCGACGGCACCTCATCGAAGCGCGACTGCAGCCACTCGTACTCGACCTCCCAGACCCGCGCCCAGTGCTTCCAGCCGCCCTCGACGAGCCCGTAGTAGAGCGGCAGCGACGTCACATCGAGGCCGAGGTCGGTGGCGCCCTGCACGTTGGTGTGGCCGCGGAAGATGTTGGCGCCCGTGCCCGGCTTGCCGACGTTGCCGGTGGCCAGGCACAGGATGCACAGCGCCCGCACGTTGGCGGTGCCCACCGTGTGCTGGGTCACGCCCATGCACCAGATCAGGGTGGCGGGTTTTTCCTTGGCGAAGAGCTCGGCCACGCGCCGGAGCTGCGCGCCCGGCACGCCCGAGACGCGCTCCACCTCGTCGGGCGTCCACTTGGCGACCTCCTTGCGGACGTCCTCCATCGCGTAGACGCGGCTCTTGATGAACTCGCGATCCTCCCAGCCATTCTCGAAGATGTGCCAGAGGATGCCCCAGATCACCGGGATATCAGTGCCCGAGCGCAGGCGCACGTACTCGGTGGCGTGGGCGGCCGTACGGGTGAAGCGCGGATCGATGACGATCAGATTGGCGCGGTTGATCTCCTTGCCCGACAGCACGTGCTGCATCGAGATCGGATGCGCCTCGGCGGGGTTGCCGCCGAGGATGATCATCGTCTTGGCGTTGCGGATGTCGTTGTAGGAATTGGTCTGGGCGCCGTAGCCCCAGGTGTTGGCGACGCCCGCCACCGTGGTGGAATGGCAGATGCGGGCCTGATGGTCGACGTTGTTGGTGCCCCAGAAGGCGCCGAGCTTGCGAAAAAGGTAGGCCGCCTCGTTGGTGAACTTGGCCGAGCCGAGCCAGTAGACCGAGTCGGCGCCGTTCTTCTCGCGGATGACCTTCAGCTTCTCGCCGATCTCGTCGATCGCCTGGTCCCAGGAGATTCGCTGCCATTCCCCGTTGACGAGCTTCATCGGGTACTTGAGGCGCCGCTCGCCGTGCACCAGCTCGCGGATGGCCGCGCCCTTGGCGCAGTGGGTGCCGCGGTTGATCGGGCTCGCCCAGGACGGTTCCTGGCCGACCCAGACGCCGTTGACGACCTCGGCCGTCACCGTGCAGCCCACCGAGCAGTGGGTGCAGATGTTCTTGCGGATCACCGTCTCGGGGCCGATCGCGGAGGAACCCGCGGCCCGCGCCTCGCGCACCGCGCCGAGCCGCAGCGAGCCCGCCGCAGCGAGCCCGCCCGCCACGAGGCCGGATCGCCGCAGGAAGCTGCGCCGGTCGAGGGTCTGGGGCAGGCCGGCCACGACCGCCTGATGCTTCGCGCGGCTCGCCTCGCCGCTCTTGCGCTTGGTCAGCATGGCGATCTCACTTCTTCAGCGTCTCGTAGCCGTTGGTGCGGTAAAAGGCCTTCACGTGGTCGCTCTCGCGATAGCGGGCCTTGGTCTCGGCCGAGCCCGGGTCGTAGGCCTGGGCCTCGGTGGTGGAGAGCGGCGACACGAGGACCCCTGCCGCCGCGACGGTGCCCCCGCCGAGCGCGCGAAAGAATTGCCGCCGACCGACTTGGTCCTTCCTGTCCTGTGGCATCCTCGCTCTCCTGGATCCTTGCATCATGCCTCTCGCCGCGCCCTCAGGCGTCCATCGCGAAGGCTTCGGTCTCGATCCTCACGAAGGTGCGCCCGAGGGCGCCCACCGCGCGGTAGAAGGGTGTCGCGGCGGACGCCTCGACGTCGGAAAACAGCCGGCCCGCCCAGGGCTTGAGGTGCCGGTCGAAGAAGTGCCGCTCGCCGCCTTCCGGCGCCGGGAAGCGGCCGGCTGCGAGCCCCGCCATCACGTCGAACAGGATCGCGATGTGATCCTCCGGCTCGCTCAAGCCCGGGTCGCGCTCGATGCCGAGGGCCATCAGGTCCTCCCGCACCCGCGCCAGCGGACGCTCGTTGAGGAAGCCGGTCAGGTAGTAGGAGGCGTAGGGCAGGATCTTGCCGCGGCCGACCCCGATGAAGAGGTCGAAATAGTCGCGGTCGACCGCGTGCAGGCCGGCCCCGGCGGCGGCGAGCGCGAGCGCCGCATGGGCGCGGCCGAGCGGGCTGTCGCCCCCCTCCAGGCCGCGCAACGCCGCGATGAGATCCAAGCTCGGCGGCCGGCCGAGCACCGCTGCGAGAAGGTCGTACTGGCGCGCGCGCAGCACGTCGATCTCGTCGACCATCGGCGTCTCGTCAGCCACCAACTCGCTCACACCCAGGGCTCGGTCATCACACGCGTACCCGACCGCACGCATTTCCACCCTCGCATCGCGGTCGCATCGCCGCGTTAGCACCGTCCACCTTATACGGAAGTCCACCCCCCGCAATGCTACTTTTTAACGTGTCAAATCGGAATCGCGCCGCCATGACGTCGTTGCCGCAGGGGGTTAGCGCCCGGCTGCGGCGTTTCCGCCGGCTCGGGCCGCCGAACCTCGCCGATCTCGGAAGTGTTCCGCAGCGGCAGGACTGTCGGCTCGGGCAGAACGACGCTGCCGGGGGCGTCTGCCCGCGCTGATTGCACCTGGGAATCCGGAAGTTCGTCTGGTTCTTTTTTGGTCTGGTCGGGATTATCTCGCTCGCTATGCCGTGGGGCTTCGGGCCCCGGCTCGCCGAGGATGCGCGCGACCATCTCCTCGACCCGCTCGCCCGACAGGAGCGGTCCGCTGCCGGGTACGTCGCCCGGAACGTTCCAGTCCCAGGCGTATTCGCGGGCCTCGCTGACGAAGTCCCGGATCGCCGGATCGAGCGACCACATCCGCCGCAACGCCGCGTTGCGCAGAACCGCGGGAACGCCCTCGCGCAGGAACTGCGTCAGGTCGGTCTCGGCCGTCAGCGCGTCGAGGGCGGGCAGCCGCGCCAAGTCCTCGGCGGACAGGTCCTCGGCGGGCAACTCCGTGGTGGCCGCCGCCTCGGGCGCGGCCGTGGTCTCGGGCCGGGAGACCGTCGGGGCCGGCTCGGGCCGGGCCGCCTCGCGCTTGCGCCGCGACCAGCGCGCCAGGAAGTCGCCGCCGCTCATCGGCTCTCGTCCCGCCGGGCGCGCCGGGCCAGGGCCTCGGGATCGGCCCGGTCGCGCTTGCGCTTCTCGAACGGACGCTCGACGTGGTGGGCGGCGTAGTAGGCGCCGAGCCACGCCTGCATCTCGGGCGGCATCGCCACCGCCTCCACGATCTCGCCGATGCCCTCGGCCAGCGCCTCGCCTTCGTAGGGGTCGGCCGTGACGGCGGCGATCTCGTAAGCCTCGGGCCCCACCTCGCGCAGGGCGACCCAGAGCGAGGGCTGGGCCGAGGCGAGGTTGTCGCCGTAATGCGAGGTCTCGGCCGGGTGCAGCTCCACCGTGTGGGAGCCCGCGTAGTAGGTCTCCTCGTCCTCGCCCACCGTCAGCCGGGTCCAGGGCGCCGTGCCGGGGATGCCCGGCAGCGCCGCGACCGGCAGCCACGCATGGCTCGCCCACGGCCCCTTGAGCCGGCGCTTGGCGACGACGATGCCGATCTCGAACTGCCGCGCGATCATGCGGCGTCTCCCTGGAGCGGCAGCCCGGCGACGAGGTTCTGCGGCTTCAGCGTCACGCGCCGGTCGGGCGTCATCGCCAGGAGCAGGTAGACCGGATGCGTGCCCACCCGCGGATCGACGCCGTCGGCTTGGGCGAAGGTGAGCGTGAACAGCGCCAGCACCCGGGCGCGCGCGTCCTCGTCCACCGCCTCGCCCCGCCAAAGGGCGTTGCCGATCCGCGTCGCCTCCGCGTCGAGGCCCACGAACCAGCGCCAGTCCCGGTCCTCGATCCCGGCGCGGGGCGTCACCTGCACCTCGCGGTGCAGGAGATGGCGCACGAACGCCTCGATCACCCGCGCCAGGCCCTCGCGGCTGCGCGGATCGGAGCCGAGGTTGAGCGCCATCGTGAAGGCGTCGGACCGGCTCCAGTAGGTCCAGGCGTTGTCCGCCGTCAGCACGTCGAGGTCGCTGACCGGCTCGCGGCCGAGCATCGCCACCAGGGGCGAGGGCTGCGCCAGCCCCTCGGCCATCGCGATAATCTCGGCATCCGCGAGCAGCAGCGTGCCCTCCCCCGTCGAGGCGATCTGGGGCCGGAAGAAGAGTTCGCCCGCCCGCAGCACGAACGGGTCCTCGCAGCCGTCCAGCGCGTTGCGCAGGATCAGGTGGACGAGCTGGTTGAGGAACAGCGCCGGGGTGCCGCCCGTTCCGCGCCGCACGATGTCAAGATAGGCCGCCTCGATCGACCGCGCCGCCAGCAGCCGGTCGCGGAAGGCGAGCACCACCTCCCAGTTCTCGCGCGCATCCGCGTCCGCGATGGCAGCGATCTCGGCGGCGGCGACGGCCCGGCGCGGCGCGGCCATCAGCCCGGCATGCAGCGCGCGCTCGGCCGCGCAGGCCTCGGGCGGCGGCACGAGTTCGGCGCGCGCCAGGTAGGCGAGCAGCAGCTCGTCGGTGACGGCGAGCCCGCCGCCCTCGGTGCGCCGGGCGAGATGGTGGCCGCTGGAGACCCAGAATTCCGTCACGTCGATCGGCTCCCCATCAGCCCCACGAGGTCGACGTGCTCCTCGGGCTCGTCGCTCTCGAAGAAGTCGAAGGCGCGGGCGTAGGCGTGCTGCCGGTCGGCGCCGGGCACCGCCCCCTCGCGCGGGCGCAGCAGCCGGAACTGCTCGCGGATCTCACCCTCCTCCAGGCTGCGGTGGAGCGCCAGCACGGTGTTGACCGGCGGCTGGCACAGGGAGGCGGCGACCGCGATCTCTTCCCGCGCCGCCGCCCGGGCGTCGTCCAGACTCGGGGCGCCGAGGCGGCTTTGGATCTGCACGGCCAGCGCCTCGACGGCGGCGTCGCGCTCCGCCTCGCTCGCCTCGCTCACCACCACCAGGGTCGAGAAGCCGAAGGAGGCGATGCCGAGGAAGCCTGAGCGGAAGGCGACCCGCTCCTTGGGGGTGAGTTTTTTCGGATCGGCGTCGAAGAACAGGAAGGAGCCGGTCACCGCCCACTCGCCGGGCTCGGCGGCCCGCGCGAAGACCAGGGTGTCGGAGGCGTCGAGGCGCAGGGTCCGGGGCAGCTTCAGGCCGGTCACAGGCGGGGCGCTCCCGTCGCGGGATCGAGCCACGCCGGTGCGGCCAGCGCCTCCCGCAGCGACAGGCGGCTCAGGCCGCGCGCCGAGGTGACGAGCGCGTCGCCGGTCTCGTCGAGGGCGGCCCGAGCCTCCGGCAGCGGCGTCAGGTAGGCGAGGTAGCGCGTGCCCGCGGCCTGGAAGCCGTCCTCCTCCAGCACGGACAACCCCTTCATCAGGTACTGGGCGAAGCTCTCGGCGAGGGCGGGGCCGATCCCGGGGGGAAACGCCTCCTCTTCCAGCGAGGTCGAGCCGGGCGTGTGGCCCGGATCGCCCGCGTGGCGCTTCGCGGCGATCAGCATCGCCGAGAAGACCAGCCAGTCCGGAACCGCCTCCTCGGGGCAGCCCTCCGGCGGGGCGAGGCGCCCGCCGCCGAGGCGCGCCCCGTCGAAGCGCAGCGTGTCGGCCCAGTCGAGGCCGAGCGGCTTGTCGGGCGGCGCGTGGCTGCCGAGCGCGTCGGCGAGCGCGCCCATGCCGATCAGGAAGGCGCGCCGGGCCTGGGCCAGCGGCTCGGCGGGGGCGAGCACCACCGCGACCGCGATCAGCGCCTCGCTCGCCGCGTAGACCAGCGTGCCGGCCGCGTCCTCGGCGCGAGCGCGCCGGCAGGCCTCGGCGTGGACGGCCGTGGGCTCGGCCACGGTGACCAGCGTGAAGGGCGGGGGGAGAAGGAGGGAGGGCTCGGCCGCGGGGGCGGCGCTGATCGGGGTCATGGTGTTTCGGGCCTGCGCCCACATGTCGGTTCGCTGCTTTTGAACAATTCCTATATACGGGGCCGGAATGCCCGCAATGGGGCATTTGCTCCCGCCGCCGAGGATGCCCCCGTGTCGAACCGCGTGGTTTTCGCCTGTTCCTGCGAGGGAACGATGCCCGTCGACGCGGAGGCGATCGCGCGCGGCTGCGGCGTGCGGCCGGAGACGGGCGATCAGCTCTGCGGGCGCGAGCTCGACCGGGTGCGCGCGGCCTTCGCGGCGGGCGGCCCCGTCACGGTCTCCTGCACCCTGAAGGCGCCGCTCTTCGACGAGGTGGCGGAGGAGGTGGGCGCGCAGGAGCACGTGGCCTACGCCAACATCCGCGAGGCCGCCGGCTGGTCGCGGGAGGCCGCGCAGGCCGGGCCGAAGATGGCGGCCCTGCTCGCCGCCGCGGCCGAGCCGCTGCCACCGGTGCCGGTCGTCACCCTGGAGAGCCAGGGCGTGGTGCTGGTCTACGGCCGGGACGAGACCGCCATCGCGGTCGGCCGGCAGCTCGCCGACCACCTCGACGTGACGGTTCTGCTCACGCGGCCGGGCGAGGTCGCGCCCCCGCGCCGGGACGAGTTTCCGGTGCTGCAGGGCACGGTGCGCAGTGCCACCGGGCATCTCGGCGCCTTCTCGCTCGCCATCGACGACTACGCGCTGCCCGCCCCCTCCTCGCGCGGGAGGCTGGTGTTCGGGCCGGCGCGCAGCGGGGCAACCTCCACCTGCGACCTTGTGGTGGACGTGACCGGCAACCCGCCGCTGTTTCCGGCGCACGACCTGCGCAGCGGCTACCTGCGGGCCGATCCGCGCGATCCGGCGGCAGTGGCGCGCGCGGTGTTCGAGGCCTCCCACCTCGTCGGCACCTTCGACAAGACCCGCTACATCGACTTCCAGACCGGGCTCTGCGCCCATTCGCGCTCGCGCATCACCGGCTGCACCCGCTGCCTCGACGTCTGCCCCACCGGCGCGATCGCGCCTGCGGGCGACACGGTGGCGGTGGACCCCTTCGTGTGCGCGGGCTGCGGCACCTGTGCGTCGGTCTGCCCGACCGGGGCCGCCGCCTACACGCTGCCGGCCGCCGACGCGCTGATGCGCCGGCTGCGCACCTTGCTGCGGGCCTACCGCGCCGCCGGCGGGACCGAGGCGGTGGTGCTGCTGCACGACGGCGAGCACGGCGCCGACCTGATCGAGGCGCTCGCCCGCTCAGGCGACGGCCTGCCGGCCCGGGTGCTGCCGCTCGCCGTCAACGAGGTGACGCAGGTCGGCCTCGAGACGATCACCGGCGCCTTCGCGTTCGGGGCCGTGGCGGTGCGGCTGCTGGCGCGGGGCAAGCCGAAGCACGACCTCGCGCCGCTCCACCGGACTATCGCCCGGGCCGAGGCGATCGTGCAGGGCCTCGGCTACGGGCCGGCGGACGGGCGCCCGGTCGTCACGGTGACCGAGACCGACGATCCCGACGCGCTCGGCCGCGACCTGGAAGACGCTGCGCGCGGCACCGCCACCGCGACCCCGGCCGGCCTCGTGCCGGAGGGAGATGCCCGCAGCGTCCTGCGCACCACCCTGCGGGAGCTGCACCATGCCGCGCCGCGGCCCGTGGACCGCATCGCCCTCGATCCCGGCGCGCCCTTCGGCGGGCTCGAGTTCAACACCGAGGCCTGCACCCTCTGCCACGCCTGCGTCGGCGCCTGCCCGACCGGCGCGCTCGCGGACGACCCCGACCGGCCGCGCCTGACCTTCGCCGAGAGCCTGTGCGTGCAGTGCGGCCTGTGCGCCCGCACCTGCCCGGAGGACGTGATCACGCTCGCGCCCCGCCTCGACTTCGCGGCCTGGAGCGCGCCGCGCGTCACCCTCAAGGAGGAGGAGCCGTTCGAGTGCGTGACCTGCGGCAAGCCCTTCGGCACCCGCAGCACCATCGAGCGCATCATCGGGCGCCTGCAGGACAAGCACTGGATGTTCGCGGGCACCGCCGGCCGGTCGCGCATCCGCGCGCTGATGATGTGCGACACCTGCCGGGTCTCGCACGTCGTGACCGAGGGCTTCGACCCGCATACCGCGCCGGGGCCGAAGACCACCGAGGACTACCTGCGCGAGCGGGGGTGAGCCCTCCGGCGCGGTTGCGATCGGAGCGCTTGCCGACGTGCGGGGATCCCCGCTCGTGCGGGTATCTCCTCTCCCCGCACGCGCAGGCCTGTCCGGGGAAAATTCCTCGACAAGGATGGCGCGGGGAACCCTTCTCCCGTGCGGGAGAAGGGCAGGGATGAGGGTCCCAGGAGGGTGCCGCAGTGAAACTGAAACGGTGGTGAGGGGAGCGGAACGGGTCAGGACCAGCAAACAGCCTCAGTGCTGGCAGCGGGCAGCGTCCCGCCTTCTTGCGGCACCCTCCCGGGACCCTCACCCCTGCCCCTCTCCCGCACGGGAGAGGGGTTCCTTGCGCCATCGATTTTCCCCGGACAGCCATGCCGCACGCGGGGAGAGGAGAATGCCCACGCTCTGAGGCATGAATCGGCTGATCCGCGACCATGAGATCGGCGCCTCCGCCCTCCGCTGCCGCCTCTTTGGACTGGCCGCTGCCGGTCCGCCGCGCGATGAAGGGGGCGCCCGGCCCGCACGGGGCGGCGCCACAGAGAGGATGCGGATGCCGACCCATCACGAGATCCCGGCCACGCCGGACACCATGGTGCTGGGCGCCTTCGATGCCCGCTTCCCGCCGGTCCTGACGGTGGAGTCGGGCGACACCGTCACCCTGCATTCCTTCCCGGCGGGGGGCGCGCGCTCTCTGCATCCGGACCCGGCCCGCAACCCGCCCGACTACCTCGCGGCGATCGAGGCGCTGTCGCCCGGCTATGGCCCGCACTTCGTCACCGGCCCCGTCCACGTGCGCGGCGCCCTGCCCGGCGACGTGCTGCAGGTCGACATCCTCGACCTCAAGCTGCGCCAGGACTGGGGCTTCGTCGCCATCATGCCGCTGCTGGGCACCCTGCCGGACGAGTTCACCGAGTACGAGATCATCCACCCCGACATCGACGCCGCGCGCGGGGTCGCCGTGCTGCCCTGGGGCACCGAACTGCCGCTCGACCCGTTCTTCGGCGTGCTCGCCACGGCGCCGCCGCCGGCCTGGGGCCGGGTGGCGTCCCCGGTGCCGCGCGCCTTCGGGGGCAACATGGACAACAAGGAACTGAAGGTCGGCGCCACCCTCTACCTGCCGGTCTTCAACGAGGGAGCGGGCTTTTACGCGGGCGACGGGCACGGCGTGCAGGGCGACGGCGAGGTCTGCGTGACGGCGCTGGAGACCGGACTCACCGGCACCTTCCGGCTCACCGTGCGCAAGGATCTCGGCCTCACGTGGCCCTTCGCCGAGACCCCCACCGACCTGATGGCGATCGGTCTGCACGAGAGCCTGGACGAGGCGATGCGCCAGGCCGTGCGCGAGATGGTGCGCCACGTCTGCGACCGCACCGGCCTCTCGCGCAACCAAGCCTACATGCTGTGCTCGCTCGCCGGGAACCTGCGCATCACCCAGACGGTGGACGGCAACAAGGGCGTGCACATGCTGATGCCCAAATCCGCCCTGCCTCCCATGCGAGCGTGAGCCTCCGCCCGGCGGCCTCCTCCGGTATCCTGCCCGGCCCCGAACCGGGAGGAGACCATGATCGATCCCCTCATCGCCCTCGGCGTCCTCACGGCCACTGCCGTGACGGACGCCGCCTACGTGTTCTTCAACGCCGCCGTGGTGGCGCGACGGCGCATCCCGGCCGCGAACTGGAGCGCGATCTGGTACCTGCTCTCCGCCTTCGCGGTGATCAAGTACACGGAGAACGTCGTCTACGTCGCCTTCGCGGCGCTCGGCTCCTGGCTCGGCGCCTACGCCTCGGTGACGTGGCTGGTGCGCCCCGGCCGTCCGGACCCGCACCCACCGGCCTGACCGGCTATCGGTCCGCGATCCTCGTCACCGGCGGCCCGAACAGCACCGTGTGCATCAGGCGGCCGGGCAGCAGCGTGAACAGGCCGGTGATCACCAGGCCGCCCGCGAACAGCCCGATCATCGCCCAGCGGTGGGCCGCGACGCGGCGCATCCGCGCGTAGCGGACCGCGCGCCAGAGCAGCACCAGCGTGGCCACGGACAGGACGTGGATCCAGCTGAACGGGCCGACCTGCCGCAGGCCGGAGATCCAGAAGGAGCTGAGCGCCACCACCGCCATCAGCCCTACCCAGAGCCGCCCGACCAGCCGGTGCCGGGGCGTGCCGCGCCGGATGGCGAACTGCGCGAACCCGAGGACAAGCGCCCCGACCGCCGCCGCGACGTGGAGCTGGATCACCGGCGGGGCGGCGAGGAGCGGGGCGAGGGTCATGACGGCGCCTCGGACGTGGCGTATGTTGGCAGACGCAACATAGGAGGAATGTGGGCATTGTCAACATCGGGCGGCGCCAAGGCGGCCTATCACCATGGCGACCTGCGCCGGAGCCTGCTCGCGGCCGCGCGGGCGCTGCTGGACCGGGGCGGGCCGGATGCCGTGACCCTGCGGGAGGCGGCGCGCGCCGCGGGCGTGTCGCACAACGCGCCCTACCGCCACTTCCCGAGCCGGGACGCGCTGCTCGCCGCCGTGGCGACGGAAGGATTTTTGGCGCTGCGCGCGCGGCTCGCGGCGGCGCGCGAGGCTGCACCCCCGGCCGGCCGGCTCGTCGCGATCGGCCGGGCCTATCTCGGCTTCGCCGCGCAAGAGCGGGCGGCCTTCCGGCTGATGTTCGGCGGCGCCCTCGATCTGGCCGCGCATGCGGAGCTGCGCGAGGCCGCCGAGGCCGCCTTCACGGTGCTGCGCGACACCGTGGCGGAGGGGGCCGACGCGGCCTCGGTGGAGGGCGCGACGGTGCGCGCCTGGGGGCTGGTGCACGGCCTCGCCACGCTGGTGGCGGACCGGCAGATCACCCCGGAGGCCGCCGAGGCCGGGCTGGCCTGACCACTGCCAGAAGGTCGCATCTCGACAGGCGCCGGGCGCTGCCTAGATCGTCGGCATGCTGCCGCGCCTCCTCCTCGTCCCGTCGCTCCTCGGCCTCGCCTGCGCCTTCGAGGCGCGCGCGCAGGCGCCCGTCCGCAACGCCCTGAAAGGGACCTGCGAAAAACTGATCCTCGGCGGGCGCGACAGCAGCGCGACCTGCACGGACGAACTCGTGAACACCGTACAGGGCCGGCGCACCTCGTTCGACTTCAGCGCCAGCGACGGGACGGTGGTGAGCTTCAGCGGCACCGGCGCCCCGCAGGGTCCGCAGGAGGAATTCGGCGTCGAGGCCTCGCAGCCCGTGAGCGTGCTGATCCTCACCGCGAAGTCGCCGCAGGGCGACGTGATCCGCGACACGCTCTCGACGGTCGGCACCTGCCGCTTCCCGCCCACCGGTCCCGGCACGTCGACGGTGACCTGCACCGCCGACACCCAGCGCGGGCGCTTCGAGGCGACCTTCACCACGCAGGCGGACGCCCCGAAGCCCTGACGGCGCGCCTCAGGCGAGGTCGAACCGCAATTCCCCGAGTTTCTCCAGCCGGCTGACCACCTTGTCGCCGGGCTTCAGCCACACGCGCTTGTCCTGCGGCAGCCCCAGGATCACGCCCTGCGGCGTGCCGGTGAAGAAGATGTCGCCGGGCTTCAGCGTCATCACCTTCGAGGCGAAGCTGATCAGCTGCTTGCAGTTGAAGATCATGTCGTTGGTGTTCCAGTCCTGGCGCACCTCGCCGTTGACGACGGTCTCGATCCGCAGGTTGTTGGGATCGCCCACGAGGTCGCTGGTGACGAGGTAGGGCCCGAGCGGCGCGAAGCCGTCGCAGGTCTTGCCGATCATGAACTGCGAGGTGAGCCTCTGCAGGTCGCGGGCGCTGAAGTCGTTGCCGGTGGCATAGCCGGCCACGTAGTTCAGGGCCTCCGCCTCCGGCACGTCGCGGCACTCGCGGCCGATCACGATCACCAGCTCGGTCTCGTAGTCGAACTGCTTGGCGGCCTTCACCGGCAGCTTGATGGTGCCGCCGTGATGGTTGAGTGAGTTGTTGTACTTGTTGAACAGCGGCGGGTCCTTCGGCACCGGGGTCCCGGTCTCGGCCGCGTGCGTCCGGTAGTTGAAGCCCATCATGATGATCTTTTCGGGCCGGGTGACTAGCGGCGCGAAGGAGACCGTCTCCTCCTTGGCGTAGAGGGCGGACGTGCCGCGCTCGCGCGCCGCCGCCACGAGCCGGGTCAGCGTCTCGCCGCGGCCGTTCTGCAGCAGGTCGTCCACGTCGCGCGGCGCCGGCAGGCCGAGCGCCTCGCCGGCCGCCACCGCATCGAGGATGCCGCGGTCGGTCTTCACCCCGAGCCGCGGCCCGTCCGACCCGCGCAGGTTGAGGAGCGTGAGGCCGCGCGGCATGGCGAAGGCTTCGGGGGCCGCAGCGGCGGCGGGGCCGGCCGTGCCGGTGGCGGCGGCGGCGAGGCCGGCGGCGGTGCCGGCGAGCATCTGGCGTCGGTTGGTGGGCATGGCGTCCTCCCGGTGCGGTCGAGGTCTCGTGGCCTCGGTCCGGAAAGCCTATCACGCCATTCCGTGCCGGCGAGTCGGGCCGGCGCATAGGTTTCGCGCGCGCCGGGCGGACTGGTGCACGGCTATTCCACTTCGGCCGATGCCTTGTATCAGTCGAACCGGTCACCGGTTCGGCGTATGATGCTCAGGCGCCCGCCGCCCGCGCCACTGCGCGCTTGACCACCTGCTGCACCTCGCCGTTCGACAGGAAGAGGTCGTGGTTGATCAGGCCGCTGCCGTATTCCGAGGCATCGGCGACGCGCACGCCGAGCTCTTCCAGCCGCTCGCGATCGGCGGCACCGGCCCGCAGCACGCCGCCCGCGATGGTGCTCGACAGGCCGAGCGCCCGGTCGCGGGTGGAGGAGATCACGGTGATCTTCGCGGCCGCCGGCCCCAGCCGCTCGATGCCCTTCGCAAACAGGTCGATGTCGATGTCGGGCGCGGCCAGCACTACGGCGCCGATCCGCGCCATCGCCCCCTCGCCCGCATCCGCGCGCAGCATGCGCAGCGTCTCCAGGGTGAGGAGCGTGCCCATCGAATGGGCGACGATGTGGATGCGCCCGCCGCCCGCCGGGCCGGCCAGCGCCCGCAGCAGGTCCTCGAGCGCGTCGCGCGACCACAGCGCGCTCTCGCGGTCGTAGCCGTAATCGAAGGTCGAGCCGGCGGAGGGCCACGTGAACAGCCCCGAGACGCCGCGGAAGCGGATCCCGTCCGAGAGCTGCGCGGCGCTGAGTGCGGCCGTCTCGAAGGATTCGCGGTAGCCGTGGACGTAGAGCAGGACGTCGCGCCCGAGCGTCGCGTCCGCGAAGGCGGTGGCCGCGCCCGGGCCGCTCTCGACCCGCGGCGCCGCGACGAGGCGCCAGTCGCCCGTCACCACGGACGAGACCTTGCCGATCAGCGAGCGGTCGGGCGCCGACAGGCGCAGTTCGGCGAAGCTCAGGCCCCGGCCGCGTTCCTCGGTGAAGAACGGGGCGGCGCGCGGGTCCTTGGCGGGACGCCGGGTGGTGGCGACAAGGAGCAGCGGGCTGACGTCGAGGGCCGATTGTTTCTCAGGCGCCGTCAGCGCGCCGGTGACGAGCCCCTCGCCGAGGCAGCCGCCGGTGCCGAGCCCCGCCAGGGAGGCCGCGGCGAGCCGCAGGATTCCGCGCCGGGTCGGCTCGACGGGCAGGATCGGGGCGCGTGGCAAAGGTCTCGTCTCCGCGGGGCGTCGGCGCGTGATGACCCCTGATCTTGGCCGCGGCGGGGCAGCGTCCGCATCGGCCGCCCACCCGTTGCCCGGAAAGCACGGGCGGCGGGGCGTGGATTGCGCCCAATGGCCGGTGCGCCGCCCCTCGACGGCGGCGGGCCGACCCGGCAGAAAGGCCCGATGACGCGCGTGCCGGCCCCCGACCTCGACCAGCTCCTTCAGGGCAACCGGGCGGCCCTCGCCCGGGCGATCACGCTCGCCGAATCGAAGCGGCCGGACCACCGCGCCGCGGCGCGCGACCTCCTCGACCGCGCCCTGCCCCACACCGGCCAGGCGGTGCGGGTCGGCATCACGGGCGTGCCCGGCGTGGGCAAGTCGACGACCATCGATGCGCTCGGCGCCAACCTCACGGCGCAGGGCCACCGGGTGGCGGTGCTGGCGGTCGATCCGAGTTCGACCCGCACGGGCGGCTCGATCCTCGGCGACAAGACCCGGATGGCGCGGCTCGCCGTCGATCCGAACGCCTATATCCGCCCCTCGCCCTCCTCCGGCACGCTCGGCGGCGTCGCGGCCAAGACCCGCGAGACCATGCTGCTGTGCGAGGCCGCGGGCTTCGACGTGATCCTGGTCGAGACCGTGGGCGTCGGGCAGTCCGAGACGGCGGTGGCGGACCTCACGGACTTCTTTCTCGTGCTGATGCTGCCGGGGGCCGGCGACGAATTGCAGGGCATCAAGAAGGGCATCCTCGAACTCGCCGACATGATCGCGGTCAACAAGGCGGATGGCGAGGAAGGGTCGCGCCGCGCCAAGGCCGCGGCGGCCGAGTACCGGGCGGCGCTCCACATCCTCACGCCGGCGAGCGCCACCTGGACGCCCCCCGTGGTGACGGTCTCGGGGCTGGCCAACCAGGGCCTCGACGCGCTCTGGGCGGCGATCCTCGACCACCGCGCCAAGCTGACGGCGACGGGCGAACTGGCGAGCCGGCGCCGCGCGCAGGACGTGAAGTGGATGTGGGCCATGGTGCACGAGCGCCTGCACCAGCGCCTCGTCGGCACCGCCGCGGTGCGGGCCAGGACCGCGGAGGCCGAGCGAGCGGTGGCGGCGGGCGAGCGCTCGGCCGCGGCGGGCGCGGACCTGATCGCCGAGCTGATCGGGCTGTAGGGGCTGGACCGCTTCGGTCCGGTCGTCCTGCGTCAGGTCGTCCGGCCGGCGCCGAGGAGGCGGTAGATCTCGGCTTGCATGACGCAGCCGGCGGTGAGGCCGATGGCGGACAGGCTGCCCTCCAGCACCGCCGTGAGGAGCGGCCCGTCCACGCCGAAGAGCCGCGCCAGGCCGGCGAGCAGCAGCGGCCCGATCAGGGCGGCGCCGATCAGCGGCAGCATGACGGTGAGCGTCAGCAGGGCGAGCGACCAGAAGTGGCCGCGCGTCGCCGCGAAGGCGCCGGACAGGGACAGGCCGGGATCATCGATCGCGATGGCGGGGGCGACCGTGCACAGGCGCACGTGGAGGATGGTCAGCAGGAGGAAGGCCGCGACCGACGCGAGCGCGAGCGAGAGCGGCGACATCGAGGACGCCAGCCGGAGGTACAGCATGAACGGCAGCGCCCAGGCGATCGACCACGCCAGGGCCAGCGACAGTCTCTCGCGCTGCGCCAGGATCTCTCGCAGCGCCTCCGGCCGCCCGAGGAGGGCGAAGCGGGTGACGGCCAGCCCGAAGGGTGTGAGGAGGATCGCCTCGGCGGCGGGCACGAGCGCGAGCCGGCCCGACACTCCCCCGTCCGGGCCGCGCAGGGCCTGCTGGAGGAAGAACCAGGCGATCTCGACGGCGAGCGCGAAACCCAGGCCGAACGGCATCACCCGCGCGACGCGCAGGGTCGTGTGCCACGTGAGGGAGACGGTGGAGCGGATCCGCATCGCGCTGCCCATCTGGTCCCGCCCCGGCCGCCGCAGGGCGCCCGAACGGCAGCGCCCGCCCGGATCGCTCCGGGCGGCCGCCACTATGCCGTAGGGTCAGGTCCGGTCAATGCCGGACCGCAACCTTACTTCTTGTCGCCCTGACGGGCCTTGAGGGCCGCGCCCAGGATGTCGCCGAGCGAGGCGCCCGAATCGGCCGAGCCGTACTGGGCGATCGCCTCCTTCTCCTCGGCCATCTCCAGGGCCTTGATGGAGAGCTGCACGCGGCGCGCCTTGCGGTCGAACTGCGTGACGCGGGCATCCACCTTCTCGCCCGCCGCGAAGCGCTCGGGGCGCTGGTCGCCGCGGTCGCGGGCGATCTCGGCCCGGCGGATGAAGGTCGACAGGTCGGTGTCGACGATCTTCACCTCGATGCCGGAATCCTTGACCTCCAGCACCTCGCAGGTGACGACCTGACCCTTGCGGATCTCCCCCGCATCCGCGAAGGGGTCGCCGGCGAGCTGCTTGATGCCGAGCGAGATGCGCTCCTTCTCGACGTCGACGTCGAGAACCTGGGCGCGCACCACGTCGCCCTTCTTGAACTCGTCGATGACCTGCTCGCCCGGACGGTTCCAGTCGAGGTCCGAGAGGTGGACCATGCCGTCGACGTCGCCCTCGAGGCCGATGAACAGGCCGAACTCGGTCTTGTTCTTGACCTCGCCCTCGACCTCGGAGCCCACCGGGTGCTTCTCGGAGAAAGCCTCCCAGGGGTTCTGCAGGGTCTGCTTGAGGCCGAGCGAGATGCGGCGCTTGACCGGATCGACCTCCAGGATCTGCACCTCGACCTCCTGAGAGGTGGAGACGATCTTGCCCGGATGGACGTTCTTCTTGGTCCAGCTCATCTCCGAGACGTGGATCAGGCCCTCGATCCCCGGCTCCAGCTCCACGAAGGCGCCGTAGTCGGTGATGTTGGTCACGCGGCCCTTGAGCTTGGCGTTGACCGGGTAGCGGGCGGCGATGCCCTCCCACGGATCGGCCAGCAGCTGCTTGATGCCGAGCGAGATGCGGTGCGTCTCGTGGTTGATCTTGATGATCTTGACCTTGACGGTCTGACCGATGTTGACGACCTCGGACGGGTGGTTGACGCGGCGCCACGCCATGTCCGTGACGTGCAGCAGGCCGTCGATGCCGCCGAGGTCCACGAACGCACCATACTCGGTGATGTTCTTGACCACGCCGTCGATGACCTGACCCTCTTCGAGGTTGGCCACCAGCTCGGAGCGCTGCTCGGCGCGGCTCTCTTCGAGGACGGTGCGGCGCGACACCACGATGTTGCCGCGGCGGCGGTCCATCTTGAGGATCTGGAACGGCTGCGGCGTGCCCATCAGCGGGGTCACGTCGCGCACCGGGCGGATGTCCACCTGGGAGCGCGGCAGGAACGCCACGGCGCCGTCGAGGTCGACCGTGTAGCCGCCCTTGACCTGGTTGAAGATCGTGCCGGAGACGCGCTCGTTGTTCTCGAACGCCTTCTCGAGCTTGACCCAGCTCTCCTCGCGGCGGGCCTTGTCGCGCGAGATGACGGCCTCGCCCAGCGCGTTCTCGATCCGGTCGACGTAGACCTCGACCTCGTCGCCGACGGCGATCGGCTGGTCACGGCCGGGGCCGGTGAATTCCTTGAGGGCGACGCGGCCTTCGGTCTTCGCGCCGATGTCGATGACGGCGACGTCCTTCTCGATCGCCACCACCCGGCCCTTGACCACGGAGCCTTCCGTGATCTCGTGCTCGCGGAAGGATTCTTCGAGGAGGGAGGCGAAGTCCTCGCGGCTCGACTCGTAGGCGCTCTGCAAACCTGCGGACATTGAAACTCCTTGATATCGCCCCCGCCTCTCGGGTCGGGGACGGCGCCGGCGGCTCGTGTGACGGGCCGCCCCCGCCCGCCGGTGGTTTTTCCGCCGCGTGGGCGAAAAGACCGCGCGCCCTCGAAGGGGCGTGCCGGCGCAAGATCGGCGAACGGGAACGTTCTTCCAAAAAACCCGGCGGCTTCCGCCGAACGCGAAAGAGGGGCTTTGGCCGCCCCTCTCGTTCGCCGTCGTGCAAGATGCCGTCGGATCGTGGCGCCTTATCTCAAAAGCGCCGTTCAAGCAAGGTTGTAGGGTCAGAGATCGTCGTCGTCCTCCTCCTCGCCCCGCCGCAGCGGCTTGAGGCGGGCGAAGACGGAATCCGCGTCGATCTTCTCGTCGCGGCCCGGGCGGCCGTGCCGGGCGTCGTGGTGCTCCTCGGGCTCGGGCAGCACCGAGAGTTCCGGCGGCATCAGGGTCGCGCCGCCATCCGCGGTCTCCACGGCCGGCCGGTCCTTGGCGGCGCGCTGCACCTCGAAGTCGAGGTCGATCTGCGTGCACAGGCCGAGCGTCACCGGGTCCATCGGCTGGAGCGAGGCCGAGTTCCAGTGCGTGCGCTCGCGGATCTGCTGGATCGTCGACTTGGTGGTGCCGACGAGGCGCATGATCTGCGCGTCCTTCAGCTCCGGGTGGTTGCGCAGGAGCCAGAGGATGGCGTTCGGCCGGTCCTGGCGGCGCGACAGGGGCGTGTAGCGCGGGCCCTTGGTGCGCTTCACCTCGGGCAGCTTCACCTTGGACACCGCCACCTTCATGCGGTGGCTGGGGTTCTTCTGGGCCTTCTCGATCTCCTCGCGGGTGAGCTGGCCGGTGGAGACCGGGTCGAGGCCCTTGATGCCGCTCGCCACCTCGCCGTCCGCGATGCCCTTCACCTCCAGCGGGTGGAGCTTGCAGAAATCCGCGATCTGATCGAAGGCCAGCGACGTGTTCTCGATGAGCCAGACGGCCGTCGCCTTGGGCATCAACGGTCCCTGGGACATGAATCACCTCCAGACGCGCCCAGGCCCTGCCGGGCGCCACCCCGTCGGCGCGACGCCGGCCGACGGACACGAATGACGACCCCTCCTTCGCGCGGCAGGAACCACCGGGCGGCGCCGCGGCGGCACCGCCGACATCCCGGATCGACCCGGAACGTCCCGTCTCACGCTGTGAGGGAGAGGCCCAATATAGGCGCGTCGCGGCCCCGCGCAAACCGGATTTCGCCTGAGCCTGATCTGCTCACCGCGGAAAAGCCGGGCCGGCGCGGCCGGGGCCGCGCCCGTGCGGCCTCAGACGAACAGGCTCGACACGCTCGATTCGTCCGCGGTGCGGCCGATGGCTTCGCCCAGCAGCGGGGCGATGGTGGCCACGCGAATGTTGCGGGCGAGCTTCACGGCGGCGGTGGGCTGGATGGAATCGGTGATCACCAGTTCCTTCAGCTTCGAGGAGGCGATGCGCGACACCGCCCCGCCCGAGAGCACCCCGTGGGTGATGTAGGCGTAGACGTCCTTGGCGCCCTGCGCGAGCAGCGCTTCCGCGGCGTTCACCAGCGTGCCGCCGGAATCGACGATGTCGTCCACGAGGATGCAGGAGCGGCCCTCGACCTCGCCGATGATGTTCATCACCTCCGACTCGCCCGGGCGCTCGCGGCGCTTGTCCACGATGGCGAGGGGCGCATCGATGCGCTTGGCGAGCGCGCGGGCGCGCACCACGCCGCCCACGTCCGGCGACACCACCATGCGGTCGGAGGGATCGAGCCGCTCCTTGATGTCGCGCACCATCACGGGGGCGGCGAAGAGGTTGTCGGTGGGGATGTCGAAGAAGCCCTGGATCTGGCCGGCATGCAGGTCGAGGGTCATGACGCGGTCGGCGCCCGCCTCGGTGATCAGGTTGGCGACGAGCTTGGCCGAGATCGGGGTGCGGCCCGAGGTGCGCCGGTCCTGGCGGGCATAGCCGAAATACGGGATCACCGCGGTGATGCGCCGCGCCGAGGAGCGGCGCGCGGCGTCGATCATGATGAGCAGTTCCATCAGGTGATCGTTGGCCGGGAACGAGGTCGACTGGACGATGAACACGTCCTCGCCGCGCACGTTCTCCTGCAACTCGACGAAGATCTCCATGTCGGCGAAGCGCCGGACGGAGCAGAGGGCGAGCGGACGCTCGAGGTAGGCCGCGATCGCCTCCGCCAGGGGACGGCTCGCGTTGCCGGCGACGATCTTGATCGAGGATTTCATCGTCATTCCATGGGTCCGCCCGCCGAGAGGTGCCCGGCCCGGCGCGACGCGCCCGGCTCTTATCAGCGCTGCCGAGGCGTCACAACGTCTTCATCGCGCCCGCGCCCGGGCCTGCGCTCACGGCTGCAGCAGCCTGTGCAGATGAACGATGAAGTAGCGGGTGAGCGCGCTGTCCACCGTCTGCTGCGCCTTGGCCTTCCAGGCCACGGCGGCGCTGGCGTAGTCGGGGAAGATGCCGACGACGTCGAGCTTCGACAGGTCGCGGAAGGTGATGCCGTCGAGGCTCTGGAGTTCGCCGCCGAAGACGAGGTGGAGGAGCTGGGTCGGTTCCGCGGCCTTCGGCCCGGCATCCTGCGTGCTCATGCGTGTCGTCTCCCGTCTGCCCGGGCGGCGCGGTGCCGCCCGCGGGCGACGGGGTTGCAAGCGGCGGGCCGTCCGTCAAGCCATGCAGGCCGCCTGCGGCGCCGCGGCCCGGGACACGTCGAACCCGCCTCGCCCGGTGCATCGGCACGTCAGGTGCGGGAGGGATTCGCCGCGGACGGCAGCCCGAGGCTGCGGGCGCCATGGCGCGAGATCACCACCCGCATGCTGCTCCTGCACACGGCGGGCCTCGGCGACGACATCGCCAACGCCGATGACGCCCGGCTCGCCCGCGAGCGCGGCCAGCCGACCGTCACCAGCGGCACCCGGGCCTCCCTGATGGCGCCGCTCCTGTTCGATCCGGCCTCGATCGAGGGCTATCTCGCCTTCGAGACCACGGTGTACCGCAGCCTGTGAGCCCGGCACGGCTCAGGCCGCGCGGTGCGGCTCAGGCTGCGGCGCGGCCCGGGCGAGCGGAGCCGTGCCGTGCGCGCCCCGCGCGGGGCCTCAGCCGCCGAGCTGCGCCCGCGCCTCGCCGAGCGCCTTCCGGCAGCCGGCCTCGTCGCCCTTCTTGGCCGCCTCGCGGGCCTGATTGAGGCTTGCTCGCGCCTGCATCACGCCCGTGCCGGTTCCGGCCTCCGCGGCGGCCTTGGCCTCGGACGATCCCGGCTCCGGGCCTTTCGGCAGGGCGGACGGTGCGGTGTTCTGGGCCTGGGCCTGTTCGCCCTGCGCCTCGCGCCGGCTCGACACCTCCTTGCTGGCCGTGGAGGTGGAGATCACGTCCCGCGTCTGCTCGCTGAGGCGCGGTTCGAAGGCGGCGATCTCCTGCTCGCAGGAGGCGGCGGCCGGGAGCGCCGCGAGCGTCCCGATGAGGCCGGCGGCGAGGGAAAGACGAAGAATCATCGGGGAGACCTCGTGTGGCGGGCGGACGTCCGCTCAACCCGGGGGCGGCGGAGCAGTTCCGGCCGTGCGGCGCGGGGGGCGCCGCACGGCGGCTGCGCTGCTCAGTCGGTCACGGTGGGCACGAACATCTGGCGGGCGTACCACGGCAGCGCGGCGATGCTCACGATCTCCGGCGTGCCGGAAAAGATCTTGCCCAGCACGCCGCCCGACGCCTCGAAGCTCACGCTCTTCGCCCGGTCGATGGAACTGCCGGGACTGCGGATCACGAAGGTGCCCTGGTCGACGCGGTAGTTGCGGCGCACCTTCGGGTCGGCGGCCGAGACGTTGCGCGAGTCGAACTGGCTGCGGTTCGGCTGGCCGGCCTCGTAGGCGATCCGCAGGTTGAGGCGCTCGCCGCCCTCGCCCGTCACCGTCCAGCTCTCCTCGACGGTCTTGGCGGCGTTCTGCCCCTGGACGCTGCGCGCGAGCGCGACCTGGGCGGGCTTGCCGGTGCGGTAGTAGCCGGGCACGGCCTGCGCGCCGCCGTAGACGACGACGATGCCGAAAGCGTTCTCCTGCCCGCTCTTGGCCGGCACGGAGAGCACCGCGAAGGTCTCGGGCGCCCCGGTCGGCTTGCCGTCCGCCCCGAGCCCGAGCAGGGTCTCGGAAAATACCGCCGAGAGGTTGGCGCCCTTGGCCGGACCCTGCGCGATGGGGCTGACCGTCCATCCGGCCGGGAGCAGGGACTGGGCGACCTCGTCCGGGATCTTGAAGGTGACGACGGTGCGGATCTCCTGACTGAAGCCGGCGGGCGTGCCGAGCGGGTCCGGCGGCGGAGTCTGCGCCGCGGCCGGCGCCAGGACCGCTTGAGGCGCCAGGCAGGCGAGAGCGAGGACAGAGGCGGCGATCAGTCTGCGCATGAATTCCTCCACACCGGATGCCCCGATTCCGGTCGGCCGGGACCCGCTGCCCCTGCGTGCGGTTGGGCTCCCTCCGAACGTTGAGAGGCATCCCCGGGCGTATCCCGGCGCGCGGGCGCGCGTCAGACTCCGATCAGCCCGGTAAGACTGTTCTGACTGAGTTCAGGACCAATCAAGATACCCCTCGGGACTAATCAGACGCACAGTTTCGGCAAGAAGAAAGCCGCCCTGCACTGGCAGGGCGGCTTCCCGAAGCCGAGACGTTCGGCCGTGGCGTCCGTCAGGCGCTGAGCTTGTCGCGCAGCGGCAATTGCCGGATGCGCCGTCCGGTGGCGGCGAAGACCGCGTTCACGATCGCGGGCGCCACCGGCGGCACGCCGGGCTCGCCGACGCCGCCGAGCGGCTTGGCGTAGTCCTGGCCGGGCAGCAGGTGGACGTTGATCGTCTTCGGCGCGGCGTCGATGCGGGTCAGCTCGTAGGTGTCGAGGTTGTCCTGCACGGTGCGGCCGTTCTTGAAGCTGATCTCGGCCGTGAGCGCGAGACCCATCCCCATCACCACCGCGCCTTCGAGCTGCGAGCGCACCCGCTCGGGGTTCACCTGCGGTCCGCAATCGACCGCGATGTCGACCCGGTGCACGGTGATCTCGCCCTTCGGTCCCACCTCGACCTCCGCGGCGGCGGCCGTGTAGGTCACGAAGCTGTAGTGGCCGGCGATGCCGAGGCCCCTGCCCTTCTCGACCTTGCGGCCCCAGCCGATGCCGCCCGCCGCCGCCTCGATCACCCGGCGCAGGCGCCCGGTGTCGATCGGGTAGCGCGCCGGATCCTCGCCGTAGTTCCAGGCGTCACCGATCTTCACCGGATCGATGATCCGGGCCGGCCCGATCAGGTCGAGCAGGTAGTCCTTCGGGTCGCGGCCCGCCGCATGCGCGAGTTCGGCCACGAAGGACTGGATCGCGAAGGCGTGCGGGATGTTCGACACCGACCGGAACCAGCCGATGCGCACGTGCGCGGGCGCGCTCGGGTTCTCCATTCGCAGGTTCGGGATCGCGAAGGGCGTGTTCACGAGGCCCATCCCGAGTTCGATCGGGATCTCGTGATCCGCCCCGGCCGCGAAGATCGAGCCGATCGTCGGCGCGACGCTGCGGTGCAGCCACGCCACCGGCATGCCCTTGGCGTCCAGCCCCGCCTCCAGCCGCTCCACCGAGACCGTGTGGTAGTAGCCGTGGTGGAGATCGTCCTCGCGGGTCCAGGTCAGCTTGACGGGCGCGCCGTCCATCGCCTTCGAGCAGAGCGCCGCCTCGACCACGTAGTCGGGCTTCGACTTGCGCCCGAAGCCGCCGCCGAGCAGCGTCACGTGGACCGTCACCGTGTCGGCGCCGACGCCCAGCCGCTTGGCGACGCGGTCGCGGGTCGCCTGCGGCGCCTGGGTCGCGGCCCAGACCTCCACCTTCCCGTCGCGGATCCGCACCGTCGCGGCCGGCGGCTCCATCGGGGCCTGGACGAGGTGCGGGATGTAGTATTCCGCCTCGACGCGCTTGGCCGCGCCCTTCATGGCCGCGTCGACATCGCCCTCCTGGCGCACCACCTTGCCGGGCTTGCGCGCGGCCTCCTCCAGCTGCGCCCGGTAGGCGTCGGAATCGTAGGAGGCGTTGGGGCCGTCGTCCCAGGTGATCTTGAGCGCCTCGCGGCCCTTGATCGCCGCCCAGGTATTTTTGGCGATCACCGCGACGCCGCCGAGCGGCTGGTACTCCACCGGCGGGGCCGGCGGGTCGATCGGCACCACCTTGACCACGCCCGGGACCTTCAGGGTCTCGGCCGCATCGAAGGACTTCACCGTGCCGCCGAACACCGGCGGGTGGGCGACCACCGCGTACAGCATGCCGTCGAGGCGGGTGTCGAGCCCGTAGATTGCCCGGCCCGTGGTGATGTCGTGGTTGTCGACGAGGCCGACCTGGCCCTTGCCGATGTACCGGAAGGCCGAGGCGTCCTTGAGCCGGACGGCGTCGCCCCGCGGCACCGGCATGCCGCTCGCGGCCTTGGCCATCTCGCCGTAGCCCGCCTGCCGGCCGGACTTGGCGTGGCGCAGCACGTGGTTCTCGGCCGTGACCTCGGCGGCGGGCACCCTCCATTCCTTGGCGGCGGCGGCGATCAGCATCGCGCGGGCCGCGGCGCCGGCGTGGCGCATCGGCATGAAGAAGTGGCGCAGCGAGCGCGAGCCGTCCGTGTCCTGGTTGCCGAAGCGCGCCTCGTCACCCTCGGCCTGGGCCACCTTCACCTTGGCCCAGTCGGCCTCCAGCTCGTCGGCGACCACGAGGGCGATCGAGGTGCGCACCCCCTGCCCCATCTCGGAGCGGTGGCAGGTGACCGTGACGGTGCCGTCCGGCGCGATGGCGACGAACAGGGTGGGATCGTCCCGCCAGCCGTTCGGCATGGCGTCGGCGCCGAACTTGGTCTCGGCCGCGCGGGCCGGCGGCGTGCGCAGGTTGAGCGCCAGCACCAGGGCGCCGGCGCCGCCGAGCAGGCCGCGGCGGCTGACGTTCGACAGGGCGGAGGCGGGCTCCGCGGCGGTGATGGGCGAGAAATGGTTCACAGGCGCTCTCCCTGGGCCTTCGGGGTCACGCCGGCCGCCTGCTTGATGGCGGCGCGGATGCGCGGATAGGTGCCGCAGCGGCAGAGATTGCCGCTCATGGCCGAGTCGATGTCGCCATCGGTGGGCTTGGGCGAGTCCTTCAGCAGGGAGGCCGCCTGCATGATCTGGCCGGTCTGGCAGTAGCCGCACTGCGCCACGTTGAGGTCGCGCCACGCGGCCTGGAGCGGGTGGTTGCCGTCCGGCGACAGGCCCTCGATCGTCACGACCGGCTGCCCGTCCGCCGCCGAGACCGGGGTCTGGCAGGAGCGCACGGCGCTGCCCCCGACATGGATGGTGCAGGCCCCGCAGGCCGCGATGCCGCAGCCGAACTTGGTGCCGACGAGCCCGAGTTCGTCGCGCAGATACCAGAGGAGCGGCATCTCCGGATCGCCGTCATAGCCCCGCTCCTGGCCGTTCACGTTGAGCTTGATCATCATCGCCCTCCGGCTCTGGGCCCGCGGCACGCCGCGCGGGCACGATCCCGGTCGCAGCGCAGCGGTCCCGATCAGACTGATTCCAGACTGGGCGTCGTTAGGCCGGGGGAGCCGGCCGCCGCAACCGCGCCAAGCGCGGTCCGGCCTTGCACCGACCGCAGGAACCTTGTCGTCGTGCAGACATCTGGCTCTCGGTCTGCGCGCGGAAAGGGGGTGTGATCGGGAGTGACAATCAGGACGTGCGATCGCGGCGCAGCAGGACCCGCAGCACCACGATTCCCGCCAGCGTGCCGAGGCCGGCGCCCAGGCTGCTCGCCGCGAAGTCGATGGCCTGCGCGGTCCGCCCCGGGATCCAGCGCTGGCCGATCTCCAGCACCCCCGCGAGCGCCACCAGGGCGACGAAGAGGTGCCAGGCGGACAGGCGCGGCAGCCCGAGCGCCAGGACCGCCGCCGTGCCCGCATAGGCCACGACGTGCTCGATCTGCCCGGCGAGGCTGGTGCGGACCTCCCACTCCTTGGGAATCCAAGAGAGCCAGATGACGGCGAGCAGGCAGGCGCCGCCGGCGGCGAGCGCGGCCTTGCGCAGCATCAGGACCGTTCGGGACATGCCTGCTCCAGCGGACGGGGATCCCCGGGTCCATCGGCCGGATCGCGGCGGATGTCCAGAGCGCGGCGGGATCACTCGATTTTGAACGGATTCGTTTGCGGGGCCTTGCGAGACGCCGTGCTCGGGTGGCGTTCCGGCCTCACGCCGCGGATGGACCTCGCCCGATGCAGATCCTCGAACTTCAGGACCGGCTGTGCGCCCTCGAAGCGCTCACGACGCAGCTCCTGCGCACGCTGCGGAAGGCGAAGCTCCTCGACGGCGAGCAGGTGGACCTGCTCCTCGACACCGTGGAGGAATTGATGACGGGCCGAGCCGGCGCCGCCTTCGCGGCCCAGCAGCTCGCCGAGGCGGCGAATACCGGGCCAGTGATCTGGGAGGAGCCGGCGGACGCCCACGTCCGCAGCGCCTTCCGGCACATGCTCTACGCGGACGGCGCCCGCCACGACGCCTGACCGGTTCCGGTCGAACCGGCTTCGGCCTCAGCC
This sequence comes from Methylobacterium oryzisoli, assembly GCF_046557895.1. Taxonomy (NCBI): domain Bacteria; kingdom Pseudomonadati; phylum Pseudomonadota; class Alphaproteobacteria; order Hyphomicrobiales; family Methylobacteriaceae; genus Methylobacterium; species Methylobacterium oryzisoli. The sequence goes on along the minus strand of NZ_JBKIBX010000010.1, from coordinate 117,176 downwards.
GAACAGATGCGTCAGGACGCTGCCGAGCACCGCCAGGAAGGTGAGTTTGGAGATGAAACCGATGTCCTCGATGCGCTCGCGCATGGCTGCCTCTGTTCGTGAACCTTGATGACCCTGTGGATGTCTGTGAGATAGACCGGGCGTGGCCGGGACGATGTGCGCCCCGGCACGAATAAAGACGGTGGACGCCTTTTGGTTCACTGGACGTGAACCATCGTGGTGAATGGTCGCGCTTCAGCGCGGCTGTGGCGAAAGCGCCTGCGCGGTCTTGGCGGCGCGCACGAGTTGCAGGAACTCCGACCGGTAGCCGTAAGGGTCCTCGCCGCGGGCCGACAGCGCGAGCCGCAGGACGTCGTCGAGGGTGAAGCGCCCGGTGTGGCGCCCGCCGCGCAGGATCTCTCCGAAGCCCGCCACCGCGGCGGCGAAGCGCGCCTCCTGCGGCGCATCCTCCAGGCGCGCGGCCGCGCGGGTGCGGTCCACCACCGTGTCGAGGAGCGCGCTCGTGTCGGAATCCGGCCGCTTGTAGCGGATCGCCACGTGGGCGATTTCCCTGGCGGCCTCCTGGGTAGCCTCCTGGGCGGCTTGGCCGGGCCGCTCGCCGTAGCGCAGGTCGCCGAGCAACCGCGGCCCGCCCGCCGGCACGATCTCGTAGAGCGCCGTGACGGTCTGGCCGGAGCCGACCTCGCCCGCGTCGACCGTGTCGTTGGCGAAGTCCTCCCGGTCGAGGAGCCGGGTCTCGTAGCCGATCAGGCGGTACTCGGCCACGGCGGCCGGGTTGAACTCGACCTGGATCTTCACGTCCTTGGCGATCGGGATCAGGGTCGCCGTCGCCTCCTCGACCAGCACCTTGCGGGCCTCGTTCGCGGTGTCGATGTGGGCGGCCGCCCCGTTGCCGTTCTGGGCCAGCGCCTGCATCAGCGCGTCGTTGAGGTTGCCCATGCCGAAGCCGAGGACGGACAGGAAGATGCCCTTCTGCCGCTCGCGCTCGACGAAGCCCTTCAGCTCCTCCTGATCGGTGATGCCGACGTTGAAGTCGCCGTCCGTGGCGAGCATCACCCGGTTGACGGCCTGCGGGTCGAAATTGGCCTGCGCCAGCGCGTAGGCCTGCCGGATCCCCTCCCCGCCCGCCGTGCTGCCGCCCGCCGTCAGGCCCTCGATGGCGGCGAGGATCCGGGCCCGCTCGCTCGCGGGGGTGGGTTCGAGCACGGTGCCGGCCTGCCCCGCATAGGCGACGATCGCGATCCGGTCGCGCGCGTCGAGCCGCGTGAGCAGCATCGCCAGCGCCTGCTTGACCAGGGGCAGCCGGTTCGGCGGGCTCATGGAACCCGAGGTGTCGACGAGGAAGACGAGGTTGGCCTTCGGCCGCTCCGCCGGCTGGACCGCGTAGCCCTTGATGCCGACGTGCAGGAGCTGGCGCCCCTCCGCCCAGGGGCTCGGAAACAGCGCGGTCGTCACCCGGAACGGCTCGGCGGCGCTCGCCGGCCCCTCGTACGCGTAGGGGAAGTAGTTGATCAGCTCCTCGGTGCGCACGGCGGCCTTGGGCGGCAGCACGTTGCGGGCGAGCGCGGCGCGCACGACGCCGTAGGAGGCGGTGTCGACGTCGATCGAGAAGGTCGAGACCGGCGCCGCGCGCACCGCCCGGAAGGCGTTTTCCGGGCCGTTCGCGAAGCGGTCGCGCCCGATCGGCTCCGGGGCTGGCGCCGGCTCGGGCCGGGCGGGCTGCGCGAGCCGGCTCTCGGCGACGCCGAGCGAGCGCGACCGGGCGGCATTCGTCCCGGCCGGCGGACGCGCCGGCGCCGGTGCAAATGCGAGCGGCGGCGGCGGGGCCGCGAGTTCTGACATCGGCTGGAGGCCGGACTCGAACCGTTCGCGCGCGGGCGCGGCTGGTGCGACGGGCGCGGCGGTGATGGCGGGCGTGACGGGCGCCTCCTCCGGCGCGGTCGCCGCCGGGGGAACCGGCGGCGGCGCATCGTGCGTGACCCCGACCGGTGCGGGCGGGCGGGCATCCCGCTCGGCCAGGATGGTCCAGGCGGCGGGCAGGGCGACGGCGGCGGTGAGGGCGGCGGCCAGAGCGGTGCGGGTGCGGGGCATGAGCGGCGTCCATCGTGAAGCGTGACGCTCCGTGGGACGCCGGGCGGCCGCGGATCCTTGGCCCTTGCCGTCCTGCGCCTCGAACCGCGCGAGGGCGGTCCGGACGGCTCTCTCGCGGGCCTCGGGCGAGGGCTCGGGCGCGGCGGGGAGTTCGAAATCAGGCGCCATGTCGGTCGTTTCCGGAGGGCTTGAGCAGGCGCCGCGCTTCGTGCAGGCGCCAGGAGATGGTGGATTCGGCAACCCCGAGGGCGGCCCCCGCCTCGGCGTGGGTCAGCCCCTCGCCGACCACGAGCACGACCGTCTCGCGCAGGGCCGGGTCGAGGCTGGCAAGCGCGCTCGCGAGCCACGTGCGCCGGTAGAGATCGCGCCCGTCCGGCGGTCGCGCGAGGCCGACCAGCACCGCGAGCCCGCCGCGCAGCCGCGACAGGCGCGCCCCGCGGCGGTGATGGTCGTGGCAGGCATTGACCACGATGCCGAACAGCCACGTCGAAAACTTCGCCTCGCCCCGGAATCCGCGGATCCGCTCGACGAGGGCGCAGCAGACCTCCTGCACGATGTCCTCGGCGTCGTCGCGCGTGCCGGTGAGGCGCCACGCGATCCGGTGCATGCGGTCGTAGTGGCGCCGCAGCAGCGCCTCGAAGGCCGCCCGCTCGCCCGCCACCGCCCGGGCGACGAGGCCGGCATCGGGGTCGGGCGGATCCGTCGCCGGTGCGGAATCCGGCGGCAGGTCGCGGAGCGGCATGGCATTGTCCCGCATGCGGTCGATCCCGGCGGCCCCCTGCCGCGGCGTCGGCATCCCTCACCGCCGGTCCGCGGCGAAGGATGCTCAGCCCTTCGGACGCGGCCCGGCGGCGAAAGCTTGGACGATTTTCTCGCGCATCCCGAGACCCTCCGGTGTTCGCCCGCGCACCGGCCGCGCTGGCGTTTCGACGGGAGCGGTTTACATGACGGTCGAGGGCGCCTCCCGCGCCCGCGTGAGGAGTACCGGGCCGTGGCGATCACCCGTGAGGACGTGCTGAGGGCGCTGTCGGGCGTGACGGTGGGCCGGGAGGGCACGCCGCTGCCGCAGACCGGACGCCTGTCCGAGATCGTGGTCGATCCGGCGAACCGGGTGATGTTCTCGATCGCGATCGAGCCGTCCGAGGCCAAGGCGTTCGAGGCGGTGCGCCAGGCGGCCGAGATGGCGGTGCTGAAGATCGGCGGGGTCAAGAGCGCGCTGGCGAGCCTCACGGCCGAGCGCGGCCCCGCCCCGGCGGCGGCGCACCGCCACGCGGCACCGGGTGCCGGACCCGGCGGGGCACCCGGCGCGGGACCGCGGCCCGGCCCGGCGCTGCCGGGCGTGCGCCACATCGTGGCGGTGGCCTCCGGCAAGGGCGGCGTCGGCAAGTCCACCACCGCCTGCAACCTCGCGCTCGCCCTCAAGGCGCGGGGGCTCAAGGTCGGGCTGCTCGACGCCGACATCTACGGCCCCTCGGTGCCGAAACTCTTCGGCCTCGACCGCAAGCCCGAGACCGTGACCACGCCCCAGGGCCAGCGCATCGTGCCGCTCGACGGCTACGGCATGCCGGTGATGTCGATCGGCTTCCTGATCCAAGCGGACACCGCCATGATCTGGCGCGGGCCGATGGTGCAGTCGGCCCTGACGCAACTTCTGCGCGATGTCGTCTGGGGCGAACTCGACGTGCTGATCGTCGACATGCCCCCCGGCACCGGCGACGCGCAGCTCACCCTCGCGCAGGCGACGCCGCTCGCGGGCGCGGTGATCGTCTCGACGCCGCAGGATCTCGCGCTCATCGATGCGCGCCGGGGCGTCGCGATGTTCAAGCGCGTCGAGGTGCCGATCCTCGGCATCGTCGAGAACATGGCGACCTTCATCTGCCCGCATTGCGGCACTGCCTCCGACATCTTCGGGCATGGCGGCGCCCGCCACGAGGCGGAGCGCCTGGGCGTGCCGTTCCTCGGCGAGGTGCCGCTGACCATGACGATCCGCGAGACCTCCGATGCCGGGCGTCCGGTGGTGGCGGTGGATCCCGACGGCCCGCAGGCCGCCCTCTACCGCGAGATCGCCGGCCGGCTCTGGGACAACCTGTCGGGCGGCTCGCCCGGCCGCGCGGCGCCCCGGATCGTCATCGAGTGAGCCCGGCCCCGCCGACCCTCGGGGTGATCCTGGCGGGCGGCCTGTCGCGCCGGATGGGCGGCGGCGACAAGCCCCTGCTGCGGCTCGGCGGGCGCACCCTGCTGGAGCGGGTGGCGGAGCGCCTGCGCCCGCAATGCGCGGCCGGGCTGATCCTCAACGCCAACGGCGATCCCGCGCGCTTCGCGGCATTCTTCGACGGCCCGGTCGTGCCGGATTCGGTGGCCGAGACTCCGGGTCCGCTCGCGGGCGTGCTCGCCGCCCTCGACCATGCGGCGGCGCATCGCCCGGACGTCGCCTTCGTGGCGAGCGTGGCGGGCGACACGCCCTTCCTGCCCCCCGACTTCGTGGCCCGGCTGCACGCCGCGCGCGCGGCTGCCGGCACCCGGCTCGCCGTCGCGGCCTCGGGCGGGCGCGCCCACTACGTCGACGGCCTCTGGCCGGTGGACCTGCGGGAGGACCTGCGGGCGGCCCTCGTCGGCGAGGGCCTGCGCCGGGTCGGCCAATGGATCGCCCGCCAGGGCGCCGCCGAGGCGGAATGGCCGGACCGGCCGCTGGATCCCTTCCTCAACCTCAACACGCCGGAGGACGTGGCGCTCGCCGAGGGCTTGCTGGGACGGGAGGCGCCCTGATCCCGAGCCGGGCTCTGCCCTCAGCGCGGAGCCTCCCCGGCCGTCGTGACCGGACGCGGCGCCGGTCCCTGCACGCCGAAATGGTCGGCGAGTTGCGCGCCGGTGTAGCTCTCGGTGAAGCTGTCGGGTTTCTCCGGCAGCATGGTGGCGTTCCAGGCGCGCCAGGACGCCTCCAGCCGGGCGAAATCCTCCGGCCGGCGCGTCTTCAGGTTGGCCCGCTCCAGCGGATCGGCGGCGACGTCGAACAGGAAGGTGTTGTCGCGGATCTTGAGGTACTTGAGGTCGCCCTCGCGCATCGCCGCCTGGGCATTGGCCCGGTAGCGCCAGAAGAAGCTGCGCGGACGCTCCGGCGCTTCCCCGGTGAGGATCGGCAGGAGGTCGAGACCGTCCGACGGGTAGGCCGGATCGGGACTCGCGCCCGCGGCGGCAAGCAGGGTCGGCAGCCAGTCCATCGTGATCATCGGCTGGGCCGAGACCACGCCCGCCGGCAGCCGCCGCGGCCACGACACGATCGTGGGGATGCGCAGGCCGCCCTCCAGCAACTCGGTCTTGCGCCCGCTGAAGGGCCACGTGTCGGAAAAACGCTCGCCGCCGTTGTCGCTCGTGAACACCACGATCGTGTCCTGGGCGATGCCGTGCGAATCCAGGGCGTCGAGCACGCGGCCGATCTGGGTGTCCATCTCGGCGATGATGCGGTGGTAGATGGCCCGGGTGCCGCCGTCGAAATGGCGCAGGTTGCTCCCGGCGATGCGCCGCGATTCGGCCTCGTCCTCGGGCGTCTCCCACGGCCAGTGCGGCGCGTTGAAGTGCAGGCTCAGGAAGAACGGGCGCCCGGCGCGCACCATCGTCCCGATCGTCTCCACCGCCCGCCGCCCGAGAAGGTGGGTGGCGTAGCCGACCTCCTCGATCCGCACGTCGCCGTCCCAGAGGTCCGGCTTGTCGTCGGTGCCGCGGTGGCTGAAATAATCGATCGTGCCGCCGCGAAAGCCCCAGAAGGTGTCGTAGCCCCGCTGCAGCGGCCCGAACTCGGCCACGGCGCCGAGGTGCCACTTGCCGACGAGCGTGGTCCCGTAGCCCGCCCGGCGCAGCAGGCCCGGCAGGGTCGGGTGATCGGTGGGGAGCCCGCCGGTGAAGCGCGTCGTGATCGGCTCCTCCAGCCCCAGCGGCAGCCGATACTGGTAGCGGCCGGTGATCAGGGCCGTGCGGGTGGCCGAGCAGACCGCCGAGTTGGCGTAGCCCTGCGTGAACCGAATGCCCCGGGCGGCGATGCGGTCGATGTGCGGCGTCCTGAGGTCGGGGCGACCGTAGCAGCCCACATCGGCGTAGCCGAGGTCGTCCGCCATGATGAACACGATGTTGGGCGGACCGGCCGCCCGTGCCTCCCGGCGTCCGGCAAGCGCCGACGCTGCTGCCCCGGCGACCGCGCTGCCCAGCACGCGCCTGCGCGTGACATCTTTGTACCCCACCATCGTACGGCCTCCTCCCTGTCCATCGTCAGTGCGCAGCGACACCGGTGTTCCGCACCGATGCGCCGAGCGCAATATCTGGCTTATCCGTTTCGATGTCAGATAGAACACTACTGCTCAAGTTGGTCCCCGATCCGGTGTGACGATACCGAACATCAATTCGGGCTCGTCGAAGAGGCTCAGCAATTCTGTAAGCTTCTCTCCGTTGCCCTCGATCTTGATCTGGCCTGCCTTGACGGCTTGATCGATACTTGTTTCACGGAGCAGGACGGCATTGAGTAGTTGACGAGATAGAATAAGAGTGGCGTCGGCTTCGTTCATAAGCTTGTTGGCTGTGTACGTAAGCGCGGAGTTCTCAAGATTCAAGGCATAATTTTGCGAAGTGTCGGTAAATTTCCAGTTGAGGGCAATTTTCTTTCCCTCGGCGCGTTCGCCATTGAGACGGACGGCCAGATAATCGAAGATCATGTCGGTCGTGAGCGCCTTGATGGTATCAGGGCTGCCGACCCGAACCGCAGGGGGGTGTGCTCGCCCGTTGCGCAACTCATACGCACCGGCAAGGTATTCATTTCGCCAAATGGCTGACTCGCTTTGGTAGGCAAGCTGTTCGAGAGCTGATGCTTCCAGATCTTTCGCGTCCTGATTCGCAGGATCGGCATAAACGACCTGGTTCATCACCTGAGCTACCCAACGGTATTCGCCATTGGCGTACTCTTCGCGTGCTCGTCTGATGACTGCTTCAGCGCCGCCCATATACTCGACGTACTTCTTTGCAGTGGCAGTCGGCGGCAGAGGGTTGAGTTCGGCTGGGTTGGAGCTGTAAAATCCGAGATACTTCTGGTAAACGCCTCGTACGTTATGGCTGAGCGTCCCATAGTAGCCGCGTGCAAACCATTCCCCAGACAGGGATTTCGGAAGCCTGAGGCGCTCCGCGATTTCCGTTCCGACGTAGCCCTGGTTCAGCAGACGCACTGACTGATCATGGATGAATTTGTAAAGATCCCTCTGCTTCGACAGAAAATTCTTGATGCGTGGGCTGCTCCAGACCGGCCAGGTATGTGAAGCAATCAAGACCTCCGCCTTGTCGCCGTAGGCCTGAAGGGCCGTATTGAGATTCTTGGCCCAAATATTGCTATCCCGAATTTCAGCGCCTCTCAGCGTATAAACATTATGAAGAAGCTGAGTGGCGATCTCAGCCATGTCCAAGACTTTGAACTGCGGAAAATACATGATCATTTCTGCGGGTGCTTCCGTACCCGGCGTGAGCATGAAGTCAATTTCAACGCCATCGATCACTCGGTGCTCGAAAGGCTGAACGATCGAGTCGGTGGGCGGAATAAGTGTGATGACGCTGCGTGAGAGATCTTTGCCGAGGCCGCTATCAACAAGACCTTTCTCGTTGCGCGGCAAAAAGAATCCGAACTGATACTGCAGGCGTCGCGCCTGTGCGTTCCCGGCGAGGATGTTTTCGCTGACAGCTGGCTCAAGAAAATCTCGCGGAGCGATGATCTTCACCTTGCCCGATTTCACGTCGTCCTCGGAAACCAGCCCGCGAACGCCGCCATAGTGATCGGGGTGGCTATGCGTATAGATGATCGTGTGAATGGGTTTCCGAGGCCGCTGACTGAAGTAGAACTCGATGGCGTTGCGCGCCGCTTCAGCCGTGAACAATGTGTCAATAATGATAAGTCCCGTGTCTCCTTCAATCACAGTCATGTTGGCCAAATCAAAGCCGCGGATTTGATAGATTTTATCCGTGACTTTAAACAGGCCAAAAATCGCATTCAGCCTTGAAAGACGCCATAAGCTCGGATTGACAGAATCAGGAGCGGTGGGCGATGCGGTAAAATCGAAGATTTTGCTACTATAAATGACACGACCGTCCGGTGCTTTGACGAGAACTTCTTGTGGAGCCGCAACGAAGCCCCGACGCGCTTCCTCGAAGCTGCTCTCATCGTGGAATGGCAGCTGCTGGAAGAGGGAGGCATTCGACTGCTTCGTGGCAGCTTCCGCGTTGCTCGGCATGCGAGTCTGTGCCTGAGCGGCGTGGCCGGACAGCGCCAGCGCGAGGGCGAGCGGGGCGGCACGGCGGGTCACGGTCGAGTATGGCACGGTGTTCCTCCACAATGAAAATTTTAGTTCGTGCCGTGAAGAATAGCGCGAATACGATGAAGCGCTAAAAGGCACGGAATTTCTCATGGCGCGATGTTATGTATATCGCATGATGATGGTCTTGTTCTCAAGATATGCATCCAAAGCGGCGCGCCCATGCTCCTTGCCAATGCCCGATTGCTTGTATCCTCCGAAGGGAACGTTCACATCCAACGTATTATGTGTATTAATCCAAACAGTTCCGGCCTTCAGGGCGGTGGAGACGGATAGCGCCCTCGAGAGATCGTTGGTCCAAACCGAAGCGGCCAGGCCGTATCGCGTGTCGTTAGCCAAGCGGATTGCTTCGTCGGCGTCGTCGAATGGGATGGCCACCACCACGGGTCCGAACACTTCCTCACGGACCAGCTCGGCCTCAGGTGCCAAGCCTCGGAAGATGGTCGGGGCTACGTAGAAGCCCTCGTCCGGAACCGGCCGCGTTCCGGCCACGCGCACGCCGCCGTCCCTGACGGCGCGATCGATGAAGTTTGTCACTCGCTCGCGATGGCGCCCGGACAGCAGGGGTTGGACCTGTGCTGAGGCCTCTCGTCCGGAACCGAGTGTCAGTGCATCGGTCACAGCGGCAATCGAGCCGAGGGTCCGTTCAAAAACCGAACGTTCGATCAGAAGGCGTGACGCCGAGGTGCAAACTTGCCCGCTGTTGAAGAACATGCCAAGCCCCGCCATCAGCGGTGCCGAATTCTCGTCGGCATCCGCGAAGACGATCATTGGCGATTTTCCGCCGAGTTCGAGGGTGAACCGCGCCATGCGATCGACGGCAGCGTGGCCGACGAGCTTGCCGACCTCGGTCGAGCCAGTAAAGGTCAGTTTGTCGATACCGGGATGATTGACGAGGGCCGATCCCGTCGTCCCGCCCCTTCCAGTCACGATGTTGACGACGCCGCTGGGAATTCCGATTTCATCGACAAGGCGAGCGAATCGAAGCAAGGATAGAGGGGTTTCTTCTGCGGGTTTGATGATGATTGTGCAGCCGCACGCAAGTGCCGGTGCAAGCTTCCAAACCGCGATGAGAAGTGGAAAATTCCAAGGTACGATCGCACCGACGACGCCCACAGGTTCGCGTACCGTCATGGCGAAGTGGCGGCTGCCGGGAGGAACCGGGATCGATGTTGCGAGCGTCGAACCCTCGATCTTCGTGGCCCAGCCTGCATAGTATCGCAGCCAATCGATGCACCCGGCAATCTCGACGTTGCGAGCCACTGTGACCGACTTGCCGCTTTCCAAGCTGACGACCTCGGCCAGCAGATCCGCATCACGCTCGACTGCGGCAGCGAGGTCGAGGAGCATCTTTTCACGGTCGGCTGGTCGAATGCGCGCCCAGGGGCCCTCTAGCGCCCGTCGTGCGGCCGTGACCGCAGCATCGACGATAGTCGCATCGCATTCGGGCAGTTGGGCGATAATCCGGCCGTTGGATGGGTCCTCGACGGTGAAATAGTCTGCCGTGCTGGTGGCTGTGAACTTACCGCCAATGTATGCATTGTGTGGCTCGGCCAGGAAAGCCAACGTTGCATTGCCAACAGCTGAGTCTGGCTGAGCGGACATGTGCGTTCCCTGAGTCGTTTTCGTCCCTGGGACTGGCTTACTCGCTCCTTCTGGCCGACGTCAGCCTCAATCCGGCTGCAGGCAGGGTCAGTCAAGTGAAAGTGCAGCGTCGGACAAATGCGCGGCGCGGTATGCGCTCGGGGTCATTCCGAACCGCTGTTTGAAAAGGCGTGAGAAATGGGCAGCCGAGCTGAAACCTGTCGTGAAAGCTATCTCTGACATTGACAGGGAGGTTGCGACAAGGCCTGCGCGGGCTTTGGACAGGCGCATCTCCTGAACGTAGCGTTCCGGTGTGGTTCCTTCTGCCTCGAAGGCGCGATAAACATAGCGAACGGAGCAGCCCATGCGGTGAGCGATATCTGCAACGGAAACAGCGCCTTCTATGTGATTATCGAGATGTGCTTTAATGCGCGCAAGCAGAAGGTCGAGTGACGTCTGCGGAGGTGCATCTCCTCCCTCTTCGGCGAGAGCCGCGATAAGCCGCTCCAGCACTCCGCCGACGATGACTTCCGCGGAGCCTGCAAGTGTTTCGTGTTCTCGATCGACGGCTGCGAGATATGTCTCCACCACGCCTGTTAGGCCCCGTGTGCCCGCATTGAGCAAGCGGGGTTGGCTGAGCCTGCGAAGAGCCCGCGGCGAGAACGCGCTACGCTCGATCTGAACAACGATTTGCCGTACTGCTGTCATGTTCGCGACCGCGTAAGCACGAGTTGGATCATAGAGAACCGAAGCCCCAGACCCGAGATCCCGACTTACACCGCCTTGCCGCAGCGTAGAGCGCCCTTCCAATTGAACGATAAGCTTGACAGCGTCAGGATCGAAACTCCGAGCTGAGACCCGCCGTCCCGATATGATATTCGCACTTGCCTCGAAACGAGACAGGCGGCAGCCACCGAGGACGCTCGTCCTGAGCTGTGCGTAGCAGCCGGCCTGAGCCAAAAACCGCTGGCGGATGCGGCCGAATACGTCCGTACAGAGCGTGCGGAACCCTTCGATGCCTGCCCCTCCGATCGAGGTGACGAATGGGGTGCCCACGGCGCACCTCCTGGTTTCTCTCCCGGGCCGATCCATTAGCATGAGGGGACCGAGCCGCGAAAGCATCCGCCTCTCACGGCGGAAGGCCGAGCCCGGGCCTATCTCTGGAAGAGATGTCGCTTGGCGGTTGCAGGAGCGCCCGCCCGTGCGTCGATGCCCCGGGCGGCGACGCGGTCGATGGGCGGCATCTTGGGGTCGGGGCGACTCTGGCAGCCCGCATCGGCCGAGCCGAGAGCCTCCGCCATGGACGACGGCCTTGCGCGGCGGTGCCTCTGGCCGGACAGTCCGGGCCGCCGGGATGCACGCGCATTCCAGAAGGACGCGAATCCGCTCGCGCGCCGGGGAGGAACCATGAAAGTCGTCGCCGACCTGTGCATCGTGCCGATGGGCGTGGGCCCGTCGGTCTCGCCCTACGTGAAGGAGATCAAGGCGATCATCGACGCGAGCCCGCTCAACGCGGAGATGCATGCCAACGGCACCAACATCGAGGGGGAGCTCGCCGACATCTGCCGCCTCGCCGAGGCGTGCGAGGCGCGCCTGCACGAACTCGGCGTGCAGCGCGTCTTCTTCACCATGACCTTCTCGTCCCGCCGGGACAAGGAGCAGGCGATGGCCGACAAGCTGCGCGCCGTGCAGTAGGCGGCGTCAGGCGGCGCGGGACGGGGCGCCCGCCTCCAGGGGGGCGACGAGCGGCAGGGTCAGCACGAAGCGGCTGCCCTCCCCCGGCGCGGAGGCGAGCGTGATGCGGCCTCCGAGCTGGTGGGTGACGATGTTGAAGGCGAGGTGCAGGCCGAGCCCGGTGCCGCCGCTGTCGCGCCGCGTGGTGAAGAACGGCTCGAAGGCGCGCCGCGCCACCTCCTCGGACATCCCCACCCCGTCGTCGCTGACGGTGATCACGACCCGGTCGCCGCCCGAAGGCGCGGTGGAGAGCACGATGCTGCCCCCCTGGCGGTCGCGGAAGCCGTGGCGCACGGCGTTGAGGAAGAGGTTGGTGAGCACCTGCCCGAGCGGCCCGGGAAAGCTGTCCATCACGATCCCGGGGGCGAGGTCGAGGTCGAGCGCCACGCGGGCGCCGCGCAGCTCCGGGCGCAGGCTGGCGGCGATCTGCTCGCAGGTCTGGCCGAGGTCGAACTGGCGCCGGTTGTCCTGGCTGCGGTCCACCGCGACCTGCTTGAAGGATTCCACGAGGTCGCCCGCGCGCAGCAGGTTGGCGACGAGCTGCTTGCTCGCCTCGCGCACGGCCGCGATGAAGTCGAGGAGCTGGGAGCGGCGCAATTGCCCCGCCTCCAGGTCCGCGCTCACCGCCGCGCAGCGCTGGCTCAGCGTCGAGGCGACCGTGAGGCTGATGCCCACCGGGTTGTTGACCTCGTGCGCCACCCCGGCGACGAGGCCGCCCAGCGCCGCGAGCTTTTCCGCCTCGATCAGGCTCTCCTGCGCCTCGCGCAGGTCGCGCAGGGTCGCCTCCGCCTGCTCCTTGGCCCGGCGCAGCTCCTCCTCGGCCCGCAGCCGGGCGATGGCGTTGGCGCGAAACACCTCCACGGCCGCCGCCATGTCGCCGATCTCGTCGCGCATCTCGGCGCCCGGCACGCGCCGGTCGTAATCGCCCGCCGCGATCCCCCGCATGGCGCCGCTCAGGCCCCGCAGCGGGTCGCTGATGCTCTTCGACACCGCCGTGCCGACCACCGCCACCAGGATCACGAAGGCGAGCGCCACCCCGCCGAGCTTGAGGGCCGCGGCCTCCAGCGTGCGGTCGAAGCGGGCCTGGGCGGCGTGCTCCACCGCGCGCACATGCGTCGCCATGCCCTCGATCGCGCCGGTCATCGCGTCGGCATTGGCGTCGATCTCCTCCCGCAGCAGGCGCGCCTGGGTCGCGACCTCGGCCGCGAGCGCGTCGACGCCGCGGCCGAAGGCGTCGGCGCGCGCGTCGAGGGCCGTGAGGGCCTTGCGCTGCACCTCGGTCGCGGCGAGGTCGAGCATCACCGGGACGGTCCGGCGGATCGCCGCGGCGGCGCGGCGCATCTCGTCGGCCGCCTCCGCCGAGGCGGCGACCTGGAAGGCGTTGGCGGCCAGCATCATCGCGTGGAAGGATTCGCGCGATTTGGCCAGCGGCGGCCAGATCTGCGAGGGCTGGGCACCCGACCCCTCGATCACCGCGTAGAGGCCCGACATCTCCCGGGCGGGCTGGGCCATGCCGGTCTCGTAGGTGTCCCAGATCCGCGCGCGGGTGTCGCGCAGGGCCGAGAAGCCGTCGATGAAGCGCTCCGTCACCTCGCGCAGCCGCTCGGCCGGCGCGGCGATCAGGGGATCGAGCCGCGCCTGCACGCGCAGCCGGCCGATCAGCGTGTCGCGCAGGTCGCCGATGCGGGCGAGCACGTCGGGGTGGGCCTGCCCGATGTAGCGGTGGATCAGGGTCTGCAGCCGCTCGGTGTCGCGGTCGAGCTGGTCGAGGAAGCGCTCGGTCTGCCGGACCTGGCGCAGATCCGCCCAGGCCCGCGCGAGCACCTGCGCCCCGTCCCAGATCAGCAGGATGAGCACGACCGCCAGGGCGGAGTTGAGCGCCGCGATCGCCAGGATGCGCCAGCGGATGGGCCAGGCCCGCATGGTGCGCTGCAAATACCGCCCCTTCATCCGCAGGGTCTTCCCCGTCTCGCCCGCTGCGTTTGTCCCGGGAGCCGCGCCGCTTGTCAAAGCCGGGCGGCGCGGATCCTCAGCCCCGCGCAAGCCTGCCGCCCTAATCGGCAGGGCGGGCGGTTCGCCGGACGGCCATCATCGGGAGGCTGCGACAGTGGGCGTACTCATCGGCTTGGTCATCGCGGTCGGCTCCATGCTCGGCGGCTTCGTGGCGATGGGCGGCCACCTCGAGGTGATCTGGCAGCCCTGGGAGTTCGTGATCATCGGCGGCATGGCGGTCGGCACCTTCGTGATCGCCAACCCGATGAAGACGGTGGTGGATTCGGGCAAGGGCATCGTCGAGGCCCTCACCGACCGGGTGCCCAAGCGCAAGGACTACCTCGCGCTCCTCGGCCTGCTCCACGCCCTGATGCGCGAACTGAAGGCCAAGCCCCGCAACGAGGTCGAGCCGCATCTCGACGACCCGGCCAATTCCGAGATCTTCAAGGCCTATCCGGACATCGCCAGGAACCAGGAGCTGGTGATGTTCATCTGCGACTACGCCCGCCTGATCCTGATCGGCAACGCGCGTCCGCACGAGATCGAGGCGCTGATGGACGAGGAGATCGGCACTCACAAGCGCGACGCGCTCAAGCCCTACGCCTCGCTCACCACGGTCGCGGAGGCGCTCCCCGCGCTCGGCATCGTGGCCGCCGTGCTCGGCATCGTGAAGGCGATGGGCGCCCTCGACCAGTCGCCGCAGATCCTCGGCGGCCTGATCGGCGCGGCGCTGGTGGGCACGTTCGTGGGCATCTTCCTGTCCTACGGCATCCTCGCGCCGCTCGCCATCAAGGTGAAGACCACGCGCGACAAGCAGTCCCGCGTCTACGTCATCGTCAAGCAGAGCCTGCTCGCCTACATGAACGGCGCCCTGCCGCAGATCGCCATCGAGCACGGCCGCAAGGGCATCTCCTCGGCCGACCGGCCGACCATCGACGAGGTCGAGACCGCCGCGGTCGGCGGCGGCGCCCAGCGCGAGGCGGCCTGACATGCCCGCCCCCGACGTCCGCAAGAGCCTGCTCGACGGAGGCGGCCTGTCCCTCGACAGGATGCCGATGCTGAGCATCATCTTCGACCGCCTGGCGACGGCCTGCGCCGACAACCTGAAGCACCTCGCGGTCTCGCCGATCTTCTACTCGCTCTCCAGCGTCGAGACCGAGGCCTTCGGCGACCTCCTCGAACCCTACGAGGCGAACGCCGTCGCGGGCATCTTCTACTCCCCGCAATGGGACAGCCACATCCTGGTCGGGCTCGACCGCGACTTCGTCTTCACGATGGTCGAGGTGCTGCTCGGGGCCGACGGCTCCGAGCCGCCGGTCGAGGACGCGCGCAATTTCTCCAGCATCGAACTGCGCGTCGCCCAGATGACGCTGGAGCAGATCGGCAAGGCGCTCGAATCCTCCTTCGCCCTCGTCTCCCAGACGACGCTGAAGCTGGAGCGGACCGAGACGCGGATGGACTTCGCGATCATCGGCCGGCGCTCGAACAAGGCGGTGGCGGCGAAGTTCCTGCTCCAGGCGCTCAACCGCGGCGGGGAGATGTTCCTTATCATCCCGCAATCGGTGCTCAACCCGATGCGCCAGAGCCTCTCGAAGGTGCTGACCGGCGAATCCACCGTCCGCGACCCGCGCTGGGAGCGCCAGATCGCCGCCGAGGTGAAGAAGACCGAGGTGACGCTGCGCGCGGTGCTGGAGGAGCGCACCCTGACGCTCGGCGAGATCGCCGACCTCAAGATCGGGCAGGTGCTGCCCCTCGACGCGACGCCGAAGAGCCGCGTCAAGCTCGAAGGCAAGGACCAGCCGCTGTTCTGGTGCGAGATCGGCCAGGCGAACGGCGCCTACGTGCTGCGGGTCGACGAGGTCATCAACCAGGAGAAGGAGTTCATGGATGCCGTCCTCGCTCGTTGACGCCGTCCTGCTCGGCGCCCTGGTGCTCACGAGCGCCTGCGTGCTGCCGATGTACCTCAAGCTCAAGCGCCTCGACCGCATCCAGGCCGAGTACGGCCGGGCCTTCGCGCAGACGAGCGACGCCCTGCGCCACGCGGGCGAGACGATGCGCAGCTTCGCGGGCGAGGGCCGCGAGATCCTCGTCGCCCTCGAAGCCAAGATCGACGAGGCCCGCGCCACCCTGGCGGACCTCGAAGCCGGCCGCCGCGCGCTGGCGTCCCGCGAGCCGCGCGCCTGACCTCCCCTGATCCGAGATCCCGCGAGACCGTCCGATGAGCCGGAACCCCTTCGACGACGCGCCCGACCTGTCGGCGGCCCATGCCGACGCGCTGTTCGGGAACGCGGCGTCTCCCGCCCCGCAGGACGAGCCGACGATCGGCTCGGGCCGCAACCTCGATTCGGTCCTGCGCATCCCGGTGCTGATCCAGGTGGTGCTGGGCTCGGCCACCATGCCGGTCGCCAACCTGATGAAGCTCGGGCGCGGGGCGGTGGTGCCTCTCGATCACCGGGTCGGCGAGCCCGTCGACATCATGGTGAACGGCCGCGTCATCGCCCGTGGCGAGGTGGTGGTGGTCGAGGAGGACAACTCGCGCTTCGGTGTGTCGCTGACCGAGATCGTCGGCCCGGCGGGCGCCGACGCGCACGGCTGAGAGCGGAGCAGGCGGGATGAGCGTTCCGGTCCCGGCGCCGCGCGGCGGCCTTCCGCGCCTGCGCGCGGTCGACGAGGTGGCGACGCTCCTGCTCGCCATGGGCAAGCCCGCCGCGGGCCGCCTGCTGAAGTACTTCGACGAGGACGAGATCAAGCTCATCACCCGCTCGGCGGTGAAGCTCGGGCCGGTCAGCCCCGCCCTCCTCGACAGCCTCGTGGACGCCTTCGTGTCGGAGTTCTCGCACGGGGCGAACCTGCTCGGCACCGTGCACGAGGTCGAGAAACTCCTCAGCGGCCTGCTGCCCCCGGAGCAGATCGCCGAGATCCTGGCCGAGGTGCGCGGCAACAACAGCAAGCGCTCGGTCTGGGAGCGGCTGTCGGGCGTCTCCGAGACGGTGCTGGCGAGCTACCTCGTCAAGGAGCACCCCCAGACCGCCGCCCTGATCCTGTCGAAGATCAAGCCCTCGACGGCCGCCAAGGTGATGGGGCACCTGCCCCAGCCCCTGCGCAACGGCCTGATGCGGCGGATGCTGGCCTTCAAGCCGATCGTCGACGACACGCTGCGCGCCATCGAGAAGGTCATCAACGACGACCTGATGGTGAACTTCGCCCGCAACGCCGGGGCCGACACGCACGGCAAGATCGCCGACATCATCAACAAGATGGAGCGCGAGCAGATGGACGACGTGCTGTCGAACCTGACCGAATCGCGTCCGAAATCCGCCGAGATCCTCAAGGGCCTGCTGTTCACCTTCGAGGACATCGTCAAGCTCGCGCCCCGCGCGCGCACCACCCTGTTCGATGCGGTGCCGAACGACCGCCTCGTCCTGGCCCTCAAGGGCACGCCCGCGGAGTTCCGCGAGACGATCCTGGGCGCGCTGTCGGCGCGCGTGCGCCGCATGATCGAGCACGAGCTGAACGGCGGCGAGCCGGCCGCGCAGCGCGACGTGCTGGACGCGCGCCGCGCCATCACCGACCTCGCCCTCGACATGGCCGGGCGCGGCGAGATCGAACTCAATGCCGGGGACAGCGATGAGACCTTCGTGCGCTGACGCGCGCGCCCGCGCGCGCCCGGCCCTGACCGTGCCGCTCGCCCGGGCGGCCGCGCATGGCTGAGGAGGTCGATCACGAGAGCAAGACCGAGGCCGCCACCGAACGGCGGATCCGGGACGCGATCGAGAAGGGCGACGTGCCGTTCTCGCGCGAGGCGCCGATCCTCGCCTCGGTCGTCGGGCTCCTGATCGTCCTCACGCTGTTCGTGCGCGGGCGCGCGGCGGACCTGGCGCGGGATCTCGCGCCCCTGTTCGACCATCCGCGCGGCTTCGCGCTGGAGAACGGGCAGGACGCGATGCTGCTGCTGCAGGGGGTGGCGGTGGCCACCGGGCGCTTCCTGCTCCCCGTCGTGCTGGTCCTGGCGGTCTGCGGGCTCTCGGCCTCGGTGTTTCAGAACCTGCCGCGGTTCGTGGGCGAGCGCATCCGCCCGCAATGGTCGCGGGTCTCGCCGCTCGCCGGCTGGAAGCGGGTCTTCGGGCGCCAGGGCCAGGTCGAGTTCCTGAAAGCGCTCTTTAAGTTCCTCGCGATCAGTGTGGTTTCCCTGCTGCTGCTGCGCTCAGAGCAGCACAAGGTCGTGAACGCCATGTCCGTCGATCCCAGCCAGGTTCCGGAACTCATCCTGACGCTGGCGATCCGCCTCGTCTCCGCGGTCTGCATCGCCACGATCGTGCTGGTCGCCGCCGATCTGATCTGGGCGCGCCTGCGCTGGCAGCGGTCGCTGCGGATGTCGCGCCAGGAGATCAAGGACGAGCACAAGCAGATCGAGGGCGACCCCATGGTCAAGGCCCGCCTGCGCTCGCTCGCCCAGGACCGCACCCGCAAGCGCATGCTGGCCGCGGTGCCCCGCGCCACCGTGGTGATCGCCAACCCGACGCACTTCGCCGTGGCGCTGCGCTACGAGCGCGACGAGAGCCCCGCCCCCCTGGTGGTCGCCAAGGGGCAGGACCTCATCGCCCTCAAGATCCGCGAGATCGCCGAGGCCAACGGCATCCCGGTGATCGAAGACAAGCCTCTGGCAAGATCGCTGTACGACGCTGTCGAAGTCGACCGGACGATCCCGGCGGAGTTCTACCGCGCCGTGGCTCAGATCCTGTTCTACCTGTTCGCGAGGTCGCGATGATGGCGTACGCCCACGAGCCGACGGCCGGGTTCCCGGCGCCCGCCGACCTGCTGGCCGCGGCCGAGCATGTGTTCGCGAGCGAGATCCGCGACTTCATCGCCGAGTTCTGCCTGCTCGACGGCAGCGTGCTGATCGGCTGGGTGCGCGACGACCGGCACGCCAACATCGCCGACCTCGTCTCCTCCTCGGCCGAGCTCTTCTTCAAGGAAGCGACCCTCACCTACGGCGCCGCGGCCGACGTGAGCTTCTCCTGGGGCCGCTCGCCCACGGTGGTCCTCGACATGGAGTTCGGCACCGAGGCCGTGACGGTCTTCTTCAAGCTCGTCCTCGACGGGCTCTACGTCGGGGTCGCCATCGACCGGATCCTCGGCGCGACCGAGCCCTCCCTCGACCTCGACCGCTTCGCCGTCGCGCTCTCGACCGCCCGGGTCGGGCGGGCCTGAGGCGGATCGCGGTAACCCGCGATTCACCCTGACCGGCCCCGGGCTGGACCGCCCCGGCCCCGGCGGCGTTGAGTGGGCGATCCGTCCCCGCGCCGAGGAGCCATCATGCAGGACTTGTCCCGCGCCACGCCCGTGACGATCCGGCTGGGGCCGCGCACGATCACCGGCACCGTCCGGGCGGTCGGCGAGGCGCTGCACTGGCCCGCGGCGGCCGACGCGCCCTCGCGCCGGCTGCGCCACGTGGTGCTCGATCTCGGAGAGGCGGGCGCCCCGGTCGAGCTCTGGCTGGCCGAGGAGGATCCCGCCCTCAGCCCTCCCCCATCACGGTCTTGAGCAGGTCGAGGATGTCGTCGCCGCGGCAGGGCCGGGCGATGAACTGCGCGCCCGGCGGCATCCGGGCGGGATCGGGCTGGGCGCGGCCCGACACGATCACGGTCGGCAGGCCCGGGCGCAGATGGGCGGCCGTGCGGGCGAGGTCGAACCCGTCCGTCTTGCCCGACAGCTCCACGTCCGTGATGAGCGCGACGATGTCGCGGCGGGTCTCCAGCAGGCTCACGGCCCGCTCGGCCGAGGCGGATTGCAGCGCCTCGAAGCCCGCCGCATCGAGGACGTCGCTCAGATCCATGATGGTCAGCGCCTCGTCCTCGACCACCAGCACGACGGGTCGCTCGCCCACTCCGCCTCCGGTCTCATTCCCCACGATGACGTCCTCCATACGCGCGGCCCGTCCGGGTGCCGCCCGAGGGGCGAACCATGCGGAGGGCTGGACTGATCTTGCGCCGATCCCCGGCCCCGAGCCGTGCGCCGGCCGATGATCGAAACGAGAAACGGCCGGCTCCGGTTTCCTCGGAGCGCCGCCGTGCCGCCGCCGAAGCGGACGACCTTGCCGACCCAGTTTGGGCAGACCCGCCGGGTTGTCCACCCCGCGCAAGGCCTGCGGCCTCCCCCTGACGGGACCTCTGCGGCCTTCCTGCCACAGGCCCGCGCCCGGCCGCGCCGCGGCCCGCGCGGTTGCGCTTGCGCCCGGCCCCGCGCCCCGCTAGAGGACGGCCTCCCCCCGATGCGGCCGCGACGCCGCGTCGGCGACGGGTCCGGAGAGGTGGCCGAGTGGTTGAAGGCGCACGCCTGGAACGCGTGTATACGGGCAACCGTATCGAGGGTTCGAATCCCTCTCTCTCCGCCATCTGACTCCGAACGGCCGTTCCACTCGCTCAGACCGATAGCCGGATCGCTGCCCGTTCGAGATCGCGGCGCGCCGGCGACGCGCCGGTGAGTGGTGAGCGACTGTTCCATCCCGGTCCAAGCCGACATCCCGCGCCGTCGTCGCTCCCGGATCCTGGCACAACCCCATCCTCCGCCCGCAGGACATTCCGGAACGGTGAGGCCGGACCGATCGAGAGCGCGGACAGCAGGGCACGATCGCCAGCGGAACCGGAGCGCGCCGCCCGGCACGGTAGAACTGGCCGCCAGTGGTGCCGCCCAACGAAAAACCCCGGCCGCGGGGGCGGCCGGGGTTCCGATCGAGACTCGCGGTGAGCCTCACCGGGTTACTCGTTGCGCTGGCCCACCAGCGACAGCAGGAACTGGAACATGTTGATGAAGTCCAGGTACAGCGTCAGCGCGCCGAACACGGACACCTTGGCGGCGGCCTCCTGGTCGAGGTTGCCGTACAGGTACATCTCCTTGAGCTTCTGCGTGTCGTAGGCGGTGAGGCCCGCGAAGATCAGCACGCCGATCACCGAGATGGCGAATTGCAGCGCGCTCGACGCCAGGAAGATGTTCACCAGGCTCGCGATGACGAGGCCGATCAGGCCCATCACCAGGAACGAGCCCATCCCCGACAGGCTGCGCGAGGTGGTGTAGCCGTAGAGGCTGAGGCCACCGAACGCAGCCGCGGTGATGAAGAACACCTGCACCACGCTCGCGCCGGTGTAGCGCAGGAGCAGCGTGGAGAGCGAGGCGCCCATCACCGCCGCGAAGGCCAGGAAGGTCGTGCGCGCGCTGGCGGCCGACATCCGGTCCATGCGGAAGGAGAACACGAAGATGAAGGCGAGCGGCGCGAGCGCCACCACCCACATCAGGGGCGTGGTGTAGAGCGTGGCGCCGAACTGCGTCAGGTACGACCCGCCAAGGCGGATGACCTGGCCGGCGGAATTGCGCGCCGCCTCGGCCTGGACGGCGGTCGTGGCGAGCTTGTTGACGCCGAGCGCGACCAGCGCCGAGACGGCGAGGCCGAGCACCATGTTGTTGTAGACGCCGAGCATGAAGGCGCGCAGGCCCTGGTCGACCTCGACTTGGCCGCGGGCGTAGCCCGTGGGGGCTCCGTAACCGCTCGCGCCGCCCTGCCGGAACGGGCTGTTTTCGAATGCCATGGGAGATTCCTTCGGAAGCTCTCTAGCGTGGGGGTTCCTGTGCGAGGCTCACGCGACCCTCGGACGCCGCAACGGCAGCGTCATGGCGGGAATATGAGAGCCTGGGCGCGCGGGCACAAGGCCCGGCCGCGGCAAAGCCGGGCCGGAAGATCGTTCCGTCGCAAGGTCCATCCGCCGCAGGCTGTACGCGGGATTAAATCCTCACAGATTTCGTAGGTAGGGCGCCGGCTTCTGACCGAGGATCCTCCACGTCCCCGCGAGGCCGAGTCCCACCGCGACCAGAACCGCCAGCACGGCCGCCAGCACCGCCCCCGAGAGGTCGAGCACGAAATCGACCCGCATGACCTTGGTGACGATGACCCAGGCGGCGAGCGCGCCCGCGCCGAGGCCGAAGAGCGCGGTGGCGAGGCCGAGCACGCCGTATTCGAGCGTGTAGGCCCCGAGCAGCCGGGCGCGGGTGGCGCCCAGCGTCTTGAGCACCACGGCGTCGTAGAGCCGCGCGCGGTGGCCGGCCGCCAGCGCGCCCGCGAGCACGAACAGGCTCGTGACCAGCGCCACCCCGCTCGCGCCCCGGATGGCGAAGACGAGCTTGCCCACGATGTCGTTCACCGCGTCGAGGGCGTCCTTCACCCGCACGCTGGTGACCGACGGAAAGGCTCGGGCGGCCTCGCGCAGGATCCGGGCCTCCAGGGCGGGGTCCGGTCCCTCGGGCAGGGTCAGCGTCGCGAGGTCGGCGTGCGGCGCCCCCCGGAAGGTGCCGGGGGAAAAAACCATCACGAAGTTGATGCCGAGCGAGCGCCACTCGACGTGGCGCAGGTTGGCGATCCTCACGGTGAGCGAGCGCCCCAGCACGTTGACCGTCACCGTGTCGCCGACCTTGAGGCCGAGCGCCCGGCCGAGCTGGTCGTCGAAGGAGACGAGCGGGGTCCTGGCCTCCTCGGGCGTCCACCACGTCCCTTGGGTGATCCGCGAGCCGTCCGGCAGGTCCTCCGCGTAGGTGATGCCGCGGTCGCCGTCGAGCACCCAGGCGGCCTCCTCGGGCGCCTTGATCTCGCTCGCCGGCACGCCGTTGAGCGCGGTGAGCCGCCCGCGCATCATCGGCACGCGCTCGATCTTGGCGCGCGGCGCGGCCGCGCCGAGGAACTGGTCGAAGGCCGCCGCGTCCCGGCTCGGGATGTCGAGGAAGAAGAGGCTTGGCGCGCGGGCCGGCAGCGAGCGGGTGAGCGTGCGCGTCAGGCTGGCGTCGATCAGGCTCAGCGTCACGAGGAGCGTGATGCCGAGTCCGAGCGAGAGCACGATCGAGGGCGTGAGCGCGCCCGGCCGGTGCAGGTTGGCGAGCGCGAGGCGGGGCGCCGTACGGGCGGGCCGCGGCAGGCGCCGGGCGAGCGCCATCAGGCCGAGGCCCACCCCGCGCAGCAGCGCGAAGGCGAGGCCGGCCGCGAGCACGAAGACCAGCGCCACCTTCCGGTCGAAGGCGGTCAGCAGCGCGAGGCCGACGAGGCCCGCGAGCGCGAGGCCGAGCACCGCGAGGTAGCGCGGCCGAGGCCAGCGCCGGACCGGATCGACCGCGTCGCGAAACAGCCCCGAGACGGCGACGTCGTGGGCGCGCCCGAGCGGCCCGATCGCGAAGGCGAGCGCCGTGAGGAGGCCGTAGAGCGCCGCGACCGCGAGTTCGCCCGGCGCGAGGCGCGGGCTCAGCGGCACCGGCAGCACCGACCCGAAGGCCGCCTCGATCCCGAAGGGCAGCGCCGCCCCGGCGAGAAGGCCGAGCGCGATGCCGAGGCCGGCGATCAGCATCACCTGGGTGAGGTAGAGCCCGACCACTTGGCCCCCCGGCGCGCCGAGGCTCTTGAGGGTCGCGATCGAGGGCCGCTTGCGCTCGACGAAGGCCCGCACGGCATTCGCCACGCCCACGCCCCCGACCATCAGGGCGGTGAGGCCGACGAGGGTGAGGAACTGCGTGAAGCGCTCGACGCTGCGCGAGAAGCGCGGGTCGGCGTTGAGGCGCGAGCGCACCTCCCATCCGGCCTCGGGCAGCGTGCGGCGGGCCTGCGCCATCACCTGCTCGATGCGCGCGTCCGACGGGTCGGCGAGTTGCACCCGGTAGATCCAGCGGTTGAGGCTGCCGGGCTGGATCAGCCCGGAGGCCCGCAGCGCCCCCTCGGAGGTGAGCAGGCGCGGGCCGAAGCCGATGCCGTTGGCGATCTTGTCGGGCTCGTTGGTGAGCACGGCCCGCAGCACGATCGTGGCGGACCCGACCGTGATCCTGTCGCCCACCTTGAGGTCGAGCCGGGCGAACAAGGCCGGATCGGCCGCCGCCCCGAAGGCGCCGTCGCGCTCGGCGAGGAGATCCTGCATCGGCAGGGCCGGTTCGGTGCCGAGCTCGCCCAGCACCGGGTAATCCGCTCCCACCGCCTTCAGCTCGACCAGGGCGGCGCCCTTCTCGCCCGCCACCGCCATCGCGCGGGTGAAGGCCACCACCGAGACCCGCCCCTGCCCGGCGAGGAAGTCCCGCTCGGCCGGCGCGGCCTCGCGGTGGATCAGGCTGAAGGCGAGGTCGCCGCCCAGGATGCGCCGCCCCTCGCGGGCGAGCCCCTCGGTGAGCGAGCGCGAGATCGAGGAGACGCCCGCGATCGCCGTGACGCCGATGGCGATGCAGGCGAGGAAGACCGCGAAGCCGCGCAGGCCCCCGCGCAGTTCGCGCAGGGCCAGGCGCAGCGTCAGCGGCAGGCGGAACCCGCGGGCGGGGCGCCGGCCGGGGCCGCTCAGGGGGGGCAGGCTGCCGTGCATGATCCGTCCCTCAGGCCAGGGCCGCCGCCTCGATCAGCCCCGAGCGGAGCCGGACCGTGCGGTCGCACAGGCGCGCGAGGCCGGGATCGTGGGTGACGAGGACCAGCGTCGCGCCGCGGTCGCGCTTGAGAGCGAAGAGGAGGTCGACGATCTGGCCGCCGGTCGCCTCGTCGAGGTTGCCGGTGGGCTCGTCGGCGACGAGGATCGCCGGGTCGGGGGCCACCGCGCGGGCGATGGCCACGCGCTGCTGCTCGCCGCCCGAGAGCTGCGCCGGGTAGTGGTGGAGCCGGTGCCCGAGGCCGACCGCGGCGAGTTCCCGCTCCGCCCGCTCGTGCGCGTCCGGCAGGTCGGCGAGTTCGAGCGGGAGCGCCACGTTCTCCAGCGCCGTCATGGTCGGCACGAGGTGGAAGGACTGGAAGACGATGCCGATGCGCCGGCCGCGGAAGCGCGCCAGCGCATCCTCGTCGAGGCCCGCGAGGTCGGTGCCGTCCACCACCACCCGGCCCGCATCGGGGCGCTCCAGTCCGGCCATGGTCATCAGAAGCGTCGATTTGCCCGAGCCCGAGGGGCCGACGAGCCCCACCGCCTCGCCGGCCGCGACCGCGAGCGAGATGCCCTTCAGGATGTGCACCCGCGCCGCCCCGCGCCCTAGGCTGAGGTCGACGCCGTCGAGGGCGATGGCAGGGGTGGGGGCCGCTGCGGTGGCCTTGTCGGTCATGGGCATGAGGCCGATCTGTGGGGCGTCGGGTAACGCGCCGGAGGTGGACGAGGTGGGACGCAAGCACGATCGCGGGACCACCCGCCCGTCCGATATGGTCGGCCGGCGCCCGCTCCGCCAGGATTCCGGCCAGGATCTAGCCCGCCTCCGTGGCCGCCTCGCGACGATCCTGTGTCTGTGTGTTTCCGTGATGATGCTGGTCTCCCACCCCTCCGCCGCCGCCGAGCGGGCGCTGCGCCTCGTGGCGTTGGGCGACAGCCTCACGGCCGGCTACGGCCTGCCGGCCGGGGCGGCCTTCCCGGGCGTGCTGGAGCGCGCCCTGAAGGAGAAGGGCTTCGCTGTGGCGATCATCAACGCGGGCGTGTCGGGCGACACCGCGACCGGCGGGCTCGACCGGGTGGACTGGTCGGTGCCCGAGGGGACCGACGGGGTCATCCTCGAACTCGGGGCCAACGACATGCTGCGCGGCACCGACCCGGCCGTGACCGAAAAGGCGCTGGAGGGCATCATCACCCGCCTGAAGGAGCGCGGCATCGCGGTGATGCTCGCCGGCATGAAGGCCGCGCGCAATCTCGGTCCCGACTACGTGGCGCGCTTCGACGCCATCCACCCGCGGCTCGCCGAGCGCCACGGCCTCGTGCTGTATCCCTTCTTCCTGGAGGGGGTGGCCACCGATCCGGCCCTCTCGCTGCCGGACGGGCTGCACCCGACCGCAAAGGGCGTCGAGCGGATCGTCGCGGGCATCCTGCCCGCCGTCGAGACCTTCCTGACGCGCCTGCGCAAGGCCCCGTGAATCCGCCATGCCGCGCCTCTTCACCGGCCTCGAAGTGCCTCCGGACGTCGCGGAGGCCCTCTCGCGCCGCCGCGGCGGCCTGCCGGGCGCGCGTTGGATCGAGGCCGCGGACTACCACATCACCCTGCGCTTCATCGGCGACGTGGACGGCGGCGTGGCCGAGGAGATCACGCAGGCCCTCGCCGAGACCCGCCCGCGTCCGCCCCTCGCGCTGACCCTCGACGCGCTCGCGAGCTTCGGCGGCGAACGGCCGCATGCCCTCTACGCCCGGGTGGTGCCGAGCCCCGACCTCGACGACCTCCGGGGCGAGCAGGAGCGCCTGCTGCGCCGCATCGGCCTGGCCCCCGACACGAGGCGCTTCACGCCGCACGTGACCCTGGCGCGGCTGCGCCGGGAGGCGACGCCCGCCCTGGTGGCGCAGTACCTCTCCGAGCAGGCGCCGTTCGCGGCCGTGACCTTCCAGGCGGAGCGGGTGGCGCTCTACTCGGCGCGGGTCTCGGTCGGCGGCGGACCCTACGTGGTCGAGGCCGCCTATCCCCTGTCGTGAGATCGCGGCGCCCTTGCGCGCCGGCGCGGCGGCACGACAGTCATCCCCCGACCGACTTTCCTCGGACGGGCTTGTTTCCCTCCAGGTGGCCTCTCCGGTCGTATCGTCGCCCGGCCTGACGCAATGAATCTGACGCTCATGACGCCAAATGAGCAAAAATCTCTCACGTCTATCCTTGAAAAAGCCTGCGGATACGGCGGTTATCGCCTAGGCGGTCGGGAACCATGCGTTAAAACTTGTCACTTACCGAGAGGAAGTGAGTCGCTTCGAGCCCGGCCGGATATCCGGTGCCGTGGAACGCGGGCGACGAGAGCGGTGCCGGGGCAGGCATGGTCGATCCTGATCACGATCGCGGCGCGGGCCATGTCCCGGCCGAATTGAGGGCTCTCAACGCCACGCTCGCGAGCGCCGTCTTCGCGCCCGACGGCCGCATCCTGCGGGCCAACAACCGGCTCCTGCGCTGGTTCGGCTACGAACTGGGCGAGATCGTCCGCCGATCGCACGCGGATCTGTGCCATCCCGACGACCGGGACCGCGAGGAGGCCGGCCGCTTCTGGGCGGCGCTGCTCGGCGGCCGCCGCTGCACGGTGTCGTGCCGGCGCCTGCGGGCCGACGGCACCGAGATCTGGCTGCGCGCGAGCTACGCGCCGCTCGCCGGACCGGACGGCATCGTCGAGGAGATCGTGATGCTCGCGTCCGACATCACCGGCGCGCAGCGGGAGGAGGCGGCCGATCGCGTGCAGATCGCGGCGATCAACGCCTCGCAGGCGGTGATCCACTTCTCCCTCGACGGCACGATCCTCGACGCGAATCCCCTGTTCCTGACGGTGACGGGCTACGCGCGCGGCGAGGTGGTGGGCCGGCATCACCGGATGTTCCTCGATCCCGCCGAGAGCGAGAGCGCCGCCTACCGGGCCTTCTGGGCCCGCCTTGCGCAAGGGGAGTACCAGGCCGGCGAGTTCAGGCGCCTGGCCAGGGACGGGCGCGAGATCTGGCTCCAGGCGACCTACACGCCGGTGCTCGATCCGGCCGGCCGGCCGTTCAAGGTGATCAAGTTCGCCACCGACGTCACGGCCGAGCGCCTGCGCCAGGCGGCCTACCAGTGGCAGGTCGCCGCGATCCACAAGTCCCACTGCATCCTGACGCTCGACATGCACGGCGTCATCGTGGAGGCCAACGACCGCTTCCTGGAGGCCATGGGCTACCGGATGGAGGAGATCGAGGGGCGCCATCACCGGATCCTCGTCGAGCCCTCCGCCGCGCATGGCGCGGACTACGCCGCGTTCTGGCGGGCGCTGACGCAGGGCCGCCCTCGCGCCGGGGACTACCGGTGCGTCGGCCGCGGCGGCCGGGAGGTCTGGCTGCAGGCCAGCTACAATCCGATCTTCGACATGAGC
The DNA here is from genome assembly GCF_046557895.1 of Methylobacterium oryzisoli. Classification (NCBI taxonomy): domain Bacteria; kingdom Pseudomonadati; phylum Pseudomonadota; class Alphaproteobacteria; order Hyphomicrobiales; family Methylobacteriaceae; genus Methylobacterium; species Methylobacterium oryzisoli. The sequence continues at coordinate 89,609 of NZ_JBKIBX010000010.1, read as the reverse complement.
GGGCGGCCGATCCGGATCATGGCCTACGCGGTCCCGATCACCGACGAGAAGCTGCGGCAGGCCGAGCAGCAGGGGCAGATCGCCGCCATCCACAAGGCGCAGTGCGTGATCGCCTTCTCGCTCGACGGAACGATCCTCGATGCCAACGACAACTTCCTGCGCGCGACGGGCTACCGGCTCGCCGACCTGCGCGGGCGCCACCACAGCCTGTTCGTCGAGCCGGACCATGCCGGCAGCGCCGCGTACGGGACGTTCTGGGAGAACCTCGCGGCCGGGCAGTATCAGGCGGGCGAGTTCAAGCGCCTCGCCAAGGACGGACGCGAGATCTGGCTGCAGGCCAGCTACAACCCGATCCTCGACATGAACGGGCGGCCGACCAAGATCGTCACCTACGCCACCGACGTGACGCGGGAAAAACTGCGGCAGGCCGACCACGAAGCCCAGATCGCGGCGATCCGCAAGTCGCAAGGGGTGGTGCTGCTCGGGCTCGACGGGACGATCCTCGATGTCAATGCCGGCTTCCTGGCCACGCTCGGCTATCGTCTCGACGAGATCTGCGGCCGGCATCACCGGGTGCTGGTCGAGCCGGCCCTGGCGGGCAGCGCGGCCTACGCGGCGTTCTGGGACACCCTGCGCGCGGGCGCCTACGTGAGCGGCATGTACAAGCGCCTGGGGCGGGACGGGCGCGAGATCTGGATCCGGGCTTCCTACAACCCGATCCTCGACCCCGAGGGCCGGCCCACCAAGGTGATCAAGTTCGCCACCGACGTGACCGCGGACGTCGCCATGGCGGAAGCCTACGAGGACGCGAAGCGCCAGGCCCAGCACGACGCCGCCACGGCGCTCCCCAACCGGGTGCGGCTCGCGAGCTTCCTCGCCGCGATGCTCGCCCCGCCGGCGGCACGCCTCGCCGTGCTCTACCTCGATCTCGACCGCTTCAAGCCCGTCAACGACACCTACGGCCACCCTGTCGGCGACCGCGTCCTCGGTGAGATCGCCGACCGGCTGCGGCGGATGCTGCGCCCCGACCAGATCGTGGCGCGGGTCGGCGGCGACGAGTTCGTGGTGGCCGCCCCCGATCTCGCCGACCACGAGATCGAGGCCTTCTGCCAGCACATCCTCGGGCTCGTGGCGCAGCCGGTGCGGTGCGAGGACACCGAGATCCGGGTGGACGTCTCGATCGGCGTCGCGGTGTCGCCGCTCGACGGCACGACGCCGGACGATCTCCTGCGCAGCGCCGACACCGCGCTCCTGCGCGCCAAGCAGGAGGGCCGGGGCACCTACGGCTTCTTCGCCGCCGAGATGAACGACCGGCTCGTCGCCCACCGGGCGCTCACGGACGACATGCGGCGCGGGCTCGCGGCCGGCGAGTTCTTCCTCGAGTATCAGCCGCGGTTCGACACGCGCCGGCAGACGATACGGAGCGTGGAGGCGCTCGTGCGCTGGTCCCACCCGGAGCGCGGGCGCATCGGCCCGGCCGAGTTCATCCCCCTGGCCGAGCGCAGCGGCCTGATCGTGGCCCTCGGCGGCTGGGTCATGCGCACCGCCTGCGCGGCCGCGGCGGCGTGGCCCGGCATCGGCGTGTCGGTGAACGTGTCGCCGATCCAGTTCCGCGACGACGGCCTGGTGGACGTCGTCGCGCAGGCCCTCGCGGCGGCCAGTCTCGCCCCGGAGCGGCTGGAGATCGAGATCACCGAGGGCGTGCTCCTGGAGGATGCCGACCGCGCGCGCCGCCTGCTCGACGGGCTCAAGGCGCTCGGCGTCAAGCTCGCGATGGACGATTTCGGCACCGGCTATTCCAGCCTGATCTACCTGCGCAGCTTCCCCTTCGACGCCATCAAGATCGACCGCCGGTTCGTCGCAGACATCGAGCGCCACGAGAGCGGGCGGGCCGTGGTGCAGGCCATCCTCGCCTTGGGGCGCGCGCTCGGCCTCTCGGTGACGGCGGAGGGCGTCGAGACGATCGGCCAACTCACGGCGCTGACGGTCGACCAATGCAACGAGGTGCAGGGCTTCCTGCTCGCCAAGCCGATGCCGGCCGGCCACATCTCGGCGATGCTGTCGCAGGCGGGCGCGAAGCCGGCGAACGGCGCGGCCGGCCAGGGACCGCAACCGCCGGTGCGGGCGGCCTGACCCGCCCGCGCCCGCCCGTCACAGCCGCCGCAGGGCCACGCTCTCGATGCGGTGGCTCGCGCCCTTGGCCAGAATCAGGCTCGCGCGCTGGCGCGTCGGCACGATATTTTCGCGCAGGTTCGCGAGGTTGATGCGCGACCACAGCCCGTCCGCGATGGCGATGGCCTCGTCCTCGTTCACCTCGGCGTATTTGCGGAAGTAGGAGAGCGGATCGCGGAAGGCGGTGTGGCGCAGGCGCAGGAAGCGGTTGACGTACCAGCGGTGCAGGTCGTCCTCGTGCGCGTCGAGATAGACCGAAAAATCGAAATAGTCGGAGACGAACGGGATCGCGGTGCCGTCGCGCGGCAGGCGCGCGGGCTGCAGCACGTTGAGCCCCTCGACGATCAGGATGTCGGGGCGGTCCACCACCGTGGTCTCGCCCGGCACCACGTCGTAGACGAGGTGGGAGTAGAGCGGGGCCGCCACGTGGCGCTTGCCCGCCTTGATGTCGGCGAGGAAGCGCAGCAGCGTCGGGGTGTCGTAGCTCTCGGGAAAGCCCTTGCGCTCCATCAGGCCGAGGCGCGCGAGTTCGGCGTTCGGCAAAAGGAACCCGTCCGTGGTGACGAGGTCCACCTTCGGGGTGTTGGGCCAGCGCGCGAGCAGCGCCTTCAGCACGCGGGCGGTGGTGGACTTGCCCACCGCCACCGAGCCCGCGACGCCGATGATGTAGGGCACCTTGCCCTCGCGCTCGGCGAGCAGGAAGCGCTGCGTCGCCTTGAACAGCCCCTGCGTCGCCGCGACGTAGAGCGAGAGCAGCCGCGACAGCGGCAGGTAGATGGCGACGACCTCCTCGAGCGAGATCGGGTCGTTGAGGGATTGGAGGCGCAGCACCTCGTCGGCGGTCAGCGTCAGCGGCGTGTCGGCGCGCAGGTGCGCCCATTCCTCGCGGGAGAAAACCCGGTAGGGCGACAGGTGATCGGTGGCCTCGTCGAGGCTCGCCGCCAGTTCCGCCTGCGGCCGGGTCGGCAGCGCCGGGCGCTCGTTCACGGCTTCCTCCGCCCGGCCTTCTCGGCGAGCCCGCCCTGGGCCGTGCGCCGCTCCAGCTCCGCCATCACGTCCTCCAGCGCCACCCCGCTTCCCGCCAGCACCACCAGGAGATGATAGAGCACATCGGCGGCTTCCGACACGAGGCCGGCGCGGTCGCCCTGCACGGCGGCGATGGCAGCCTCCACGGCCTCCTCGCCGAGCTTCTTGGCCGGCTTGCCCGGACCGGCGGCGATCAGCTTGGCCGTGTAGGATTCCTCCGGCGAGGCCGCGGCGCGGGTTCGCACGATCCGGTCGAGGTCGGCGAGGCTGAAACGGGTCATGGCGTCCGGGCGGGCCGAGGAGGGATGCTGCACCGAGCCTTGGGCGCCCGGCCGCTCCGGGTCAAGCACCGGGTGATCGCGGATCCAGCCGCATCGCGAGGCCGGCCGCCGCCATGTGCGCCTTGGCCTCGCCCACCGTCGCTTCGCCGAAGTGGAAGATGGAGGCGGCGAGCACCGCGCTCGCGTGGCCCTGCGCCACCCCGGCCACGAGGTCGTCGAGCCCGCCGACGCCGCCGGAGGCGATCACCGGCACCGTGACCGCATCGGCGATGGCCCGGGTGAGGCCGAGATCGTAGCCCGATCGCATCCCGTCCCGGTCCATCGAGGTGACGAGGAGTTCCCCCGCCCCGCGCGCCGTCACGGTGCGGGCGAAATCGACCGCGTCGAGGCCGGTGGCCCGGCGCCCGCCATGGGTGAAGATCTCCCAACGCGGCGTCTCGCCCTCGGCCGAGACGCGCTTGGCGTCGATCGCCACGACGACGCACTGGCTGCCGAACTTTTCCGCGGCCTGCGCCACGAAATCCGGGTTGCTCACCGCCGCGGTGTTGATCGAGGCCTTGTCGGCCCCGGCCAGCAGCAGCGCCCGGATGTCCTCGACGGTCCGCACGCCCCCTCCCACCGTGAGGGGCATGAAGCAGGCCTCCGCCGTGCGGCTCACCACGTCGAGCAGGATGCCGCGGGCCTCGTGGCTCGCCGTGATGTCGAGGAAGCAGAGTTCGTCCGCCCCGGCCGCGTCGTAGGCCTTGGCCGCCTCGACGGGATCGCCCGCATCGCGCAGGGCCAGGAACTGGACGCCCTTGACGACGCGGCCGTCCTTGACGTCGAGGCAGGGGATGACGCGGGTCTTGAGCACGGGGCCGGCCCCTATTCGAAGCTGTAGGGCCGCGACATCGTCTCGTCCCGCGTGAAGGGGTTCGTTTCGGGGAAGGTCGCTGCGGACAGTCCTGTTTCGGCGATCGCTTCCAGGCGCGCGTACTCGTAGGCGCTCGCGAGTGCCTCGTCGATCCGCGGCTTCAAGCCGGGATTGGCTGCGATCACGGCGGCGGCGTGCTTTCGATGGATGGTAATGGAAACGGCCCAACTGCGGCTACGCAGATTCGGCTGGTGCTCCCACTTCAACATGTGCAGCAGGACGAGCCGGTAGAAGCTCGAGAGCCGGGTGAATTCGCCGCGGCCCAAGCACTCAATCTCCTCGGCGAGGTTCTCGCGGTCGAGCGCGGTCAGGTCGCCGGCGCGCAGCAACGCGGCCTGCTGCATGGTCCAGGTATAGAAGTCATCGTCGTAGGCCGCGCGGCGAGGCGCGGCGAGCGTCGTTGCAGCCGTCATCGGAGATATCCTCGCGCCGCCATCCTATCACGGCGCGGTGCCGCGCGCCTCCGCGGCCCGCCGGATCGCCGCCAGCGCCTCCTTGGGGTCGATGCGCCCGTCGTAGAGGGCGCGGCCCGTGATGGCGCCGGCCAGCAGCGCGCAGTCGGGCTCCAGGAGCCGGTGAACGTCCGCGATCGAGGCGAGGCCGCCGGAGGCGATCACCGGGATGCTCACGGCCTCGGCCAATGCCAGCGTCATCGGGATGTTGAGGCCCTTGAGGATCCCGTCCCGGGCGATGTCGGTGTAGATGAGCGCCGCCACGCCCGCATCCTCGAAGCGCCGGCCCAGCTCCTCCGCCGTCACGGTCGAGGTCTTGGCCCAGCCCTCCACGGCGACCCGCCCGTCCTTGGCGTCGATGCCCACGGCGATCTGCCCGGGAAAGCGCCGGGCGGCCTCGCGCACGAAGGCCGGGTCGCGCACCGCCGCGGTGCCGATGATGACGCGGCTGACGCCCTTGGCGAGCCAGCCCTCGACGGTGCGCATCTCCCGGATGCCGCCGCCGAGCTGCACCGGGATCGTCACCGCGGCCAGGATCGCGTCCACCGCCGCCGCGTTCATCGGCGCGCCCGCGAAGGCTCCGTCGAGGTCGACCACGTGAAGCCAGGCGAACCCCTGTTCGGCGAAGGTCGCGGCCTGCGCCGCCGGATCGTCGCTGAAGACGATCGCCTGCGCCATGTCGCCCTGCACGAGGCGCACGCAGCGCCCCTCCTTGAGATCGATGGCCGGGAACAGGATCACGAAGCGTCACCGCGAGGCTGAGAGGTGGGTCGGGTGGAATCAGGGCTGCCAGCGGAGGAAGTTCGCGATCAGCGCGAGGCCGAGCCGCTGGCTCTTCTCGGGATGGAACTGGGTGCCCGCGACGGTGCCGCGGCAGACCAGAGCGGTGACCGGGCCGCCGTAATCGCTCGTCGCCACGACGTCGCCGGGATCCCGGGGCGCCAGCGCGTAGCTGTGCACGAAGTAGGCGTGCAGCCCGCCCTCCCCGGTCGGGATGCCGGCCAAGAGCGGCGTCTCGCGATGGGCGTCGAGCGTGTTCCAGCCCATGTGCGGCACCTTGAGGGCCGGATCCGCGGGCCGGATCGGCGCCACGTCGCCCGGGATCCAGTCGAGGCCCGCCGTGGTCTCGTGTTCGAGGCCGCGCGAGGCGAGGAGCTGCATGCCGACGCAGATGCCGAGGAAGGGCCGCCCGCGCCGCTGCGCGGCCTCGGTCATCGCCTCGACCATGCCCGGCACGGCGTCGAGGCCGCGGCGGCAATCCGCGAAGGCGCCGACGCCCGGCAGCACCACGCGCTCGGCCGAGGCGACCGCCTCCGGGTCGGAGGTGACGGCGATGCGTGTTTGGTCGAGCCCCGCCTCGCGCGCGGCGCGCTCGAACGCCTTGGCGGCCGAGTGGAGGTTGCCCGAGCCGTAATCGATGATCGCGACGGTGCCGGCGCTCACGCCCGCGTCTCCTCTGGCTGGCCCGTCACCGGCGGAGATCCGCCTCGGGGAAGAGCCCGAGGGCCGGGCTTCCCGCGCGGGAATAGGGCGGCGCCGTCCGCGGGGCCGGGACCGGAGCCGGCGGTTCCCGCTCGGCGACCCAGCGGCGCACCAGCTTCACCTCGGCCTCCTTGATGTCCGCGGCCGTCACCGCATCGCGGATCGGCCGGCCCCGGCGCGCGTAGGTCCAGCGGCGCAGCGACGAGGCCTCCAGGCCGATCAGCCACGAGAGCAGCAGCGCGATGACGAAGCCCGCCAGCGGCGACAGGTTCAGGACGAGCCCGGCCACCCAGGCGCCGACCTCGACGGCGAGCACGAGCAGCCCCGCGAGCCAGAGCCGGTGCCAGAAGAACCACAGGGCCGTGAACCAGAAGGCCGGCCAGATGAAGCGGTCGGGCACCAGCTTGGCGCGGTCGAGGGCTTCCGGGCTGCCCGGATCGTCCGCATCGGCCATGTGCAGCGTGTAGGTCGGCATCGAACGCTCTCCCCGGCGGGCGCGCCAAGCAGGTTCCGCGAATAGCCGCCGGTTCTGCGACGAAAACCTGCGGCACGGCAAATATCAGGGCGGATCGGTCTCGGCACGCCGATGCCGGTCCGCCCGGGGCTGTCCTCAGAGCGAGCCCTTGGTCGAGGGCACCCGGTCCCCCTCGCGGGGGTCGATGGCGACCGCGTGGCGCAAGGCGCGCGCCAAGCCCTTGTAGCAGCTCTCGGCGATGTGGTGCTGGTTGTCGCCGTAGAGGGTCTCCACGTGGAGCGTGATCCCGGCGTTGATGGCGAAGGCCTGGAACCACTCGCGCACCAGCTCGGTGTCGAAGGTACCGATTTTTTCGCGGGCGAAGCCGGTGCGGAAGACCAGGAAGGGCCTCCCCGAGATGTCGACGGCGACGCGGGTGAGCGCCTCGTCCATAGGCAGGTGCAGGTCGGCGTAGCGGCGGATGCCGCGCTTGGCGCCGAGCGCCTGCGCGAAGGCCTGCCCCAGCGCGATGCCGGCATCCTCGGTGGTGTGGTGCTGGTCGACGTGCAGGTCGCCCGTGACCGTGACGTCGAGGTCGAACAGGGCGTGCCGGGCGAGCAACTCCAGCATGTGGTCGAGGAAGCCGACGCCCGTGCTGATCGCGGCCCGGCCGGTGCCGTCGAGGTCGATCGCGACGCTGACGTCGGTCTCGGCCGTCCGTCGGCTGACGCGGCCGGTGCGGGAGGGGGTGTCGGTCATCGATCCTGATCGCGGCGTGGAACGGGCTGCCTTGTAACCGGGCAGCCCGGCCCGACGCCAGGGGGTCACGCGCGGATCACAGCACCCGCCCGGCGACCGCGTCGAGCTTGGCCATCAGGGCGGGATCGCGGTGCTCGGGCGGCGTGATGATCGCCCCGTCGAGCGCCCGGTCGGAGCGCGCCGGGCAGGGCTCGTGCTCCTCGGGCAAGTCGCGGGCGAGGCGGCTCACCAATTGCGCGGCCCGGGCGGCGTTGGCCCGCGCCACGGCGATCACGGTCGAGACCTCGACGGCATCGTGATCGGGATGCCAGCAATCGAAATCCGTCACCATGGCGATGGTCGCGTAGGTGATCTCGGCCTCGCGGGCGAGCTTGGCCTCCGGCATGTTGGTCATGCCGATCACGTCGTAGCCCTGGCTCTTGTAGGTCAGCGACTCGGCGTAGCTGGAGAATTGCGGCCCCTCCATGCAGACGTAGGTGCCGTTCTTGCGCACCGGAATCTCCTCCGCCTGCGCCGCCGCCAGGATGCGGGCCTGGAGCGCGGGGCCGACCGGGTGGGCCATCGAGACATGGGCGACGCAGCCGTCGCCGAAGAAGGACGAGGCACGGCCGTGGGTGCGGTCGACGAACTGGTCCACCAGCACGAACAGGCCCGGATAGAGCTCCTGGCGGAACGAGCCGCAGGCGGAGAGCGACACGAGGTCGGTGACGCCCGCCCGCTTCAGCACGTCGATGTTCGCCCTGTAATTGATGCCGGAGGGCGAGAGGCGGTGGCCGCGGCCGTGTCGGGGCAGAAAGACCACGCGCGTCTCGCCGATGCGGCCGATGCGCAGCGCGTCCGAGGGCTCGCCCCAGGGCGAGGCGACCTGCTCCTCGCGCACGTCCTCCAGGCCCGGCAGGTCGTAGACGCCGGATCCGCCGATCACCCCCAGCACGGCCTTGGTCATGACGATCTCCTTCGTCCCCGCGCAAAAGAAAAGAGGCCCCTCCCGGGGCCTCTCGCCGTCTCCATTCCGGTTTCAGCTCGTCTTGTGCAGCTCGGGCTGCAGCCCGTGCGTCTCGCCGCCGACGTCCGACCAGACCTTCTTCTTCACGTAGTAGAGCAGGCCGGCCAGCACGAGCAGGAAGATGATGGCGCGCAGGCCGAGTTCCTTGCGGGCGAGCATGTGCGGCTCGGCGGTCCACATCAGGAAGGCGGTGACGTCGCGCGAGTACTGGTCGACCGTCTCGGGCACCACCGGCTGGCCGTCGGCGCCCTTCGCGTAGGTCACCTGCCCGTCGCTCAGGGGCTTGGGCATCGCGATCACGTGGCCCGGATAGTACTCGTTGTAGTGCCCGCCCTCCGGCACCTGGAAGCCCTCGGGGGGCGTCTCCTTGTAGCCGTTGAGGAGCGCGTGGAGGTAGTCGGGACCCTGCTCGGTGTAGCCGACGAAGGGCAGCCAATCGATCACGAACCACAGGCCGCCGCGGCCGAAGGTGCGGGCCTTGGCCATCAGCGACAGATCCGGCGGCGCCTTGCCGCCGTTGGCCGCCGCGGCCGCCTGATCGTTGGGGAACGGCGAGGGCCACTTGTCGGCCGGGCGGCCGGGCCGCTCGAACATCTCGCCCTGGTCGTTCGGGCCGTCCTTGACCTTGTACTCCGCCGCCAACGCCTTGACCTGCGAGGCCGAGAAGTGCGGACCGCCCTCCTCCGCGAGGTTGCGGAAGCGGACGTAGTGCAGGCTGTGGCAGCTGGAGCAGACCTCGCGGTAGACCTGGAAGCCCCGCTGCAGCTGCGCTTGGTCAAAGGTGCCGAACACGCCCGAGAAGGTCCACTTCTCGCGGTGCGGCGTGGGGCCTCCCTCGTCCGCGAAGGCGGCCGTGCCGGCCAGGATCGCGGCCGCGAGGCCGGCCACGAGAGCACGCGTTCTCATCATTCCCTCGATGCCCCTCTTCGGCGTCGTCATCGGCGTCTTGTCCGGGCAGCTTGTAGCGGCGTGGAGACGGCGGGGCCGCGCCGGACGCGGCCCCGGGTGGATCAGCCCTTGGTCGGCGGGGCGGCGGCGGCGCCAGCCGGCATGCCGGAGGCCCCCACCTGCTTGCCGGGCCCGGTGACGCTCTCCAGGATCGAGCCCGGGAGGGGCTTGGGCGTCTCGAACAGCCCGACGATCGGCATCACCAGCAGGAAGTGGGCGAAGTAGTAGATCGTGGCGAGGCGCGCCGCGATCACGTAGCCGCCCTCCGGCGGCTTGCCGCCGAGCCAGCCGAGCAGGAAGCAGCAGGCGATGAACACCCAGAAGAACTGCCGGTAGATCGGGCGGTAGTTCGCCGAGCGGACCCGCGAGGTGTCGAGCCAGGGCGCGAAGGCCAGGATGATCACCGCGCCGAACATCAGGATCACGCCGCCGAGCTTGTCCGGCACCGCGCGCAGGATCGCGTAGAACGGCAGGAAGTACCATTCGGGCACGATGTGCGCGGGCGTCACGCCGGGGTTGGCCGGGATGTAGTTGTCCGCGTGGCCGAGATAGTTCGGCTGCAGGAAGATCCAGTAGGCGAAGAAGGCGAAGAACACCACCACCGCGAACACGTCCTTGATGGTCGCGTAGGGGGTGAACGGCACCGCGTCCTTGCCGGACTTGATCGGGATACCGGCCGGGTTGTTCTGGCCCGTGACGTGCAGCGCCCAGACGTGCAGGACGACGACGCCGGCGATCATGAACGGCAGCAGGTAGTGCAGCGAGAAGAAGCGGTTGATGGTCGGATTGCCGACCGAGTAGCCGCCCCAGAGCAGGGTCTGGATCGTGTCGCCGACGATCGGGATCGCCGCCAGGATGTTGGTGATGACGGTGGCGCCCCAGAACGACATCTGGCCCCAGGGCAGCGTGTAGCCGAGGAACGCGGTCGCCATCATCAAGAGGTAGATGATGACGCCGAGGATGTAGAGCACCTCGCGCGGGGCCTTATAGGACCCGTAGTAGAGGTTGCGGAACATGTGCACGTAGACCGCGATGAAGAACATCGAGGCGCCGTTGGCGTGCATGTAGCGCAGGAGCCAGCCGTAATTCACGTCGCGCATGATGTGCTCGACGGAATCGAAGGCCTGGGTGGCCGAGGGCTGGTAGTGCATGGCCAGCCAGACGCCGGTGACGATCTGGGAGGCCAGCATCACGATCAGGATCGCGCCGAACGTCCAGAAGTAGTTCAGGTTGCGCGGGACCGGGAAGGCGATGAACGACGAGTGGACGAGGCCGATGATCGGCAACCGGGACTCGAACCACTTGGCGATGCCGCTCTTGGGGACGTAAGTCGTGGCGTGTGCGCTCATGAGGACAGCCCGTTATTCTGGATGTGAGGGTTCAGGCCGTGGCGCCTTCGCCGATGCGCACCTTGGCGTCGCCCTGGAAGGCGTAGGGCGGGAGCGGCAGGTTGATCGGGGCCGGTCCGCGGGTCACCCGTCCGACGGCGTCGAACATCGAGCCGTGGCAGGGGCAGCCCCAGCCCGGATGTCCGCCCTGGTTGGCGATCGGCACGCAGCCCAGATGGGTGCAGTTGCCGTAGGCCACGAGCCACTGGTCGTGGCCCTCCTTGACCCGGGCGTAGAAGGGCGCCGGGTCGATCATCTGGGCGGGCTGGGCCGCCTTCATATCGGCGATTTCCTTCTGGGTGAGGCGCCGCACGAAGATCAGCTTGCCGCGCCAAAAAACGTTGATGATCTGGCCCTCGGTGATCGGCCCGAGGTCGACGTCGATCGGCGCGCCCGCCGCCACCGTCTCGGCATCCGGTGCCATCGAGGCGACGAAGGGCCAGGCGAGCGCGGCGGCGCCGACCACGGCGCCCGCGCCGGTGGCGAGGTAGAGGAAGTCCCGGCGGGTCGTCCCGTGCGGATGCGCGGCGTCGGAGGGGGCGACGGTCGTGGCCAAGTTCCGGCTCTCCCGAGAAACAACGAAGGCGAAGCCCGCGGCCGACCGTTCGGCCATGCGCGGACCACAATCCTGGGGCTGGGTTCGGGGGTGAAACCCCCGGTTTCGGCGGACCGAAGCACCACCCCGAGCGCGCGTGCAATGCGACCGGGCGTCGCCCGCGCGGCCGCTCTCTGCCACGGCCCGGGCCGCGGCGCCAGCATGCCGCGGCCCTTCTGCCCGCTTTTTGCCCCGCTCAAGGGGCCGTACGGGGCGCGGGCGCCCTCGCGTGGCCGAGACGCAGCACCACCGCGATGCCCACGAGGCCCGCGGCCGAGATGGCGATGAGGCCCCAGGAAAAATCGCCGGTCCAGTCCTTGATGGCGCCGACCGCGTAGGGTGCGACGAAGCCAGAGAGATTGCCGATCGAGTTCACCACCGCGATGGCGCCAGCCGCCGCCGCGCCCGTGAGGGTCTCGGTGGGGAGCGTCCAGACGATCGGCAGCGCCGCGAAGATGCCGAAGGCGGCGACCGAGAACAGCGCCATCTTGAGCATGGGGTCGCCCACGAGGGCCGCGGCGATCGTCCCCAGGGAGGCGAGCGCCAGCGCGGTCGCGAGGTGCCAGCGCCGCTCGCGCTTGGCGTCCGAGCGCTTGCCCCAGTAGAGCAGGCCCACCGTGCCGGCCGTGTAGGGGATCAGCGTGACGAGGCCGGTCTGGAAGTTGGTGAGGCCGAACGCCTTGACGATCTGCGGCAGGAAGAAGCTGAAGCCGTAGAGCAGCGCCACGGCGCCGAAATAGATCACCGCGATGGCGAGCACCCGCGGCTCGAAGATCGCCTGCGAGAGGGGCTGGTGGCTGCCGCGCCCGCGCATCGCCTCCTCCTCGGCCATCCGCCGCTCCAGCCACTCGCGCTCGTCGGGGGCGAGCCAGGTCGCGTCCGCGGGCCGGTCGGTGAGATAGAAGAAGGTGACGAAGGACAGGATCACGGCCGGCGCCGCCTCGATCAGGTAGAGCCACTGCCAGCCCTTGAGGCCGAAAAGCCCGTCGAGTTCGAGCAGTGCGCCCGAGATCGGGGCGCCGATCAGGCTGGAGAGCGGGATCGCCACCATGAAGGCGCTGACGATGCGCGCCCGGTAGGCGGCGGGGAACCACAGGGTGAGGTAGAAGATGATGCCCGGGAAGAACCCGGCCTCCGCCGCACCGAGCAGGAGCCGCATCACGTAGAAGCTCGTCTCGCCGCCGATGAAGGCCATGCCGCCGGAGATGAGCCCCCAGGAGAGCATGATGCGGGCGATCCAGCGCCGCGCGCCGAACCGCTCCAGGAAGAGGTTCGAGGGCACCTCGAACAGGAAGTAGGTGAGGAAGAACAGCCCGGAGCCGAGCCCGTAGGCGGTGGCCGAGAGGCCCAGGTCCTTGTTCATCGTCAGCGCCGCGAAGCCGACGTTCACCCGGTCGAGATAGGCGACGAAGTAGCAGACGATCAGGAACGGGATCAGCCGCCGGCTGACGCGCCGGATCGTGCGGGTTTCGAGGTCGGTCATCGGCGTCGTTCCTCCCGGCCGGGGTCTGGCGGCCGGGATCTGGCGGCCCGGCTCGCGCGCCCCTTGGCCGGGCGCGCGCGGTTTGGCAAGGGCGGTTCGGCCGGGACGGTGGCGCTAGGGCAGTTGCGCGAGGGCGGCTGTGACGGGCGATCGCGAAGGCGGTCCGGCGACGAGCGCGCCAGGCCAGTCACCCGCTTGTTCGCCGGGACGCTTCGGTCTAGTGCTCCCCCCTCCCCGGGCCGCGCGTCGCAACGATGAGGGCGCCGGCGCGTTCGACCCTTCGCAATCGATCGAGACCGAGATGGTGAGCCCACGCCGTGACAGCGGGAGCGAGCGCCCGTCGCTCAAGGACGCCCGCATCCTGGTCGTCGAAGCCCGCTACTACGACGACATCGCCGACGAACTCCTGCGCGGCGCCCTCGACGCCATCGCGGCCGCCGAGGCCGAGGCCGAGGTCGTGACGGTGCCCGGCGCGCTGGAGATCCCCCAGACGGTGGCGATCCTGGTCGAGGCCGCCGCGCGGGCGCGCAAGCCCTTCGACGCGGTGGTGGCGCTCGGCTGCGTGATCCGCGGCGAGACCGGCCATTACGACATCGTCGCGGGCGAGAGCGCGCGGGCGCTCATGGACCTCTCGGTGGTGCTGCGCCTGCCGCTCGGCAACGGCATCCTGACGGTCGAGACCGAGGCCCAGGCGCAGGCCCGCGCCCGCGTCGCCGAGATGAACAAGGGCGGGGGCGCCGCCGAGGCGGCCCTGGCGGTGCTGGGCCTCAAGCGCGCGCGGGACGCGGTGCGGGCCGAGCGCACCATCGGCTTCACGCCGCCCCGCCCCACCCGAGACGAAGGAGACACGTCGAGATGAAACCGGCCGAGCGCAGCGGCGCCCGCCTGGCCGTCGTGCAGGCGCTCTACGAGATGGAGATTTCCGGCAAGGGCGTCATCGACGCGCTCGCTGAGTTCGAGGCCTTTTGGATCGGGCAGGTGGTCGACGGGGTCGAGCACCCGCCGGCCGAGACCGCCTTCTTCCGCGACCTGCTGCGCGGGGCGGTGGAGGAGCAGCGGGCGATCGACCAGGCCCTCGACGGCGCCCTCTCGGCTGGCTGGCCCCTGCGCCGGGTCGAGGCGGTGCTGCGGGCGATCCTGCGCGCGGGCGCCTACGAGGTGATCTACCGCCGCGACGTGCCGGTGCGGGTGGCGATCTCGGAATACGTCGACGTCGCCCACAGCTTCTACGGCGGCGAGGAGCCGGGTCTCGTCAACGCCGTGCTCGACAAGGTGGCGCGGGCGGCCCGGGCCGAGGAACTCGACGGCGCGGCCCGCGAGGGCTGACGCCCGGTGCCCGCCCTCCCCCGCCCGAGCGAGGACGAGCTGATCGCCCGCTACTTCGCCCCGCTCGCGGGGCCGGGCGGGCTCGGGCTGCGGGACGATGCGGCGGTGCTGACGCCGACCCCCGGGCACGACCTCGTGCTCACCGCCGACGCGATCGTGGCGGGCGTCCACTACTTCCCCGACGACCCTCCCGCCTCGGTCGCCATCAAGGCGCTCGGCGTGAACCTGTCGGACCTCGCCGCCAAGGGCGCGGCGCCGCGGGGGTTCCTGCTCACCCTGGCCCTCAGCGACGGGTGGGACGAGGGCTGGCTCGCCGCCTTCTGCGCCGGCCTGGGCGAGGCCGCGTCCCGCCACGGCTGCCCGCTCCTCGGCGGCGACACGGTGCGGGCCGCCGGGCCGACGCTCCTGAGCATCACGGCTTTGGGCGAGGTGCCGGCCGGCCGGATGGTGCGCCGGTTCACCGCGCAGGCGGGCGACCACCTCCTCGTCTCGGGCAGCATCGGCGACGCGGCCCTGGGATTGCGGCTGCGCCGCGAGCCGGACGCCCCCTGGGCCGCCGCGATCGGCGAGGCGCATCGCCGCCACCTCGCGGACCGCTACCTGCATCCCCGCCCCCGGCTGGCCCTGGCGCCCGCGCTCGCAGCCCATGCCCGCGCCGGCATGGACGTGTCGGACGGCCTCGCAGGCGATCTCGCCAAGATGCTGCGCGCCTCGGGCTGCAGCGCCGAGGTCGAGGTCGCGGCGGTGCCGCTCTCGGCAGCCGTCGCGGCGGCGGTGGCGGAGGCGCCCGATCTCCTCGCGACCGCGCTCACCGGCGGCGACGATTACGAGATCCTCTGCGCCGTGCCGCCGGCCGCGGTCGCGGCGCTGACGGCGTGCGCCGCCGAGGGCGGCGTGCCGCTCACCCGCATCGGCACCGTGACGGCGGACCGCGGGACGCCGCGCTTCCGTGATCGCGATGGATCCCCGATCCGCTTCGGCCGGGCCTCCTTCAGCCACTTCTAGGCAAGACTTTCGTCGGGGCGGGGCGATTTTTTCCCGTGTTGCCCTGCGGATGACCCGTTCGCGCCGTTTGCGCTCGCCCGTGAAGTTTGGCACTCAAGGTCGGCAGGCCGGCGCGATCGCGCGACCGGCGCTTCTGGGGAGGGAGACCCGCAACGGGGGGCCGCTCGCCACCGTGGCCGTCGACACTTGCGGGTCAAGCCCGGCATCAAGGACGGTAGAATGACCGCACTCCTGCTCATCATCGTGGGCGGCCTCTGCGCCGTTGCCTACGGTATCTTCACGATCAACGACGTCATGCGGCGCGACGCCGGCACCCAGCGTATGCAGGAGATCGCGGGCGCGATCGCCGAGGGTGCGCAGGCCTATCTGCGGCGCCAGTACCTCACCATCGCGGTCGTCGGCATCCTGCTGTTCGCCCTGCTCGCCTATTTCCTCGGCCTCAAGGTGGGGATCGGCTTCCTCATCGGCGCGGTGCTGTCGGGCGCGGCCGGCTTCATCGGCATGAACGTCTCGGTGCGGGCGAACGTGCGCACCGCGCAGGCCGCCACGCAGTCGCTCGGCGGGGGCCTCGACGTCGCCTTCAAGTCGGGGGCGGTCACCGGCATGCTGGTGGCGGGCTTGGCCCTCCTCGGCGTCGCGCTCTACTACACCTACCTCACGCGCTACGCCGGGCTGGCGCCCGCGAGCCGCGACGTCATCGACGCGCTGGTGGCGCTCGGCTTCGGCGCCTCCCTGATCTCGATCTTCGCGCGTCTCGGCGGCGGCATCTTCACCAAGGGCGCCGACGTCGGCGGCGACCTCGTCGGCAAGGTCGAGGCCGGCATCCCGGAGGACGATCCGCGCAACCCCGCCACCATCGCGGACAATGTCGGCGACAACGTCGGCGACTGCGCCGGCATGGCGGCGGACCTGTTCGAGACCTACGCGGTGACGCTCGTCGCCACGATGGTGCTCGCCGCGATCTTCTTCAACGGCCAGACGGCGGTCGAGGGGCGCAACGTGCTGGAGACGATGCTGCTCTACCCGATGGCGATCGGGGCGGCCTGCATCGTCACCTCCATCATCGGCACCTTCTTCGTGCGGCTGGGCGCCAACCAGTCGATCATGGGCGCCCTCTACAAGGGCCTGATCGGGGCCGGCATCCTCTCCATCGGCGCGATCGCGGCGATCAACTTCGTGATGTTCGGCGGCTTCGCGACGCGCTTCACCACCAACACCGGCGCGACCTTCACCTCGCTCAACCTCTTCCTGTGCGCGGTGATCGGCCTCGTGATCACCGCGCTCATCGTCGTCATCACCGAGTACTACACCGGCACGAACTTCCGCCCGGTGAAGTCGATCGCGCAATCCTCGGTCACCGGCCACGGCACCAACGTGATCCAGGGGCTGGCGATCTCGCTCGAATCGACCGCCCTGCCGGCCCTCGTGATCGTCGGCGGCATCATCGCCACCTACTCGCTCGCGGGCCTGTTCGGCATCGCCATCGCGGTCACCGCGATGCTGGCGCTCGCGGGCGTGGTGGTGGCGCTCGACGCCTTCGGCCCGGTCACCGACAACGCGGGCGGCATCGCCGAGATGGCGGGGCTGCCCAAGGAGGTGCGCAAGTCGACCGACGCGCTCGACGCCGTGGGCAACACCACCAAGGCCGTCACCAAGGGCTACGCCATCGGCTCGGCGGGCCTCGGCGCGCTGGTGCTCTTCGCCGCCTACACCTCGGATCTCGACTACTTCATCAAGAACTCCGAGCAATACACCTACTTCCGGGGCGTCACCGTCGATTTCTCCCTCTCCAACCCCTACGTGGTGGTGGGGCTGCTGCTCGGGGGCCTGATCCCGTACCTGTTTGGCGGCATCGCCATGACGGCGGTGGGCCGCGCGGCCGGCGCGGTGGTCGAGGAGGTGCGCCGCCAGTTCCGCGAGAAACCCGGCATCATGAAGGGCACCGACCGGCCGGATTACGGCCGCGCCGTCGACATGCTGACCCGGGCGGCGATCAAGGAGATGGTGATCCCCTCGCTGCTCCCGGTGCTCTCGCCGGTGGCGCTGTACTTCGCGATCTACCTCATCGCCGGCAAGGGGCAGGCCTTCGCGGCGGTGGGCGCGATGCTGCTCGGCGTGATCCTGACCGGCCTCTACGTGGCGATCTCGATGACCTCCGGCGGCGGCGCCTGGGACAACGCCAAGAAGTACATCGAGGACGGCCACCACGGCGGCAAGGGCTCCGACGCCCACAAGGCGGCGGTGACCGGCGACACCGTCGGCGATCCCTACAAGGACACCGCTGGCCCGGCCGTGAACCCGGCGATCAAGATCACCAACATCATCGCGCTCCTGCTGCTGGCGATCCTCGCCCACAGCTGACCGTGGGGCGGGCTTCCATGGCCCGCCCTCTCGCTCCACACTCCAGCATCGAGCCGGATCGACATGAAGCGGGGCCGTTCCGCGCAGCGGGGCGGCCCTTGCTGCCTGCACCCGTGCAGCAGGTTCGCATCCTTCAAGTCCCGGTCCGCCAACCGGAGGGTGTTGGCGATGTGAAGGCTAGTGGGTTCCGATCCGGACGGCATGGTCCATGATCTCTCGCGTCCTCGAATTGGCGACCGCGGCGTCCCGCAGGAACTCCGTCTTGAAGGAGCAGAGCACGTCGGCGAACACGCCGCTGCCCTGCTGCGTCTCGTATCCGAGGAGTGGGTCCAGCATCCGTTCGTCGGCATCGTCGGGCAGCAGGACGAGCACGTCCCAGTCGCTGTCCTGTTTGGCCGTGCCGCGGGCGCGGCTCCCGAACAGCAGAACCGCCTCGGGCCGGTAGACCGCCTTGATCCGCTCCAAGAGCGTCCCGAGTTCCGGGAACTCCGCCGTCCTGGGAATGAGCTGCGAGAGAGACGTCGGCTCGACCATGGCGCGTCCACGCTTCGTCGGCCTCAAGAGATAGTGGTCGGCACGTCCGAGCGCCATCCCTGGCACCCGGGAGCGCGCCGAGGGACGGGGATGCCGCCGTCGCGGCGGGCTTGGTTCGGAAGCGCCGCCTTCCCGGCCGCCTGACAGGCGCGGGACCTATCGCGCCGTCAGCGCCGCGTGCGCCTCCGTCAGCCGGGCCGCGTAGCGGGCGATCAGGTCGACCTCCAGGTTGATCCGGTCGCCGACCCGCCGCTCGCCCCAGGTGGTCACCGCCAGCGTGTGCGGGATCAGCAGCACCGTGAAGGTGTCGCCCTCGACCCCGTTCACCGTGAGCGATGTCCCGTCGAGGCAGACCGATCCCTTCTCGGCGATGAAGCGCGAGAGGGCCGCCGGCGCGCGCAGCACGAAGCGGTCGCTCGGCGCCCATTGGTCGCCCTCCTGGCCCGTCACCGCCTCGCGCGCCACGATCTCGGCGAGCCCGTCCACGTGGCCGGTGACGAGGTGGCCGCCGAGTTCGTCGCCGAGCCTCAAGGAACGCTCCAGGTTGACCCGTGTGCCCGGCACCCAGGTCCCCACGCTGGTGCGCGCGAGCGTCTCGGCGGCGGCATCCACCGTGAAGCGGCAGCCGCTGCCGTGCGGCTCCACCGCCACCGCGGTGAGGCAGGGGCCGCCGCAGGCGATCGAGGCGCCGAGCGCGATCGAGGCCGGATCGTAGGCGGATGCGATGGTGATGCGGCGCAGGCGCTCGCCGCCGTCCACGGCGGTCACGCGTCCGACATCCGTCACGAGGCCGGTGAACATGGTCAGCTCCGCTCGTAGGCCGTGAAGAGGTCCGGGCCGACCCGCTCCTCGCCCGCGGGCCGCAGCCCGTTCGAGGCGAGCAGGGCGGCGAGGTGCGGCCCGACGGCCGGCAGGCCCGGCATCCCGAGGGGCCGCGCCCCGGTGATGAGGAGGCAGGCATCGATCAGGCCGTCGCGCGCCAGCGCGTCGGCCAGGGTCGGCCCGCCCTCGCAAAAGATCCGGGTGAGGCCGTGCCGGGCCAGAGCCGCGAGGGCCGCCGGCAGGGCGAGCCGCCCGGCACCGGGGAGGCGCCGCACCTCGGCGCCGGCCGCCGCCAGACTCCGCTCGGCGGCCTCGGGCGCATCCTCGGCGGCCAGGATCAGCGTCGGCACGCGCCGGTCGCCCAGGAGGCGCGCCGAGGGCGGGGTGCGCAGCTGCGAATCGAGGACGACGCGCAGCGGCGAGCGGCCTTCAAGGCCCGGGAGGCGCACGGTGAGTTCGGGGTCGTCAGCGATGAGCGTGCCGACGCCGACCATGATGGCGTCCGCGTGCGCGCGCAGCAGGTGGACCCGCGCGTTCGCGAGCGGGCCGGTGATCAGGAGCCGGTCCGGCCCGCCGGCCGCGAAGCCGTCCGAGGTGCGGGCGAGCTTGAGCTGAAGCGCCGGGCGGTTCTCGATCACGCGGGCGACATGGCCGCGATGATCGCGCCGGGCCTCCTCGCCCAGCACGCCGACCGTGACGGCGATGCCCGCCGCCCGCAGCCGGGCGTGGCCGCGTCCCGCGACCCGCGGGTCGGGGTCGTCCATGGCGCTCACCACCCGGGCGATGCCGGCGGCGATGACCGCGTCGGCGCAGGGCGCGGTGCGGCCGTGGTGCGAGCAGGGTTCCAGGGTGACGTAGAGAGTGGCGCCCCGGGCCGCCGGACCCGCCTCGGCCAGCGCGATGCGCTCCGCATGCGGGCGCCCGCCCGGCTGCGTCACGCCCTGCGCCACGATGCGCTCCGCGCCCGGCGGCCCCGCGACGATTACCGCCCCGACGGACGGGTTCGGCCACGTGCGCCCGAGATGACGCCGCCCGAGGGCGAGCGCCAGCCGCATGGAGCGCCGGTCGGCGTCGGACGCGCTCACGCCCGCGACCGGGCGCGCCGCGCCGGCGCCTCCCCGCCCCTGCCCGCCCCCTCGGCGCTCACCGTCCCGGCGCCCGCCGGCGGATCGGCATCGATCTGCTGGTCGGCACCGATCTGCTGATCGGCACCGACCTGTTGGTCGGCGTTGAGACGCCCGAGCAGTTCCTCGAAGTCGCGGGCCTCGCGGAAATTCTTGTAGACCGAGGCGAAGCGCACGTAGGCGACGTCGTCGAGGCCTTTCAGCCCCTCCATGACGAGTTCGCCGATGGCCTCGCTCGTCACCTCCGGCTCGCCCGCGCTCTCCAGCTGCCGGGTGATGCCGCTCACCAGCCGCTCGACCCGCTCCGGATCGGCCGAGCGCTTGCGCAGGGCCACGTCGACAGAGCGCTGCAGCTTGTCGCGGTCGAACGGCACCTTGCGGCCGGACCGCTTCACGACGGTGAGTTCGCGCAACTGGACGCGCTCGAAGGTGGTGAAGCGCCCGCCGCAATCCGGGCAGATCCGGCGCCGCCGGATGGCCGAGGCATCGTCGCTCGGCCGCGAATCCTTCACCTGCGTGTCGAGGCCGCCGCAGTAGGGGCACCGCATCGGCCGCCCAACCTCTCCAAGGCGCCCCGCCCCCGCCCGGGCGGCCACGCGCGATCAAACGGAAACGGCCGGGCTCGCTCGCACGAGCCCGGCCGTTCCAAGGCGTGTAATCGATCAGCCGTAGATGGGGAAGCGGTCGGTCAGCGCACGGACCTCCTGCCCGACCTTCTCCTCGGCGGCGGGATCGCCGGCCTCGCCGTTGCGGGCGACGCCGTCGAGCACCGTGACGATGAGCTCCCCGACCTTCTTGAACTCGGCCACGCCGAAGCCGCGCGAGGTGGCGGCCGGGGTGCCCAGGCGGATGCCGGAGGTCACGGTGGGCTTCTGCGGGTCGAACGGCACGCCGTTCTTGTTGCAGGTGATGCCGGCCCGCGAGAGCGCGGCCTCGGCGGCCTTGCCGGTGACGCTCTTGGCCCGCAGGTCCACCAGCATCAGGTGGTTGTCGGTGCCGCCCGTGGTGATGTCGAAGCCGCCCGAGATGATCGTGTCGGCCAGCGCGCGGGCGTTCTCCACCACCTGCTTGGCGTAGATCTTGAACTCGGGCTTGAGCGCCTCGCCGAAGGCCACCGCCTTGCCGGCGATGACGTGCATCAGCGGACCGCCCTGGAGGCCGGGGAACACCGCCGAGTTGATCTTCTTGGCCAGCGCCTCGTCGTTCGTCAGCACCATGCCGCCGCGCGGGCCGCGCAGGGTCTTGTGCGTCGTCGTGGTGACCACGTGGGCGTGGGGGAACGGCGAGGGATGCACGCCGCCCGCCACCAGACCCGCGAAGTGGGCCATGTCGACGAAGAACACCGCGCCGACGCTGTCGGCGATCTCGCGGAACTTGGCGAAGTCCCAGTGGCGCGGATAGCCCGAGCCGCCCGCGATGATGACCTTGGGCCGGTGCTCCTCGGCGAGCTTGGCGACCTGCTCCATGTCGAGGCGCTGGTCCTCGCGCCGCACCGTGTAGGAGACCGGCTTGAACCACTTGCCCGACACGTTCGGGGGCGCCCCGTGGGTGAGGTGGCCGCCGGCCGCGAGGTCGAGGCCCAGGAAGGTGTCGCCGGGCTGCATGGTGGCCATGAACACGGCCTGGTTCGCCTGGGAGCCGGAATTCGGCTGCACGTTGGCGAACTCGCAGCCGAACAGGCGCTTGGCCCGGTCGATGGCGAGGTTCTCGGCCACGTCCACGAACTGGCAGCCGCCGTAGTAGCGCCGGCCCGGATAGCCTTCCGCGTACTTGTTGGTGAGAACCGAGCCCTGCGCCTCCAGCACCGCCCGCGACACGATGTTCTCGGAGGCGATCAACTCGATCTCGTGCTGCTGCCGGCCCAGCTCTTGATCGACCGCGCGGGCGAGTTCGGGATCGACGTCGGCCAGCGGGGCCGAGAAGAACGAGTTCGACAGGGAAGACTTGGCGGTGCCCGCGCTCATGTTGACCTCGACGGTTGAGAGTTTCGTCCCACGGACGGCTTGTTGTCGGTCAGGCCTTCCGCCGGCCGGTTTTTACACGCGGCCGGAAGACCGGCCAACGCGGCGCACCGCCTCGCCGCAAGAGCGCCTGGACGGTTCCAGGCGCGCGGGAGAATGGCGGCGCGGATGAGCTGGAGCGGCGGACGCCCGAAACGTGCCGATCGTGGTACTGCCTCAACCCGTTTTAAGTCAAGGAAGCCAAGAGATAGAAAAACTTAATGGCCCTGCAGAAAAACTTGCGCCGCCCGGATCAGTAATGGGGCGGAGGCGGCTCGGGCGCGGCGGAGGCCGGGCGCTCGGCCATCTCCCGCAGGCGCTCGCTCAGGGCGGCGACCTGCCGCGTCAGCCCGTCGATGCGCGCCCATTGCTCGGCGACGGTGCGGCTGAGCTCCTCGATCGTGCGCTCCTGATGGGTGAGGCGGATCTCGACCTCGTCGAGGCGGGGAGCGGGCGGGGACGCGTCGTCGGGCATGGGAGCGGATCGCCGAAAAGGGAACGGCCCGGGGGTCGCCCGGGCCGCGTCAGACGGGGTGCGAGGAGAACGCGCGATCAGTTGGTCTGATCGTCCTCGTCGGGGTTGAAGTTGCGCGGGCCCTGCGCGGCGGCGGTCATCGCGGCGGTGGGAGCGCCCACGCCGTCGCGCTTGTAGATGTCGTCGCGGAACTGCACGAGGCCGTCCGGCGTGGACCACGCGGTGATGTAGGTCCAGTAGACCGGGATCGGCGCCACCGGGCGGGCATCGACGCGCTGGCCGCCCTGGATGATGGCCTCGATCGTCTCCGGGTTGCCGTTCGGGGTGCCCTGGAGGATCCAGGCGACGTAGTCGCGCACGTTCTGGACGCGCACGCAGCCCGAGGACACGAAGCGGAAATCGTCGCCGAAGATGCCCTTGGCCGGCGTGTCGTGCATGTAGACGCCGTGCGGGTTCGGAATGTTGATCCGCACGAAGCCCATCGAGTTGAGGTCGACGCCCGGATCCTGGCGGAAGCGGTAGCGGGTCGCCTCGTCGGAGCGCCAGTTGACCTGGGAGGGCGGGATCTCGCGGTCGCCGTCGAAGATGCGGATCTTGTTGTCCGTCAGGTACGACGGCTCCTTCTGCATCTTCGGGATCAGGTCCTTCTTGATGATCGAGGCCGGCACGGTCCAGTAGGGGTTGAAGTTCACCTCCTGGATCTTGGCGTTCATGACCGGCGACTGCCGGTCGATCTTGCCGACGCCGGCGGCGTGACGGGTGGCGACGTGATCGCCCTCCACCGTCTCGACCAGCGCCGCCGGGATGTTGACGATGACGTAGCGCCCCCCGAGGTTGCCCGAGTAGGAGCGCAGGCGCACCGCGTTGAGTTCGAGCTGGCGCAGCCGCACGTCGGCCGGCACGTTCATGGCCTGCACGGTCGTGATGTTCATCGACCCGGTCTGGTTGAGGCCGTGCCGGGCCTGGAAGCGGCGCACCCCCGCCTCGACGTAGGAATCGTAGACCGGCGAGGAGCCGGCGGCCGGGTCGAGGTCGCCCGACGCGATCAGGCGCTGGCGCAGCGCCGCCACCGTCGGGCTCTTGGCGCCGAGGCGCAGGCGCTCGGAGCCGGAGACGGATTGCCAGCCGCCGCGGCCCACGATGTCGCGGTAGCGCTCGAGCATCTGCTCGGTGGCGGCCAGCGTCTGGGGCGAGAGGATCGGCGTGTTCGAGCGCTGGACCCGCATCGTGGAGGCGGAATCGTAGTTCTGCGCCCATTCGGCCTGGGGCAGGCCGCGCTCCTCGGCCGCGGCCGGGAGGGCGGCGGCCAGCAGCGCCAGGCCGAGCGAACCGCGGAGGGAAGCGCGTGTCAGCATGGGAGGCAAGCTCGTGATCCTGAGGTGAACCTTGGGGCGTGACCCTCGGGTAAGGCGGGGTCCCGTGGGGAAGGAGGGGGATCGCAGGCAGGGTGCCGGGTCGGGGAGCCCGGCCGGCATTCCTGCGCGACCGTGTCGGAGTGGCGTTAAGAACCCATGAGGAGCGGGCCAGAATGTGGCGGGCCGGCCAAGCGCTGCCGCGTGCCGCCGGATAGGTGTGGACTGCGTCCCCGCGGCCACAATCCCCTGCGGATGCAGGCGTCTCCCCCGCCTGCGACCGTCGCGACCGTGGCGGAACGAGGGCGGCTTGCGGTAACACCTCCGTCATGAGGACGGAGCGGCATGGGAAGCGGTCGGAGCGCCTGCGCGCGCTCGCGGCTCTGCTCGCGCTCTACGGGCTCGTGCTCCAGGCCTTCCTGGCCGGCCTGAGCCCGGTCCCGGCCGCCGCGGCGGCCGGGATCATCTGCGCCACGCACCTCCCCGGCGAGGAGGCGCCCGCCCCTCACGCGGCGCATCCGTGCTGCACCGTCTCCTGCCCGGGCCTGCCGCTGCTGGCCCCGCCCGCCGCGCAGGCGGCGTGGCCCGCCCGCACCGTGCTGCGCGTCGCGTGGGCCCGGCACCCTGCCCTGCCGGCCCGCGGCCCGCCGCAGCGCGCCGCCACTGCCCGAGGTCCCCCGTCCGCCTGAGCGCCCGCGCGGCCCGTTTGGGCCGCGTCCCCCTTGCCTCATGCGAACGGACCCGACCCCATGCGTTCTCTCCTCACGGGCGCCCTCTGCGCGGCCGCCCTCTCGTCCCCCGCTCTCGCCCATGCCGTGCTGGAGCGCGGCGAGGCGAGCCCGAACCAGTCCTACCGCGCCGTCGTGCAGATCGGCCACGGCTGCCAGGGCCAGCCCACCACCCGCGTCACCGTGACGGTGCCGGAGGGGGTGATCGCCGCCAAGCCGATGCCGAAGCCGGGCTGGACCCTCGCGACGGTGAAGGGCCCCTACGCCCGCGCCTACCCGCACTATCACGGCGAACTGCGCGAGGGCGTGCGGGAGATCAGCTGGAGCGGCGGCAGCCTGCCCGACGACCAGTTCGACGAGTTCGTGTTTCAGGCCCGGGTCACGGACGCCTTCGCGCCTGGCGAGACGGTCTACTTCCCGGTGCGCCAGGACTGCCCGGAAGGCAGCCACGCCTGGAGCGAGATCCCGGCGGCCGGGCAGAGTGCGCGGAGCCTGAAGTCCCCGGCGCCGGGCGTGCGGATCGTCGCCGCCGCACAGGCCGCGCCCACGACTGCCCCCGCGGCGGTCGTCAAGGCGGGTGACCTTGCCATCGCGCAGCCCTGGATGCGCGCCACGCCGGGCGGCGCCAAGGTGGCGGGGGGCTATCTGCGCATCACCAACGGCGGCAGCGCCCCCGACCGGCTGGTCAGCGCCGCGATCCCGCTCGCGGGCCGCGGCGAGGTGCACGAGATGTCCAACACCGGCGGCGTGATGCGCATGGCCCCGCTGGAGGCCGGGCTGACGATCAAGCCCGGCGAGACCGTCGAGCTGAAGCCCGGCGGCTACCACCTGATGTTCCTCGACCTGAAGGAGCCGGTGAAGGCGGGCGCGACGGTCGAGGGCACGCTCACCTTCGAGCGGGCCGGCACCGTGCCGGTGCGCTTCGCGGTCGGGGCGATCGGGGCGGCGGGACCGGGCGGGACGTCGGCCCCCGCCGCGGACGGGCACCACCACCACTGAGGCGACCGCCGCATGAGGCGCGGGTGTCTCCTCTCCCCGCACGCGGGGAGAGGTGATGTGCACGTGCCGACATGTGCACCCGCAAGCCCGTCCGACTGGGACGCCCCGCGCCCCGCCGCCTGATCCCGACACAGGCTCCGCCGGCCCCGAAGCGGAGCGAAAGGCGTCGCCATGCCTCATCGTCCCTCACGCGCCGGGCTCGCGGGCCTCCTGCTCGCGGCAAGCCTCGCACCCGCCCGCGCCCAGTCCGCCGACACCGTCGCCCTGTCCCAGATCGACGTCGCCGGAGCCGGCGGCTCCCTGACCGTGCCGTCCGTGCCGGAGCAGCGCCGGATCCTCGAACGCACGGTCGGCGCGGTCGCCTTCGTGGATGGCGAGGCGATCCAGAACCGCTACGCCAACACCCTGCGCGACGTGCTCAAGGACGTGCCCGGCGTCTACGTGCAGGAGCGCTACGGCCAGGAGCTGCGCCTCTCGGTGCGGGGCTCGGGCATCGCCCGCGGCTTCCACCTGCGGGGTCTCGAACTGCTGCAGGACGGCATCCCCCTCAACCTCGCGGACGGCAGCGGCGACTTCTACCAAGTCGATCCGCTCGCCCTGCGGTCGGTGGAGGTCTACAAGGGCGGCAATGCGCTCGCGTTCGGCGCCACGACGCTGGGCGGCGCCATCAACTTCGTGACGCCGACCGCCCACACGGCCCTCGCGCCCACCATCCTCCGTCTCGACGGCGGCAGCTTCAACACCATCCGCGAGAATTTCCAGGTCTCGCGCATCGCCGGGCCGGTCGATCTGCTGATCAACGGCACGATCACCAACTCGGACGGCTACCGGATCCACGACACCCAGCGCACCCGGAATTTCAACGCCAATCTCGGTTACGTTCTGGCGCCGGGCGTCGAGACGCGCTTCTACGCCGGCATCTACCTCACCGACCAGAAGCTCCCCGGAGCGCTGAGCCTGGGCGAGGCGCTGCGTGATCCGACACGGGCGAACCCGGCCGCGCTCAGCGGCAACCAGTCCCGCAAGGTCGAGACCGAGCGGATCGCCAACCGCACGTCCTTCCTGCTCGACGTGGGGAAGCTCGACATCGATTCCTGGGCCATCCACAAGTCGCTCTACCACCCGATCTTCCAAGTCATCGATCAGGACGGCTGGACCTACGGCGTCTCACCCCACTGGGCCGGCACCTTCGAGGTCGGGGGTTTCCGCAACGAGACGCTGCTCGGCCTGCGGGCCTATGCGGGCCAGAATTCCGCCCTGCAATTCCTCAACGCGGCAGGTTCCCGCGGGGCGCAGACCCGCAACGCGCTCCAGAGCGCATCGAACGTCGAGGCCTTCGGCGAGAACCGGTTCTGGATCCTGCCCGACGTGGCGCTGATGACCGGCGCCAAGCTCTTCTCGGCCAACCGCACCTACAGCGACAAGGGCGGCCTGCCCCTCAACCCGGCGGTGCAGTTTGCCAACCGCACCTACGAGGGCGTGAACCCGAAGCTCGGCCTGCTCTGGCAGGTGCGTCCCGACCTGCAGGTCTTCGGGGACGTCACCCGCTCGGCCGACGTGCCGGACTTTTCCGACCTCGTGCAGCAGAACCTCGCCGGCAGCACCTTCGTGCCGCTGCGCGCCCAGCGTGCCTGGACGGCGGAGGTCGGCGCCCGCGGGCGGATCGGCGATCTCAGCCTCGACCTCACGCTCTACCGGGCGGATCTGCGCGACGAACTCATCAACTTCAGCCCGAATGCGGGGCTCGGCATCCCGGCCGCGACCTTCAACGCGCCGCGCACCCGCCACCAGGGCGTCGAGGCGGCGGCGAGCCTCGATCTCGCCCGCGACCTCATCGTCGGCGGCGACGCGCTGACGCTGACGCAGATCTGGACCCGCAACGACTTCCGCTTCGTGGCGGACCCGGTCTTCGGCGACAACCGGATCGCCGGCATTCCGCCCGACGTGCTGCGCACGGTTCTCGCCTACACGCGGCCCGGCTTCTCCCTCGCGCCCGCCCTCGACTGGGTCCCGCGTGGCCCCTTCTCCGACCACGCCAACACCCAGCGGGTGCCGGGCTACGCGCTGCTGGGCGTGCAGGCCGCCCTCGACCTGGCGCCCGGCGTCACACTGTTCGTGGATGCGCGCAATCTCACGGACAAGCGCACCATCTCCGACGTCGCCGTGGTGACGAACGCCGCAGCCTTCGGCCCGGCGGGGCCGGTGGCGTTCTATCCGGGCTCCGGGCGCAGCGTGTTCGCGGGCGTGCGGGGGGCGTTCTGAACCTTCCGGAAGCGCCGCCGTTGTCCAGAGGATTCGGAGGAGTTCCGTCATGATCCGATCCCTGCTTCTCGCCTCCCTCCTCGTCGGCACGCTCGCGGGCGCCGCGCAGGCGCAGGGGATCCCCGGCGGCATGCAGCGCGGCGCCCGCGAGGGCGACCGGGTCGCCGGCCCGATCGGCGGCATCGTGGGCGGCGCGGTCGGAGGCGCGGTGGGCGGCGTCAACGGCGTCCTCGGCATCGATCCGGGTCCGCGCGCCTACCGCAGCGGCCTGCCGGGGCGGCGCCACACCCATCAGCGGCGCCACCGGCACCGCTGAGCCGCGCCCACTTGACCCCTGCGGCAGGCGGGTCCTAGAGCACGGGCGTCCCCTTTCGCGGAGTCGCCCGATGACCGACCGCCTGCCCGGCTTCAACACCCTTGCGATCCATGCCGGGGCGGCGCCGGACGCCGCCACGGGCGCCCGGGCGACGCCGATCTACCAGACGACCTCGTTCGTGTTCGACGACGTCGACCACGCGGCCTCGCTGTTCGGGCTGCAGGCCTTCGGCAACATCTACACCCGCATCGGCAACCCGACGAACGCCGTGCTGGAGGAGCGCGTCGCGGCCCTCGAAGGCGGCACCGCCGCGCTCGCCGTGGCCTCGGGCCACGCCGCCGAGTTCCTGGTGATGCACGCCCTGCTCCAGCCGGGCGACGAGTTCATCGCGGCCAACAAGCTCTACGGCGGCTCGATCAACCAGTTCAACCACTCCTACAAGAACTTCGGCTGGAACGTGGTCTGGGCCGACACCGACGATCCGGCCTCGTTCGAGGCGGCCATCACGCCGCGCACCAAGGCGATCTTCGTCGAATCGATCGCCAATCCGGGCGGCGTCATCACCGATCTCGCGGCGATCGCCGCCATCGCCAAGCGCCACACCATCCCGCTCATCGTCGACAACACGATGGCGACCCCGTACCTGATCCGGCCCTTCGAGCACGGGGCCGACATCGTGGTGCACTCCGCCACCAAGTTCCTGGGCGGGCACGGCAACTCGATCGGCGGGCTCATCGTCGACGGCGGCACCTTCCCGTGGGCGGGCGACGACCGCTACCCGATGCTCTCCAAGCCGCGGCCCGAATACGGCGGCATGGTCTTGTCCGAGACCTTCGGCAATTTCGGCTTCGCCATCGCCGTGCGGGTGCTCGGCCTGCGCGACCTCGGTCCGGCGCTCTCGCCCTTCAACGCGTTCCTGATCCTCAACGGCATCGAGACCCTGCCGCTGCGCATGCAGCGCCACTCCGACAACGCCCTCACGGTGGCCGAGCACCTCGCGCGCCACGCGGCGGTGTCGTGGGTGAGCTATCCGGGCCTGGAGACCGACCGCTACCACGCCCTGCACAAGCGGTACTGCCCGCTCGGCGCGGGCGCGGTCTTCACCTTCGGCTTGACGGGCGGCTACGAGGCGGGCGTGCGGCTGGTGTCGAACCTGAAGCTTTTTTCGCACCTCGCGAATATCGGCGATACGCGCTCGCTGGTGATCCACCCGGCCTCCACCACCCACCGCCAGCTCAGCGACGAGCAGAAGGTGCGGGCGGGCGCGGGCCCCGAGGTGGTGCGCCTGTCGGTCGGCATCGAGGATCCGGGCGACCTGATCGCGGACCTCGACCAGGCCCTCGCGGGCTGATCCGGCGAAGTCCGGCCCGGACCGGGATTGTCCCAAGTTAAAGTCGGGACGAAGTATAGCCGCGCCATTGCGGCCCGCTATGTACCTGTGATTTACTCGCCCGCATCGCGTCGGATGGCCGGTTCAGCGGCCTGACGGCGCTGCCGGACGTGATCGTCCGGGTGCTCGTCGGATCGGTCTCGAACGCCCGTCAGGCGCAAGGTCCCGCTCGTGCGGGGCCGCTCGCCGCCCGTGCGGATCGTGCCGCCGCCGGGCGCATGAGCTCGGGGCGTCTGCGCTGCGATGACACGGATAGAGGCGCTGCTGCACTCCTCCCCTCCGCCGGGCGACGTGGCGTCGGCCGCGGAGGCGTCCGCGCGTCTGGCGGAGGCCGAGGCCGTGGCGGCGGAGGCCCGCGCCGTCGCGGCCCTCGCGCAGATGCGCGCCGAGATCGCCTGCGCGGAGGCCGCGCGCCTGCGCGCCGCCGCCAGCGACCAGGGGCGCGCCCTCGCCGAGGGCGAGATCCGCCTCGCCTCCATGGAGGAGCTGAACGGCCGCCTGCGGTCCAGCGAGGCCTTCACCAGCCGTCTGCTCGCGGCGAGCCGCGACTGCATCGAGGTCCTGTCCCTCGACGGCACGGTGCTGTGGCTGAGCGAGGGCAGCGCCGCCGTGCTCGAAGCCGGCTCCGCCGGCCGCGTCCTCGGCAGCGACTGGCGGGCCGCGTGGCCGGAGCCCGCCGACCGCGTCGCCGCCGACCTCGCGCTCGCGGCCGCCCGCGCCGGCCGCACCGGCCGGTTCCGGGCCGCCTCCCCCACCCTAGGCGGGACGCCGCGCTGGTGGGACGTGGTGCTCACGCCGATCCCGGGCGACGCGGGCGCGGTGGAGCGCGTGCTCGCGGTGGCCCGCGACGTGACCGACGCCCATCACGCCGAGGAGCAGCAGGCCCTGCTCATGCAGGAACTCGCCCACCGGGTGAAAAACATCCTGGCGATGGTGCAGGCGGTCGCGACCCAGACCCTGCGCGGCGCGGCCTCCCTGGAAGAGGCCGCGACGGCCTTCGGGGCGCGCCTCATCGCCCTCTCCCACGCGCACGACATCCTGATCCAGGGCTCCTGGGCGGCGGCCGACCTGCGGAACGTGGTGGAGGGCGCGGCCGACCTGCATGGCGGGCGGGCGCCCGACCGCTTCCGGATCGAGGGGCCGGCGGTCCGCCTCGGACCCCGTTCGGCCCTCGCCCTGTCCCTGATCCTGCACGAACTCGCCACCAATGCCGCGAAGTACGGTGCGCTGTCGCGGGCCGAGGGGCGGGTGAGCGTCGCGTGGCGCATCGTCGCCGAGGCGGACGAGCCCTGGCTTTTTCTGCGTTGGGAGGAGGCCGGCGGTCCGCCGGTCGTCGCACCCACGCGCAGCGGCTTCGGCTCGCGGCTGATCGAGCGCACCCTGGTACACAGCCTCGGCGGGAGTGCCAGCCTGACCTACCCGGCCGCGGGCGTGGTCTTCTCCCTGTCGGCCCCTCTGCGGGCCGTGCAAGAATCGTCGGCTTGAGCGTCGGCCTGAGCGTCGGCCTGACGCACCGGCACGTCGTCGCTCCGGCCACGCTTGACCCTGGGAGTGTCGGCCCATAGGCAGCAACCACCTGCCGACGTCAGCCGTGGCGACCGATGACATCATCCCCCGACCGATCCGAGTCTCCCACGGACGAGGCGCCCGTGGTGCTCCTCGTCGAGGATGACGGCCTCCTGCTGATGGAGGCGTCCGACACGCTGGCCGAGGCCGGGTTCCAGGTGGTGGAGGCCCCGCATGCCGACCGCGCCCTGCAGGTGCTGGAGAGCGACCGCGAGGTCGATGCCCTGATGACCGATGTCGATATGCCGCTGGGCTCCATCGACGGCCTGGCGCTCGCCCGCCTCGTCGCCCGCCGCTGGCCGTGGATTCCCGTGCTGGTGGTGTCCGGCATGGGCACCCCGGGACCGAACGACATGCCGGACGGGGCCTTGTTCATCCCCAAGCCCTACGCGCCCTCCGACCTCGTCCAGACCCTTCACGACCGCGTGCGCCGCGCCGCCTGATTCCGGAAATACGCCGATGCCCCCGTTCGATCCCGCCCGCCTCGCCTTCGCCACCCGGGCGGTCCATGCCGGCGCCGCCCCCGATGCCGCGACCGGCGCCCGCGCGCAGCCGATCTACTTCACCAACGGCTTCGTGTTCGAGTCGAACGAGCAGGCCGCCGACATCTTCGCCATGCGGGCGACCGGTTTTTCCTATTCCCGCGGCTCGAACCCCACGGTGGCGGCGCTGGAGCGCCGCGTCGCCGCGCTGGAGGGCGCCAAGGCCGCGGTCGCCGTCGCGTCCGGCCAGTCGGCCGTGCTCCTCGTCCTCCTCACGCTGATGCAGGCGGGGGACGCCTACGTCTCCTCGGCGCGCCTGTTCGGCGGCTCGCTCGGGCTGATGCGGCGGCTGGAGACCCGCTACGGCCTCACGCCCCAGTTCACCCGCGGCCTGACGCCGGAGGATTTCGAGGGCGCCATCACGGAAAAAACCCGGGCGATCGTCTGCGAGTCGATCGTGAACCCCTGCGGCACCGTGATCGACATCGCGGGCGTCGCCGCGGTGGCGCGGCGCCACAACCTGCCGCTCATCGTCGACAACACGCTGGCCTCCCCGGCCCTGATCCGGCCGATCGAGCACGGGGCGGACATCGTCGTCCACTCGACCTCGAAGTTCCTGTCGGGCTCCGGCACGGTGATCGGCGGCATCATCTGCGATGCCGGCCGCTTCGACTGGGCGGCCACCGGCCGCTACAACCTGATCAACGAGCCCTGGCCGGATTACGACGACCTCGTGGTCTCGGAGCGCTTCCCCGAGACGGCCTTCGCCACCGCCTGCCGGCTGTTCGGCCTGCGCGACCTCGGCCCCGGCCTGTCGCCGATGAACGCCTTCCTGACCCTCACCGGGATCGAGACCCTGCCGCTGCGCATGGAGCGGCACTGCGCCAACGCCAAGGCCGTCGCCGGCCACCTGCGGGCGCACCCGAAGGTGGAATGGGTGAGCTATCCGTCGCTGCCGGGCCACCCGGGCGAGGCGGTGGCCAATGCCTACGCGCCGCAGGGGGCCGGGTCGATCTTCACCTTCGCCCTCAAGGGCGGCGAGCAGGCCGCGCTCGACTTCATCACCGGCCTCGGCCTGATCTCCCACCTCGTCAACATCGGCGAGATCAAGTCCCTGGCGATCCATCCGGCCAGCACCACGCACCGCCAGCTGCGCGAGGCCGAGAAGGCGGCGGCCTGCGTCGGCCCGGAGACGGTGCGGCTCTCGATCGGCCTCGAATCCGTCGAGGATCTGATCGCCGACGTCGAGCAGTCCCTGGCCAAGCTCGCGGGCTGACGGCGCGTCCCGCGACCGACGCGGCGTCGGTCGGGGCGGAGCAGGCGCTAGGTCCGCGGCGTCACTCGTCGGCCGCGTCCCGGCTCAGCGCCCGCAGCGCCCCGCGCAGGCTGCGCACGTCCTGCTCGGTCATCTGCATGCGGTGCAGCATGTCGCGCAGGTTGCGCACCATCCCGCCGCGCTTCTCCGGCGGGAAGTAGCCGGCCCGGTCGAGGGCGCCCTCCAGGCTGCCGAACAGCGCCAGCAGTGCCTCGCGCGGCGCCGGGGGCGAGCGCATCTCCCCGTCGAAGGGCAGGTGCGCGAGGCCGGCGGCGCGGCGCCACTCGTAGGCGACGAGGAGCACGCTCTGCGCGAGGTTGAGCGAGGAATGCCTGGGATCGACCGGAAAGGTGATGATGGCATCCGCGAGCGAGACCTCGTCGTTCGACAGCCCCACCCGCTCGCGGCCGAACAGGATGCCGACCCGTTCCCCCGCCTGCTGGCGCAGGGCGGCGGCCCGCATCGCCTCGTCCGGCCCCAGCACCCGCTTCATCTGTCCGCGCTCGCGCGCCGTGGTCGCGAGCACGTGGTGGAGGTCGGCGATCGCCTCCGCCACGGTGGCGTGGAGCGTGGCGCCGTCGAGGACGTGCGTGGCGCCGGACGCCGTCTCGCGCACGCCCTTCTTGGGCCAGCCACCCTTGGGCGCCACGAGTCGCAGCTCCGACAGGCCGAAATTCGCCATCGCCCGCGCCGTCATGCCGATGTTCTCGGCGAGCTGCGGCTCGACCAGGATGACGACGGGGCGGAGCGGCGTCGGGACGGTCGCGGCGTCGGTCATGGGGGGCTTCGGCGTCGGTCTGGGGTGCGGATCGGTGTGCGCCGCTTCTAGAGCATTGTCCGACGAAGTGGTCACCGGTTCGTCGCAGAGAATGCGGCACGTTCAAGAGCCTGGAGCAGGATCGGCGCGCCTGCGCCACGCCCAGCCGCCGGGATCTCCTTGATCCCGCACCCGTTTTTCAGCCTTCGGGCTGGCCGGCGCAGTGGGCCGGGCGCCCCGTCCCGGGCCGTTTCGTCACCCAAGCGGAACCGTCACGCTCACGAAGCGTTACCATAACAGACCTCCTTCGCCCCGGCCCGAGCGGCCGGGGCCTTTTTTTGTCCGACGGGTCCCACCCGGCGCGATGTCGCCGGGGCGGCTTCCCCGTCATGGTGCACCGCGCTATGACCGCGCCTCGGCCGGCTTCGTCGGGCCGGGGCCTCGTGCGGCGAGGCTCCGGCCCGGCGGTCCGGCAGGCTCGCGGCTCACGGAAGGCTGTTCGGTCATGGCGAAGATCAAGGTGACGAATCCCGTCGTCGAACTCGACGGGGATGAGATGACGCGGATCATCTGGCAGTCCATCAAGGACAAGCTGATCCACCCGTATCTCGACATTCCCCTGGAGTACTACGATCTGGGCGTCGAGCACCGCGACGCGACGAACGACAAGGTGACCGTCGAGGCGGCCGAGGCGATCAAGCGGCACGGCGTCGGCGTGAAGTGCGCCACCATCACGCCAGACGAGGCCCGGGTGAAGGAGTTCAATCTCAAGGAGATGTGGAAGTCGCCGAACGGCACGATCCGCAATATCCTCGGCGGCGTGATCTTCCGCGAGCCGATCATCTGCCGCAACGTGCCCCGCCTCGTGCCGGGCTGGACGCAGCCGATCGTGGTCGGCCGTCACGCCTTCGGCGACCAGTACCGCGCCACCGACTTCAAGGTCCCGGGCAAGGGCCGCCTCAGCATCAAGTTCGAGGGCGACGACGGCACCGTCATCGAGCGCGAGGTGTTCAAGTTCCCGGACGCCGGCGTCGCGCTCGCCATGTACAACCTCGACGAGTCGATCCGCGACTTCGCCCGCGCCTCGATGAATTACGGGCTCGCCCGCAAGTTCCCGGTCTATCTCTCGACCAAGAACACCATCCTCAAGGCCTATGACGGCCGCTTCAAGGACGTCTTCGAGGAGGTGTACCAGAACGAGTTCAAGCAGAAATTCGACGCGGCCGGCATCACCTACGAGCACCGGCTGATCGACGACATGGTGGCCTCGGCCCTGAAGTGGTCGGGCGGCTACGTCTGGGCCTGCAAGAACTACGACGGCGACGTGCAGTCGGACACGGTGGCGCAGGGGTTCGGCTCGCTCGGCCTGATGACCTCGGTGCTGCTCACCCCGGACGGCAAGACCGTCGAGGCCGAGGCCGCCCACGGCACCGTGACGCGCCACTACCGCGAGCACCAGAAAGGCAAGGAGACCTCGACCAACTCCATCGCGTCGATCTTCGCCTGGACCCGCGGCCTGTCGCACCGCGCCAAGCTCGACGACAATGCCGAGCTGGCGACCTTCGCCGCGACGCTGGAAAAGGTCTGCATCGACACCGTCGAGGCCGGCCACATGACGAAGGATCTCGCGCTCCTCGTCGGGGCCGATCAGCGCTGGCTGTCGACCACAGGCTTCCTCGACAAGATCGACGAGAACCTGAAGGCCGCGATGGCCGCCTGAGCCGCGCCATGAGGCGGGGGCGGGCGTCGCGGCGCTCGTCTCCGTCTCAGGCTCCCGCCCGCCTCACGCCCAGCGTCAGGAGGGCGGCGTATCCCTCCCCCTCCTCCAGGACCTGCGCCATCCCCCGGCGCTCCGGGTCGTCCTCGCGCAGGAGCCCGTCGCGGCCGTTGGTGATGCGGCCGCGGGCGGGCCGGCCGCCATAGGCGGGCGCCCGGTCGTGGACCGCCGCGTTCGCCGGGTCGGGAAAGTAGATCTGTCCGGTCAACGCGGTGCGGGTGTCGAGGATCACCTTGACGTGGACGTGCGTGGTGCGGCCGGGATACCAGCCCGGATAGATGGTGCGGAAGGCCGCGACGCCCTCGCGGTCCGTGAACTGGGTGCCGCGCAGGAAGGTCCGCCCGACCGTCGAGGCGCCCCGGTCGCCCTGGCCCGGGTAGCCCGAGTAGCGCCCCTGGGCATCGGCATGCCAGACGTCGACCCGCGCCCCCGCGAGCGCCCCGCAGGAGGGCGTCGCGACGACGCGCAGGCGCAGGTCGAGCGGCACGCCCGGCCGGTCCTCCCGGATGTCCGCCCGCACGAGCCGGGGGTCGAGGTAGAACGGTCCCTCGACGGCCTCCGGCGTCAGGGGGCAGACCTCGGCGGCCGAGACGGCGCGCGGTGCGAGGGTGCCGGCGGCGAGCACCGCGAGCGCGGTCCGGCGAGAAAACCCCTCGTCCATCGTCACACCCTCCCGGTCAGGTGACGCCGGTCGGACCGTCGAGGATCGTCCGGATCCGGCGCACGAGGTCGAGACGCCGGTAGGGCTTGTCGATCACCTCGAACTCGCTGCCGCCGATGTCGGTGCGCTCCACACTCGCCTCGGCGTAGCCGGTGGTCAACAGCACCTTCAGCCGCGGCTGGCGGCGGCGCGCCTCCCGCGCCAGCACGACGCCGTTCATGCCGCCCGGCGCCAGGAGGTCGGAGAACAGCAGGTCTACCTGCCGGCCGCCGTCGAGGATCTCCAGGGCCTCCCGGCCCTGCGAGGCCGCCAGCACCGTGTAGCCGAAATCCTGGAGGATCGTGCGGGCGAGGTCGGCCACGTCGCCGTGGTCGTCGACGATCAGGATCGTCTCGGTGCCGGGCCGCTCCGTGCCGCGGCTGCGGGGAGCTCCGGCCGGGCGCTCGTCCTCCCCGGCGGCCGGGAAGATCAGCCGCACGCTCGTGCCGCGGCCGACCTCGGACTCGATCTGCAGCGATCCGCCCGATTGCCGGACGAAGCCGTACACCATCGCGAGCCCGGCGCCCCGCCCCTCCTCCCGGGTGGTGAAGAACGGCTCGAGCGCGCGTGCGCGCACCTCCCGGGACATGCCGGTGCCGGTATCCGCCACCGTCACCGCGACGTAGCGCCCGGGCGGCAGCAGCCCGGGACCCACATCGTCCTGCGCGACGTCGTGGTTCTCGGTGGCGATGGTGACGCGACCGCCCTCCGGCATCGCGTCGCGGGCGTTGCTGAGGAGGTTCAGCAGCGCCACCTCGGTCCGGGTCGGATCGAGGCGGGCGTTGCGCAGGTCCGGACTCAGCGCGGTCTCGACCGTGACCGCCGCGCCGAGGGTGCGCCCGGCGAGGTCGCGCAGGCCGTCGACGAGGGTGCTGAGATTGATCGCCCGGCCCTCCAGGCGCTGGCTGCGGGTGAAGGCGAGGAGCTGCTGCGTCAGCGTGGTGGCCCGCTCGGCGGCACCCCGGATGGTCTCGGCGGCCTGCACGAGGCGGCCGGGATCGGCGTCGCGGTCGGCCAAGCCCGCCTGCAGGATGTCGACGTAGCCCACCACGACCTGCAGCAGGTTGTTGAAGTCGTGGGCGATGCCGCCGGTGAGCTGGCCCAGCGCCTCCATCCGCTGCGACTGGCGCAGCGCATCCTCGGCGTCCCGGCGACGCGACACGTCGAGCTGCGAGCCGAAGAAGTACACGAGGTCGCCGGCACGGTCGTGGACCGGCGAGATGAACAGCGCGTTCCAGAACGACGAGCCGTTCTTGCGGTAGTTCAGGATCTCCGTCGCGATCTCCCGGCCCTCCCGGATCGCCCGGCGCACCTCGTCGACGGTCTGCGGATCGGTCTCCGGCCCCTGCAGGAAGCGGCAGTTGCGGCCGACCAGTTCCTCCGGTTCGTAGCCGGTCATCCGCCGGAAGGCTTGGTTGGCGAAGATGATCGGATTGTCCGGCTGGCGCGGGTCGGTGACGATCATCGGCATCCGCGTCGTCTCGACGGCGGCGAAGAAGATGTCGCCGCGAGGATCGGTCGCCTCGCCCGCCGATCCCCGCGCGACGATCGGGCCGGCGGGCGTCGTATCGGGCGTCGTCATCCTGTCTCCGCTCGTGCTCGCACGGCTCGCCGCTAGACCGAGGAAAGTATCCCGAAGCGTCGGATTCTCAAGACGGGGCGTCAGGAGCGTACGAAGATGGATGAGACCGCGACGCAAGTCTGCGCCGCGGTCTTTCGTCCCTGCGTCAGGGGCTCAGGCGTCTTCGCCGGTCGCGAAGGCCACCGACTCCGATTCCGCCCGCTCGAAGGCCTGGATGACGTGCTGGTAGGAGCGCCAGGTCTCGGTGGCGTGGTCGACCCCGGCCGGCCGCAGGGCGAACAGCAGCATGGAGCGGCCGGTGACGTCGTAGGTGTCGCCGATGCCGAAGCGCGAGAGGTCCTGGGAGTCGGACAGGTTGGTGTCGAGCACCCGCATCCAGGCATCGCCCCCCACCACCTCGGGCAGCGTGAACTGCACCATGTCGTGGTAGGCGTTGAACAGCAGCAGCAGGGTCGCCTCGGAGCCCCGGCGGCGGATGCCGCTGGTCTGGGCCCGTCCGTCGAGCAGCACCGCCAGCGAGCGGGCGCCGCCGTCGTTCCAGTTCTCCTGGGTCATCTCGACGCCCGCGGGCGTGAGCCACGTCACGTCCCTGACGCCGAGTTCCTCGTCGTAGGCACCCGTCAGGAAGCGTCCGCGCCCCAGCATCGGCATGGCCTTGCGCAGGGTCAGCAGGCGCTGGGTGAACTCCGCGAGGTCGCGCTCTTCGGGGCCGATCGCCGTCCAGTCGACCCAGGAGATCGCGTTGTCCTGGCAGTAGGCGTTGTTGTTGCCCTGCTGGGTGCGGGCGAACTCGTCGCCCGCGAGCAGCATCGGCGTGCCGCGGGAGAGCAGGAGCGTCGCCAGCAGGTTGCGCATCTGGCGCAGGCGCACCGCCCGGATCTCCGGATCGTCGGTCGGACCCTCGACGCCGTAATTGGCCGA
Organism: Methylobacterium oryzisoli; assembly: GCF_046557895.1. Taxonomy (NCBI): domain Bacteria; kingdom Pseudomonadati; phylum Pseudomonadota; class Alphaproteobacteria; order Hyphomicrobiales; family Methylobacteriaceae; genus Methylobacterium; species Methylobacterium oryzisoli. Next base: position 50,856 of record NZ_JBKIBX010000010.1, on the reverse strand, counting down.
GAGGTTGTGCGAGTGTCCGTCGCGGTTGTCCTCGCCGTTAGCGGTGTTGTGCTTCTCGTTGTAGGAGACGGTGTCGTTGAGCGTGAAGCCGTCATGCGCGGTGATGAAGTTCACCGAGGCCCAGGGCCGGCGCCCGCGCTTGTTGAACTTGTCGGCCGAGCCGGTGATCCGCTCCGCCAGCGCCGGAAGCAGGCCCTCGTCGCCCCGCCAGTAGCCGCGCACGTCGTCGCGGAAGCGGTCGTTCCACTCCGCCCAGCCCGGCGGGAAGCCGCCCACCTGGTAGCCGCCCGGGCCGCAATCCCACGGCTCGGCGATCAGCTTGACCGAGGAGAGCACCGGGTCCTGGCGGCAGGAATCGAGGAAGCCGCCGCCCTCGTCGAACCCGTAGGGCTCGCGGCCGAGGATCGTCGCGAGGTCGAAGCGGAAGCCGTCGACCCGCATCTCGGTGGCCCAGTAGCGCAGGGAATCCGTCACCATCTGCAGCACGCGGGGGTGCGAGAGGTTCACGGTGTTCCCGGTGCCGGTGTCGTTGATGTAGTAGCGCTTCTGGTCGGGCAGCAGCCGGTAGTAGGAGGCGTTGTCGATGCCCTTGAAGGAGAGGGTTGGCCCGCGCTCGTTGCCCTCGGCGGTGTGGTTGTAGACCACGTCGAGGATCACTTCGAGGCCGGCGCCGTGCATGCGCGCCACCATCTCCTTGAACTCGGAGAAGGCGAAGTCCGGCACCGCCGCGTAGCGCCGCGCGGGCGCGAAGAACGACAGCGTGTTGTAGCCCCAGTAGTTCACGAGGTCCTTGTCGAGGAGGTAGCTGTCGTTCACGAAGGAATGGACCGGCAGCAGCTCCACCGACGTCACGCCGAGGCTGCGGATGTAGTCCAGCACCGCCTTGGTGCCGAGGCCCGCATAGGTGCCGCGCAGGCGCTCCGGCACCGCCGGGTGCAGCTTGGTGAAGCCCTTGACGTGGGTCTCGTAGAAGATGGTGCGGTCCCAGGGCACGTCCGGCTTCTGGTCGCGTCCCCAGGTGAAGGCCGGGTCGATCACCCGGCACTTGCGGTTGAACTGGGCGCTGTCGCGCTCGTCGAAGCTGAGGTCGTCGCCGCTCTCCATCACGTAGCCGAACAGCGCCGGGTTCCACGTCACCGAACCCACCAGCGCCTTGGCGTAGGGGTCGAGCAGGAGCTTGTTGGGGTTGAACCGGTGCCCGGCCTCGGGCTCGTAGGGGCCGTGGACGCGGTAGGCGTAGATCGTGCCGGGCCGCGCATCCGGCAGGTAGCCGTGCCACACCTCGTCCGTGTACTCGGGCAGGTCGATGCGCTCGATCTCGGTCTCGCCGCTGTCGTCGAACAGGCACAGCTCGACCCGGGTCGCATGGGCCGAGAACAGCGCGAAATTGACGCCGAGGCCGTCCCAGGTCGCCCCGAGGGGGAACGGCTGCCCCTCCTTGATCCGCGAGCGGCGGATGAGCGCCGCCTCGGGCGGCGCTGCTTTCGTCGTGATCTGAACGTTCATGGCGGGGGCCGGTCGATCCGTCGTGAGGGCGCGAAGCCTGACGGTGGGGAACGCATCGGCCGTGGATCAAGGTCCCGGCGCGCGGGAGATTTTTCGTGGCCGCCGGCCGGTCAGGGCGGCGGCGCGGGTCCCTTCTCGCGCTCGGCCGCGTCGATGGTCTGGCGGGCGAGATGGCGGGTGATCAGCCCCTCGACCTCCCAGATCGTCTCCTCGACGAAATGGGCCTGCAGCTGGGCGCGGGGATCCTCCGGGTCGAGGGCGTCGCGCTCCTGCAGCCGGCGCATGGCCTGGCGCACCACCCCGTAGACGGCCTCCCGCTCCGCGCGGGACATCGACGGGGAGACCGCGCGGGCGATCAGGTCGGTGAAATCCGACACGGCGGCGTCCCTCTCCGGGTCCAGGCCCCTGGTCAGAGCAGGCTCCTGCTCAGAGATTGTGGTCCTTGATGCCCGCGATCAGGAGCGACGTGCAGCCCCAGCCCACGAACAGGCAGAAGAACGCCACGAAGAGATCGTGGCCGCGCTCCGGCATCGCCGAGAAGTGCGGGATCGACGGCGGCACGAAGATCGCGAGGTAGACGTGCTGCTTGCTCGCCGCGATGCGGGCGCGCTCCAGGATCAGGATCGAGGATTCGTTCAGGCGCTCGGCGATGGTGCGCTCGATCTGCAGCTTCTCGAATTCGAGCAGCGCCTTGGCGGCGTTGGGCGCGTCGACCGCCACGCCCTCGCTGGCGATCGAGTCCTGCAGCACCTTCATCTGGTGGTCGATCGCCGCGACGTTGGCCACGATCGCCTGGATCGACCGGGATTTCTCGTCGAGCGACGAGGAGCGCAGCACCTGGAGGTCGTTCTCCAGCTTGATCTTGTCCTTGCGCAGCGTGAGCAGCGTGGTGAACGTCGCCTCCGCCGACTTGATCGGATCGATGATGCCCCAGCGATTGCGGAAGGCGTTGAGGGCCATGTGCGCGCGCTTCAGGCGTTCGCCGGCCTTCTCCACCTCCTCGCGGCTGTGGCGGACCATATCTTCCTGGGCGCGCCCCGAGATCTGGTTCACCAGCGCCTCGGCGCGCCCCACCACGTGCTTGGCGATCGCGAGCGAGTCGTCGGGGGTGAAGGCGCGCACCTTCAGGGTGATGATGCCCGAGATCAGGTCGATATGGGGCGTCACGTGCTGGCGCCAGTACTTCAGCAGCTCCTCGATCGGCGCCTCGCCGGAATACCGCGCCCAGAAATCGGCCTCGCGACGCGTGAACATGCCGGCCACGTTGAGCGCTGCCTGGGCGCTCTCCAGCATCGGCTTGCTGCGGATGAACTCCCGGACGATGTAAGTGTCCTGGCTGTTGTTCTTCTGGATCAGGCTCGAATACTCGTTCAGCCGGACGTCGCCGACCGGCTCGACCTCGCCGCGCACCGCGAAGCGGGCCTCGACCACGTACTGATCCGAGGCGATGGCGAAGAGGTAGAAGGCGATGAGCGCGGTCGGCAGGCCGACGAACAGGCCGAAGCTGCGCACGAGGCGCACGGCGATCTTCGGGGGCTTCAGTTCCTCCCCGGAGGCAGCCGGCACGCGGGTCCAGCGCAGGGGCTTCAGCACCTGCAGCAGGCGCGGGCCCTTCGGGGCATCCACGGGCTCGATCGTCTCGGCGTCCCGGCGCAGTTCGGGCAGGGAGCGCCGCGCGAAGGCGATGACGCTGCCGAGCCTGTCGCGCCGCTTGACCTCGTCCACGCTCATACCGCCTCGTCCTGCCTCCGTCCGCTCGGCGTCCCGGCCCCGTCGTCCCCGGCGCGTGCTCACGGCCACGCTTGGTTGTGCGCCCCTCGCCGGCGAGGGTCAACGAAGCGCGCCATAGGGCGGGGGAACGGGGCGGAACGGGCCCTGCGGGTCCCGCGTGAGGTCACGGTTTTTTGGGCCTTTTTGATGGCGCGGCCGTGTCGCCCCGGTCACGCCGGGGCGCGGTCGTGGAGGGCGTCCGCGAGGCGCCGCCATGCCGCCTCGTCCCCTGGCAGGCCGAAGCGCAGGCGGTCCGGCGCGGCCTCGAAGCGGCGCACGAACAGGCCGGCCCGGCCGAGCCGGGCGAAGAGGCCCGGCCCATCCGGGAAATCGGCGGTGCGAAACAGCCGCGTGCCGCCGACGATCCGCCCGCCCATCGCGGTCAGGAGACCGTCGAGGCGCTGCGCGTCCCGTCCCCGCTCCCGCGCCGCCCGCTGCCGCCACGCCGCGTCCGCGAGGGCGGCGCGCCCGATGGCGATGGCCGGCCCCGACACGGCCCACGGCCCGAGGGCCGCGCGGATCCGCCCGATCAAGGGAGCCTGAGCCACCGCGAAGCCGAGGCGCAGGCCCGCGAGCCCGTAGGTCTTGCCGAAGGAGCGCAGCACCACCGCCCCGTCCGGCACGGCCGCGCACAGGCTCTCGACCGGCTCCAGATCCGCGAAGGCCTCGTCGACGACGAGGAGGCCGCCCCGGGCCGCCAACCCGCCCGCGAGGGCCGCGAGGTCGGACCGGGCGCTCGTCCGCCCGTCCGGGTTGTTGGGAGTGACCACCACCGCGACCTCGGCCTCCGCCAGCCCGGCCGGGTCGCGCGTCTCGGCGACCGCGTGCCCGCCCCGCGCCCAGGCGGATGCGTGCTCGGCGTAGGTCGGCCCGAGCACCACGACCCGGCTCCGCGCGCGCAGCCGCGGCAACACCTCGATCAGCGCCTGCGTGCCGGGGGCGGCGGCGACGTGGTCCGGTTCGGCGCCATAGGCCCGCGCGGCCTCCTCCTCCAGGTCCCGCAGGGCGCCGGGGTCGGGCAGGCGCTGCCACAGGCTGGCCTCGAGCGCCGGGCACGGATAGGGGACCGGGTTGATCCCGGTCGAGAGATCGATCCAGGGCTCGGGCGCGTCGGGGAAGAGCCGGCGCGCCTCGCCCAGGTCGCCCCCGTGCCGGATCGGTCCCTGAGCTGCCATCTCCCGCCTACCATGCCCGCCCTGCTGCATCCGCCCGACAGCCTCCTGGTGCTCGCCCTCGCCCTCGCGGCGGAGGCGGCCTTCGGTTATCCCGACCGCCTCTACAGGGCGCTCGGCCATCCTGTCACCTGGATCGGCCGCCTGATCGCGGCCCTCGACCGCGGCCTCAACCGCGAGGGGGCCGCCCCGGCGCTGCGCCACGCCGCCGGCCTCCTCGCCCTCGCGCTCGTCCTTCTGGCGGTGGCGGCGGGCACCCTCCAGTTCGCCCTCATGGCGGAGGCGGCCGGGGCCGGGATCCTGCTCTGCGGCCTTGTCGCCGCGAGCCTGCCGGCGCAGCGCAGCCTGCACGACCACGTGGCGCGCGTCGCCGCGGACCTGACGGACGGGGGCCTCGCCGGCGGACGCCGGGCGGTGTCGATGATCGTCGGCCGCAACCCCGAGACCCTGGACGAGGCGGCGGTCTGCCGCGCCGCGATCGAGAGCCTCGCGGAGAACTTTTCCGACGGGGTCGTCGCCCCCGCCTTCTGGATCGGGGCGGCCGGCCTGCCGGGCGGCGCGCTCTACAAGGCGGTGAACACCGCCGACAGCATGATCGGCCACCGCACGCCGCGGCACGCCGCCTTCGGCTGGGCGGCGGCCCGCCTCGACGACCTCGTGAACCTCCCGGCCTCGCGCCTGACCGCAGCCCTGCTGATCGGGGCGGCGCTCCTGCACCCCGGCTGCTCGGCCCGCGGGGCGGTGCGGGCGGTGCGCCGCGACGCGCGCCGCCACCGCTCGCCCAATGCCGGCTGGCCCGAGGCCGCGATGGCCGGCGCCCTCGGTCTGCGGCTCGCCGGCCCGCGCATTTACGGCGCCACCCGGGTGGACGACCACTGGATGGGCGACGGCCGGGCGGAGGCGAACGCCGCCGACATCACCCGCGCGCTCGCCCTCTACCGCACGGCCTGCGGGCTCCTGTGGGGTTTGGTCCTCGCGGCGGCGTTCGTCGCGCTGCCGTGACCGGTCTCACCAGCCGGGCGTCAGACCGTCCTCGTCCTCATCGGAGGCCGGGCCGGCCACCAAGTCGGCCGAGAGGGCGCGCAGGGCCCGCGGCATGGCACTGAGGGCCGGATCATCGAAGCGCAGGTGCGGCAGGCGTGCGGTGACGAGGTCGGCGACGAGCCGGGCCTGCGCCGCATCCCGGCCCCGCTTGGCGGGATCCCGGTCGCCGCGTCGCGCGAGCCATGCCTTGTGCAGGGCGAAGGCGCGCGGGTCCGGCACGACGATGTCGAGAGGATAGCCCTTCTCGTCGATGATCGTCGTCGTGTGGCGCGGGACGTTGACCAGCCATGCGAGCCCTTCGATCTCGACGGCGGAGAGATCGTCGTCCGCCGAACCGATCCGGCCGCGGCGCGCGCGCGTCATCCGGTCGGTCGGCATCGGCTGGATCAGATCGACCATGTACCCATCCGCGTTCACCGCCCGGAAACTGCCCGCTCCCGTCGGTTCGAAGGAGCGGTCGACCTTGCGCAGGAGGCCGACGAGGCCGGTCGTCGCCACGCTCTCGGCAACCAGCTTCAGCCGGGCGCGGGCATCGAACAGGAGGTCGATGTCCGCGGTGGCCAGGGATTCGCTGGCGATGCGCACGCCGGCCATCCGTTCGTAGGCATAGAGCGCGTTGGTCCCGACGACCTCGATCGCCCGGCCCAGCAGGCCTGCGGCCCGGAGGGCCCGGACGATCCGCCCCGTCACCTGTGGCATGCGGCCGATGCGCAACGCGCGATTCACGGGCGCCATCGCGTCGAGGCGCCCGGTCAGCCTCGCCACGCGCTCCCGGACGCGCGATCGGCCGGCTTGGAACTGTTCGTAGGTCTTCTCGGTCTCGGCGCTGCGCGCGCCGACGGACTTCCAGATTCCGGACTTCTTCCGATACAGGTACGCGTGTCCCCCGACGGCCTTCCAGGACAGGGCGCCCGCGAAGCGTTCATCGAGTTCCTTGCGCGCGAGGCGATACGCCACGAAGACCTGCTCCGTGTCGACCATCTGGCGCACCTGCTCGCCCGTCCACTCGACGTACGACACCGCCGGACTCCGTTCGTGACGGAGGCATGATACCGGCTTCTCACATCAAAGCATTGAAAAATATGACGTTATCCCTTTCAGGCCGAGAAACTGATTCAAAGGGGATAATAGCCGCCATATCAGTGACTTAAGTCGTAGCAGCACCCTACCGCCCGGCCAGCGTCAGGTCGGACGGGGTGCTCGGGGCCGGGCGGCGCAGCACCGCCTGGGCGACGAACACCATCACCACGCCCACGAGCAGGCAGGCGGCCAGGAAGAGCATCGGGGTGAGATCGCTGCCGGTGCGGTCGCGGATCCACGGCACGGCGTTCTGCGCGACGAAGCCGCCGAGGTTGCCCACCGAGTTGATCGCCGCGATGCCCGCCGCCGCGGTGGCGCCGCGCAGGAAGGTCGGGGGCAGCGACCAGAAGACCGGCTGCCCCGCGAAGATGCCGGCGGCCGCGACGCACAGGCAGACGAATTTCAGGGCCGCGCCCGGCACCACGACGCTGAGCGTCAGGGCGGCCGCGCCGATCAGGGCCGGGCCGGCGATGTGCCACGTGGTCTCCCCGGTCTTCGCCGCGTGGCGGGGGACCCACCAGAGCGCGAAGGCCACCACCGCCCACGGGATCACGTTCAGGAAGCCGTTGACGGTGTTGGACACCCCGAAACCCTTCACGACGGTGGGCAGCCAGTAGCTCAGCCCGTAGGCGGCGAGCGGGAAGGCCACGTAGAGGAGCGCCAGGATCAGCACCCGCCGGTCGAGGAGCACCCGGAAGGGGTTGGCATGGTCGGTGCGCGGGGTGGTGGCGGCCTCGCGGGCCAGCGCGTCGGCGAGCCATTTCTTCTCGTCGGCCGGGAGCCAGCGGGCGGATTGCGGCCCGTCCGGCAGGGCGACGAAGACGTAGACGGCGAGCAGCACCGCCGGCAGGCCGGTCGCCACGAACACCCATTGCCAGCCGCGCAGGCCGAGCAGGCCGTCGAGATCGAGGAGCGCGCCGCCGATCGCCGCGCCGACCGCGTTCGCCAGCGCGCTCGCGATCATGAACCAGCCGACCATGCGCCCGCGGTGGCTCTGCGGGAACCACAGGGTGAGGGCGAACAGCACGCCCGGGAAGAAGCCGGCCTCCGCGGCGCCGAGCAGGAAGCGCAGCACGTAGAACATCGCCGTGCCCTGCGTGAAGCCGAGCAGGATCGTGATGAGGCCCCAGGTCGCCATGATCCGGGTGAACCACAGCCGGGCGCCGACCTTCTCCAGGATTACGTTCGCCGGCACCTCGAACAGGAAGTAGGCGACGAAGAACAGGGAGGCGCCGAGGCCGTAGGCGGCCTCGCTCAGCCCGAGATCCCCCACCATCTGCAGCTTGGCGTAGGAGATGTTCTGCCGGTCGATGTAGGCGATCAGGTACATCAGGCCGAGGAGCGGCATCAGCCGCCGGGTGATCCGCTGCACCGTGCGGGTGCCGAGCGCGTCCAGCTCCTGCTCTGCCATGGGATGATCCTCCCGAGCCGGCTTGCGGCGCCGGCTTCGTGGCAGGAACTAGGGCCGGTTCTCTCTCAGGGGAAGCGGCCTTCAGCTCCGGCGCAGCCCCGCCAGATTGCCCTTCAGCGCCTCCCAGCCGCGCCGGAGCGCGCCGAGGGGGCGCGGCTCGGGGCCGCCCGCGGGGTGCACCACCACGGTCGCGGTGCGCCCGACCGTCAGCTGGCTGGCCTCGGGCGAGGGGTCGAGGGCGATCCGCACCGGGACGCGCTGGGCGAGGCGCACCCAGGCGAAGGTCGGGTTGATGTTGGCCAGCAGATTCGAACTGGCGCCGCGTTCGCGGTCCTCGATGCCGGCGGCCACGCTCTCGACGCGGCCCGACAAATCCACGCCCCCGCCCATCAGGTGGATGCTGACAGGATCGCCGATCTGGATGCGGTGGAGCTTCGTCTCCTCGAAGTAGCCCTCGACGCGCAGCGTGTCGCCGTCGACGAGCGCCATCACGGCCCGGCCGGTCGCCACGTAGGCGCCGGGGCGCAGATCCAGGTTGGTGATGCGGCCGTTGACGGCGGCGCGCACCTCGGAGCGGTCGAGGTTGAGCTTGGCGAGGTCGCGGTCGGCCACCGCCTGGTCGTAGGCGGCCCGGGCGCCCTCCTCGGTGGCGAGCGCCGCTTCGAGCCGCTGCTGCGAGACCACGTTGTCGCTGAGCTGGCGGTAGCGGGCGAGGTCGGCCTCGGCCTGGGTCAGCGTGGCCTTGCGCCCGGCCACCACCGCCTCGGCCTGCCGCAGCGCCAGGGCGAAGCGCTCGGGATCGATGCGGAAGAGCACGTCGCCGCGCTTCACCGCCTGGTTGTCGTGCACCACCACTTCGCGGACCAGCCCCGAGACGTCGGGGGCGACGCCCACCACGTCGGCGCGCACCCGCCCGTCCCGCGTCCAGGGCGCCTCCAGATAGTAGTCCCAGAGGGCCGCCCCGACGATCAGAGCGAGGACGAGGAGCGCGCCGGTGACGGCGAAGCGGCCGAGGGCGTGGAGGAAGCGGGACATCGGAGGCGAGGCTCAGGTCAGGCGCCCGGCCACGGCCGCGATGGCGCCGAGGCAGACGACGGTCAGGGCGAGGTCGAAGAGCGGCCGGTGCCAGATGAAGCGGTAGAGCCCGGCCCGGGCGAGGAGGCGGCGCAGGACGAGGCTGACCCCGAAGGCCAGCACCGCATAGACGAGCAGGGCCGGCACGAACACGCCGTAGAGGTCGATGTCGGGCATCAGGCCGCCTCCCGCAGCCCGGCGGGACGGGGCTCGTAGGGCGGCGCGTCCGGGCAGAGGCCGCGGCGCAGGCCGGCGAGGCCCAGCAGCGCGTCGCGCCGGCCCTCCGGCCGGTCCCTGGGACCGGACTCGTCCTGCGGCCCGGGCTCGGCCCCGATCAGCCGCAGGGCGGCGTCGATGTCCGCGACGAGGGCCGGGTCGGCCGTGCCCTGCGGACGGCGGTAGTGGCGCGCGACGCCGTCCAGCACCCCGTCGAGGCGGGCGACGAGCGGGGCCGGCAGGGCGTGGCGGGCGCGGCGCAGCACGACGAGGTTCATGCCGACGCGCAGCTCCGTCAGGGTGTCGCCGCGCCGCAGCGCGCTCTCCGCCGGCGCGGCGGCGAGCCGGGGCACGAGGAGGCCGATCCGGTCGAGCATCAGGGACGCGAAGGCGACGCGGTCGCCCCGCCCGCGCCGCTCGGCCGCCCGCGCGAGGTCGCGGCGGTTCGCGGCGAGCAGCCGCCACGCTCCCTGCTCGGCCCCCACCGAGCGGGTGAGCTGCGTGACGAGGGCGGCGATCCAGATGCCGGCGATCAGCGCCATGCTCGAATTCACGAAGGTGGAAAACTCGGCGTTGTAGCGGTCCTGGATCGCCAGGAGCGCGTTGCCGTTGACGCCGAGCGCGGTGCCGGCGGCGGCGGTGGTGGGGTTCGCCATGAGGAGCCCGCAGAGCAGGAGCGGCGGCGCCAGCACCAGCGCCAGCGTCACGCCATCGTGCACCCGGGGCAGCACGCCGAACAGCAGCACGCCGGCCGCCACGGCCGCCACCGCCGACCATTGCGCGAAACCCAGGATCGACGGGGTCGGATCGTCCTTGGTGGCGAACAGGCAGCACAGCACGGCCGCCATCATGGCGGCGGTCGCCCCGTCCGGCCACGCGGTGGCGATCCACAGTGCCGTGCACAGGCTTATGGCGACCACCACCCCGAGGGCGGAGCGCAGGGCCATGCCGTGGTCGCGGTGGAGCGGCGCCCGGGCGGCAAATTCCCCCCCGAAGGCGAGGGTCTCGCGCAAGGGACCGCCACCGCGGGCGACGTGCTCCTCCAGCGTGCGGCAATCCCGCGACAGGGCGACGAGTTCGCGCAGCCGATCGAGCAGGCTCGCCCGCAGCAGGCAGGCCCAGTCGGGATCCGGCGGCAGGCCGCGCTCGGCCGCCGCGATGCGGGCCTGCAGCACGGGCTCTTCCTCGCGCGGGGCGCCGGCCTTCGACCACGCCTCGACGGCGCGCAGGAGATCGCGCAGGTCCGGCGTCAGGCCCGAGACGGCGCGCAGCGCCCGGATGCGGTCGTCGAGCGAGGACAGGACCGGCAGCAGCATCAGCATGCGCCCGCGCAGGGTCCGCACCCAGGGCGCGGCGGCCGCCTGCGCCGAGGTGTCGTAGGCGAGATGCGCCGCCAGCAGGTCGATCTCGCCGGCATCCGCCGCGAGGCGCAGGCGCTGCGCCCGCACCTCCGGATCCTCGGCGGCGCCCGACAGCACCTCACCGGTCCAGCGGCCGGCCTCCGCCAGCCACGCGGCGATGCGCCCGGCCACCACCGGCGCGACGGATTGCGGCAGGACGAGGCTCGACACCAGCGCGGCGCAGAGGATGCCGAGCGTGATCTCCTCGGCCCGGGCCACGGCGGTGTCGAAGATCGCGGCCGGATCGGTGACGGCTGGGAAGCCGATCAGCGCCGCCGTGTAGCCGCCGAGCATGAACAGGTAGCTGCGCGGGGTGCGGTCGAGCAGCGAGAGGTAGAGGCAGCCCGCCGTCCACAGCGCGAGCGCCAGGGTCAGGAGTTCGGGCGCGGCAACGAGGTTGGGCACCAGCACGACGGCCGCCGCGACGCCGATGAGGGTGCCGCCGACCCGGTAGGCGGCCTTGGCCCGCGTCGCCCCCGCGAGCGCCTGCGCGGTGATGTAGACGGTCGCCATCGCCCAGTAGGGCCGCGGCAGGTCGATCCAGAGCGCGAGGCCGAGCGCGAGCAGAGCCGCCGCGCAGGTCTTGGCGGCGAAGAGCCACGCGCGCCAGGAGGGAAGCGTCATCGCGCGCTCTTCGCCGCGCCGCCGGGCGCCGGGCCGATCCGGGAGTGCATGAGGCCACAGATAGGGAGCGGGCGCCGCGTTCTCCACCGGCGCGTTCCTCGCGACCGGTCGCGGTCGAGCGCGGGGAACCCCTCTCCCGTGCGGGAGTGGGGTTCCCGCGCGGCCGGTGTGTCCCTTTCAGGCGAGGGTGGAATGCCCTGGCCTTACGCCGCCGCGATCCGGGCGGGCCAGAGCGCCAGCACGTCGGTGCGGATCTCGCCGAGCCGCCGCAGCGTCACGGCGGTGCCGAGGATCCAGGCGGCGTAGCTCGCCAGCACCGAGAGCGCCGCCCCGGTGACGCCGAAGGCGGGCGTGAGCGCGAGGTTGGCGAGCACGAGGACGGCGAGCGCCGCGACGCTGAGGCGGGCGTTGAGCCCCTGCGCGCCCGTGAGGATGAGGAGCTGGGCGCTCGGGCCGGCGAGCGCCCGCAGCAACTGGCTGCCGATCAGGATCGCCAGCGCGGGCACGCCCTGCCGGAACTCGGGGCCGAACAGGCCGAGCAGCGGCTCGCCCGCGAGGAGAACCAGCGCGAGGGCACCCAGCGTCGCGGCGGTCGGCAGCCGCATCGCCCGGCGCACGATGCGCCGCATGGCCGGGAGGTCGCCCACCCGGCGTGCATCCGCGAAGTCCGGCACCGCCATCTGCTGGGTGACCTGCACCACGTAGCCCACGAGAAGCGCGAGTTTCAGGCACAGGCCGAACACCGCGACCTCGGCCGGGGCGAGGATCGGCGCCACGCACAGGATGCCGAGATCGGCGAAGATGTTGGTGTAAAGCGAGAGCAGCACCAGCGCGCGCGCCTCGGCCCGCCAGCGGCGCGCGAGCCGCCGCTCCGCCGGCTGCGGGCGGCGCCACGGCGGCAGGTGGCGGCGCATCAGCCGGAATTGCACCACGGCGATGAGCCCGGTGAGGCCTGCAAAGAGCCCCGTCACCACCGCCCCCGAAACTCCCGGCCACGCGAGCCCGAGCCCGACCACGAGGAGCAGGAAGCAGGCCGGCCGCACGATGCCCTCGGGCACGTAGCACAGGCCGAACAGGCGCAGCGCGCCCGCGAGATTCGTGAAGGTGGTGAGCGCGGTGGTCGCCGCGACCATCAGGCCGGCGATGACGCCGCAGGCGCGCGTCTGCGGCGGCAGCCCCGGCCAGAGCAGGCTGCCGGCCACGATGAGCGCCCCGAAGGCGAGCGCCGCCGTGAGGCCGTCGAGGACCGCGCGCGTCACGAAGGCGGCGAACAGGGGCTGCCGGGCCGCCGCCCGGTAGCGGGCGGCGAAGCGCGGGGCGATTTGCGGGTACCCTTGCGCGGCGACGAGCCCGGCGACGATCGCGAGGCTCGTCGCGGCGTAGAACAGACCGAGTTCGTCCGCGCCGACGATTCGGGCGAGCAGGGCCTGGGCGGCGAAGCCGAAGCCCGCGCCGCCCAGGCGCAGCGCCGCGAGTGCCGCCGAGCCCCGCATCAGCCGGGACAGGCGGGCGGCCAGAGGGGCGGGAAGCAGGCCGAGGAGCATTTCAGGACGCCGCGAGCGCGTCGGCCCGGGCGAGGTGGCCCCGGCGCGCGGCCACCAGCGCCAGCCAGTTCGCGACGAGGCCCGTGGCGGCGTCCGGCCAGGGCGCGTGGGCCGGGGCGCGGCAGGGCGGCGGTTCCTCATGCCCGCCGGGGGCGAGCCGCGCCGCGAACGCCGCGAGGTCGGCGGCGACGTCCGGGTCGAAGTAATGGGCGGGCGGGTGCGGCCGGTCGCTGCGCGCCCCGTCGCGATAGCGCAGGAGGTCGCGGCGGTACTCGCGGGCGAGGCTGTCGGAATCGTATTCCGGATGCCCCTGCAGGAAGACGAGCAGGCTCGGTCCCGGTTTCACGAACAGGTCGACGCCCGCCTCCTCGGAGCGCGTCAGCACCGCGTAACCGGCGGCCGCGAGGTCGGCCTCGGGCAGGTCGTTGTAGCGGGAATGCGGCACCGGGAGGGGATCGGGCAGCCCCGCGAGCAGCGGGTGGCGGCCGGTGGCCCGGCAGGCGAACACGCCCGAGCGCTTGGACGGGAGCCGCCGCCGGACGATCCCGTCGCGGTGCAGCACGGCGGCATGCGCGGCGAGGCAGGAAAAAAGCGTCGAGAGGGTGTGCTCGGCCGCCCAGTCGATCGCCCGCGTCAGGGCCGCCCAGTAGGGCTCGTCGGTGAGGCAGGCCGCCCGGGGTTCGCAGCCCGTGACGATGAGCGCGTCGAGCCCCGCGCTCTCCATCGCGTCGGCGGGGGCCGAGCGGGGCGCGAGGTAGTCGGCGGCCTGCGGGCCGCGGGCGATCTCCGGCAGGTGGAAGCGCAGCAGGCGCACGCCCGGACCGAGCAGGCGCTCGAACTGGCGCTCGGTCGCCGCGAGCGCGGCGTCCGGCATGTTGTTGAGGAGGCCGACCGTCAGCCGCTCCGGCACGCCGGCCGGGCGCGGGCGCTGTGTGGGCAGGTCGATGGCGGATGGGTGCATCGCGGCCTCCTGCGGAGATCGGCCCGGAATCACTCGGCGGCGCGGATCAGGCTGCGGCTCGCGGCCGTCAGCGCCTGGTCGAGGTCGGCCAGGATGTCGTCGCTGTGCTCGATGCCGACCGAGATCCGGATGGTTTCCGGGAGCACGCCCGCGTGGCGCTGCTCCTCGGGCGACATCTGGCGGTGGGTGGTCGAGGCCGGGTGGCAGGCGAGCGACTTGGCGTCGCCGATGTTGACGAGCCGCTTGACCAGCCTGAGCGCGTCGTAGAAGGCCGCGCCGCCCTCGTAGCCGCCCCGCACCCCGAAGGTGAGGAGCGAGGAGGCGCGCCCGCCGAGGTACTTTTGGGCCATGGCGTAGTGCGGGCTGTCGGGGAAGCCGGCGTAGTTCACCCAGGCGACGCGCGGGTCGTCGCGCAGGAAGTCGGCCACGCGGCGCGCGTTCTCGACGTGGCGCTCGACGCGCAGGGCCACGGTCTCGATGCCCTGGAGCAGCAGAAAGGCGCTCAAGGGGCTGAGCACCGCGCCGGTGGTGCGCTGGTAGACGCTGCGCGCCCGGGCCGCGAAGGCGCCCGCCCCGAACCGCTCCGCGTAGACGAGGCCGTGATAGGAGGCGTCCGGCTCGCAGAACATCGGGAAGCGCGCGGCCTGCGCCATCCAGTCGAAGCGCCCGCCATCCACGATGATGCCGCCGAGCGTGGTGCCGTGGCCGCCCATGAACTTGGTGAGGGAGGCCACCACGATGTCCGCCCCGTAATCGAGGGGGCGCATCAGGATCGGGGTCGCGACCGTGTTGTCGACCACGAGCGGCACGCCGCGGGCGTGCGCGACCTCGGCGAGCGCCGCGATGTCGCAGATGTTGCCGGCCGGGTTGCCGATGCTCTCGCAGTAGACCGCGCGCGTGTCGCGGTCGATCAGGCGGGCCACGTCCTCCGGCCGGTCGCTGGTGGCGAAGCGCGTGTGGATGCCCTGGCGCGGCAGCACGTGGGCGAACAGGGTGTGGGTGGTGCCGTAGAGCTGGGGCACCGAGACGATGTTGCCGCCGCAATCGGCGAGCGTCGCGATGGCATAGTGGAGCGCGGCTTGGCCCGTGGCGACGCTGAGGGCCGCGTGCCCGCCCTCCAGGTCCGCGACGCGCCGCTCCAGCACCGCGTTGGTCGGGTTGGCGATGCGGCTGTAGCGGTAGCCCTCCTGTTCCAGGTTGAACAGGGCGGCGCCGTGGTCGGCGCTGTCGAACGCGTAGGCGACGGTCTGGTAGATCGGCACCGCCACAGCCTTGGTGGTCGGGTCGTCCTCGTAGCCGGCGTGGATCGCGATCGTCTCAGGCCGCATCGTCCCGTTCCCCAACCCTCGAACCTGCCCCCGGCCCTGCAAGGCGCGCACCCGCCGATTCTGTGCCGTTCTCGGACAGGCGGGCGCCGCCCCGCGGCCGGGACGCGGGCAGACTGGGCCGGCGAGGGTTGCGGCTTGCTTCCCGAAGAATCGGAAAGGCCGGCCGGGTCCGGATAACCGGACGGCATGCTGAAGGATGTCTTGCGGCGGTCGGGAGGAAGCGCTGCGATATCAGGCAGGCCGGTCCGGTCGGCTATCGATTCAATCGTTTCTTCAGGCTTCGCCCCCATCGTGACCCGCATGTCACTGGGGAAGGCGGGGGACCGGGCGCATGGCGGCGGCAGGCGGATCGGCCGTGCGGCAGGGGCAGGCCCCCTCCCCGCCCGGCGGCTGGCTCGGGGCGCTGGAGCGCACGTCCCGGATCGGGACGCAGCCGTCCCGCATCCTGCCGCGGGTGATCGACGACCTCGGGGCCGAGCACGGTGAGGCCCCGGCGCTGATCGGCGAGGCCGACACCCTGAGCCATGCGGGCCTCGCCGCCCGCGCCCGCCGCTACGCCCGCTGGGCGCTCGCGGCCGGCATCCGGCCCGGCGACGCGGTCGGGCTGCTGATGCCCAACGGCCCCGACTACATGGCGGCGTGGCTCGGGATCAGCCGGGTGGGCGGCCGGGCGGCGCTCCTCAACACCCACCTCGCGGGGCCGGGCCTCGCCCATTGCCTGTCGGTGGCCGAGCCCCGCCACCTGATCGTCGCGCCGGGGCTGCGCGCCGCCTACGAGGGGGCGGCGGGCCACGTCGCCGACCGGCCCCGGCTCTGGGCCGAAGACCTCGCCGAGGCCCTCGCGCAGAGCGACGACGCGCCGTTCGCGGCGGCCGAGGAGCGCCCCGTCACCCTCGCGGACGCGGCCCTCTACATCTACACCTCGGGCACCACCGGCCTGCCGAAGGCCGCGCGCGTGAGCCACCACCGGGTGATGACGTGGAGCCACTGGTTCGCCGGCCTGATGGCGACGACCCCGGAGGACCGGCTCTACACCTGCCTGCCGATGTACCACAGCGTCGGCGGCGTCGTGGCGACCGGGAGCGTCATCGTCGGCGGGGGCGCCGCGGTGGTGCGCGAGCGCTTTTCCGCCCGGCGCTTCTGGGACGACGTGACGGCGCAGGATTGCACGCTGTTCCAGTACATCGGGGAACTGTGCCGCTACCTGCTGGCGGCGCCCTCCCATCCGCTGGAGCGCGACCACCGCCTGCGGCTCGCCGCCGGCAACGGCCTGCGCCCCGAGGTTTGGGAGGCCTTCCAGGCGCGCTTCGCCATCCCCCGCATCCTCGAATTCTACGCCGCCACCGAGGGTACGCTGTCGCTCGTCAACGTCGAGGGCCGGGTCGGCGCGGTGGGCCGGGTGCCGCCCTTCCTGCGCCACTCCTCCCCGGCGGCGATCGTCCGCCACGACCCCGAGACAGGGATGCCGGTGCGGGGGGCGGACGGCCTCTGCCTGCGCTGCGCGCCCGACGAGCCGGGCGAGCTGATCGGACGGCTGAGCCGGGAGGTCGGCGCGCAGCGCTTCGAGGGCTACACCAGCGCGGCGGCGAGCGACGCCAAGGTGCTGCGGGACGTCTTCGCCCCCGGCGATGCGTGGTTCCGCACCGGCGACCTGATGCGGCTCGACCGCCAGGGTTTCTACTTCTTCGTCGACCGGGTCGGCGACACCTTCCGCTGGAAGGGCGAGAACGTCGCGACGACCGAGGTGGCGGCAGCGCTGGCGGACGCGCCGGGCGTCGCCGAAGCGGTGGTGTACGGCGTCGCGGTGCCGGGGGCGGAGGGCCGGGCCGGGATGGCGGCCCTGCGGGTCGCGCCCGGCTTCGATCCCGCGGTCGTGCGCGCCCACCTCGCCGCGCGCCTGCCGGCCTACGCCCGGCCGCTCGTCCTGCGCCTGTGCGCCGCCTTCGAGATCACCGAGACCTTCAAGCAGAAGAAGCAGGGCCTCGCCGCCGAGGGCTTCGACCCGGAGCGGATCACCGACCCGCTCTTCCTCGACGATCCCGCGGCGGGCGCCTACCGGGTGCTGGATGCGGCGCTCTACGCGGCGGTGGTGCGGGGAGAGGTGCGGGTGTGACGCCGCTTGGAGATCGGGCACAGGCCTCGCGGGATCCCCTCTCCCGTGCGGGCTTCCAGATGCACACATCGCCGAATGAAGCGGGGGTCTCCTCTCCCCGCGTGCGGGGAGAGGGCTGCTTGCACCTCGTCGTGCAAGCAGCGAGCCCGTAGGGCGAAGGTGAGGGGGCGTCTCCGGATGAGGCTTCTCCGGCAGCGCCCCCTCACCTTCGGCTGCCGCCTCGCTTCGGCGACCACAAGGTCGCGTGGGATCTTCGATCCCCTAGCCCTCTCCCCGCACGCGGGGAGAGGAGAACGTGCACGACCCGACGTGTGAATCCACAAGCCCGTGCGAGAGAGGGGTTCTCGCGCTGTCTGCGCCTGACCCGGTGATGGCGGAGGCTGGCCCGATCACGCCGCCGCCGCATACCCCACCTCCCCGGCCGCCGCCCGTCCGGCAGCCTCCGCCAGCTCCGCGCTCCAGGCGCCGTCGGCCTCGCGGCGCACGGCCAGGAAGTAGGTCTCCGTCCCGAGCGGCAGGAAGGCGAGGCCGAAGCGGGCGGCGACCGCGCGGGTGCCCATGCCGGCATCGGCCGCCCCCGAGGCGATCAGGGCCGCGACCGCCTGATGCGTGAACTCCTCCGTGCCCGCGGGCGCGAGTGCGGCGGGATCGAGCCCCGCCTCGGCCCAGAGGCGCTCGAACCACAGCCTTGTGCCCGAGCCGCGCTGGCGCTGGACGAGGCGCGCGCGGGTGCGCGGCAGGTCGGCGAGCGCCGCGATGCCGAGCGGGTTGCCCGGCGCCAGCATCAGCCCCTGCTCCCGGCGAAAGAGCGGGCGCACCGCGAGCGCCGGGTCGGCGAGCGCGGCCGCGAAGGCCGACCCCGGCGGGGCCGCGTGCGCGCCGAAATGGAACCCCGCCGCGGCCGCGCGCCCGTCGCCGACCTGCGCCAGGGCCTCCAGGCTCCCGGCCGTGACGAGGTCGAGGTCCGGCCGCGTCGCGGCGAGCGCGGCGAGGAGCGGGTCGTGGCTCGCCGCGAGGCGCAAAGGCGAGGAGGCCGGCCCGAGGAGCCCGGCGAGGCGCCGGCCGAGCGCCCGCTCCTCGGCCGCGAGCGCGTCGCCGAACGCCCCGAGGCTCGCGCCCAGGGCCTCGCGCAGGCCTTCGCCGAACGGGGTGAGCACGGTGCCGTGGCCCTTGGTCTTCTCCGCCACCGGCCGGCCGAGCGCGGCATCGAGGGCGGAGAGCCGGCCCCAGACCGCCCGGTAGGACAGGCCGAGCCGGGCCGCCGCCCCCTGGACGGAGCGCTCGACCGCCAGCGCGTCGAGGAGGGCGAGCGTCGGCGCGAGCGCCACCTCCTCCCGGCCGTCGCACCACGAGCCCGTCAGGGCGAGCTGCACGCGCATATGCAAGCCGTTTCCTATTGAGTCGGCGGACCTGCTCATAGCATCAGCGGCCCGGGAGGGGCAGCCGCATGCTCGCCACGCTGCAGGAGACGCTGGCCAAGCTCGCGAGCCTCGACCGCGAGGTCGTGGCGATCGCGTGGCTGTCGCTGCGGGTCAGCGTCTCGGCGGTGCTGCTCGGCTCCTGCCTCGGCATCCCGCTCGGCGCGCTCGTCGCCGTGACGGATTTTCCCGGGCGCCAGACGGTGATCGGGCTCCTCAACGCCCTGATGGGCCTGCCGCCGGTCATCGTCGGCCTCGTCCTCTACCTGCTCCTGTCCCGCTCCGGGCCGCTCGGGCCGTTCGGCCTGCTCTTCACGCCCGGGGCGATGATCGCGGCCCAGACCGTGCTGGTGGCGCCGCTCGTCGCCGCCCTCTCACGCCAGATCCTCGCCGATGCCGAGGCGCATCTCGGCGAGCAGCTGCGCTCGCTGCGGCTCGGGACGGTCCGGCGGGCGGCGGCGCTGGTGTTCGACGCCCGCTTCTCCCTCGTCACCGTGGTGCTGGCGGCCTTCGGGCGGGCGATCTCGGAGGTCGGGGCGGTGCTGGTGGTCGGCGGCAACATCGCGGGCCAGACCCGCACCATGACCACCGCGATCTCGCTCGAGACCCAGAAGGGCGACCTGCCCCTGGCACTCGCCCTTGGGGCGGTGCTGATCGGGCTGGTGATCGTGCTGAACGCGGCGGCCTCGCTGCTGCGCGGCTACGCGCTGAGGGCCTACGGATGAGCGCCGGGCTCCCGATCATCCTCGACCGGCTGGCCTTCCGGGCGGGCGGGCGGGCGATCCTCGACGGCGCCAGCGCCCGGATCGAGCGGCCCGGCATCACCGCGGTGATCGGCCCCAACGGCGCCGGCAAGAGCGTGCTGCTGCGCCTCCTCGACGGGCTCCTGGCGCCGAGCGGCGGCGCCATCCGGATCGGGCGCGGCGAACCGATCCGCCGCGCCTTCGTGTTTCAGCGTCCCGGCCTGCTGCGGGCGAGTGCGCGCCGCAACGTGGCGCTCGCCCTCCCGGGCCTGTCGCGCCCGGCGCGGGCCGAGCGGGTGCGGGCCGCCCTCGCCCTGGTGGGGCTGGAGGGACGGGCGGACGACCCGGCCACCAAATTCTCGGGTGGCGAGCAGCAGCGGCTGGCGCTCGCCCGGGCCTGGGCGGTGGAGCCCCACCTCCTCCTCCTCGACGAGCCGACCGCGAACCTCGACCCCGCCGCCACCGAGGCGGTGGAGCGGGTCGTGGCCGGGATGGCGCGGGAGGGCACCAAGGTGCTGATGGTCTCTCACCACCTGGGCCAAGTGGCGCGCCTCGCCGACGACGTCCTCGTCCTGGCGGCCGGTCGCGTGGCCGAGCACGGCCCGGCCCGCCAGGTTCTGTCCGATCCCCGTTCGCCCGATGCCCGGGCGTATCTCGCCGGAGAATTGCCGTGGACCGCCTTCGCCGCCTGCTATGCCTGAATTTTTTGGCCGTCGGCCTCGCCGCCCTGACCCTCGGGAGCGCTCGCGCCGCCGAGGGCATCACGGTCGCCTCCACCACCTCGACCGAGCAGTCGGGCCTCTTTGCCCACCTGCTGCCGCGCTTCACCGAGGCCACCGGCATCCCCGTGCGGGTGGTGGCGCTCGGCACCGGCCAGGCCCTCGATGTCGGGCGCCGGGGCGATGCCGACGTCGTCCTCGTCCACGACACGGCCGCCGAGGAGGCGTTCGTGCGCGACGGGTTCGGGGTGAAGCGGCTCCCCGTGATGTACAACGACTTCGTGGTGGTGGGGCCGAAGGGGGACTCCGCCGGCGCGTCCGGCCGCGACGTCGCGGCGGCCTTTCGCCGGATCGCGGAGGCGAAGGCGCCCTTCGTGTCGCGCGGCGACCGCTCCGGCACGCACGCGGCGGAACTGCGGATCTGGCGCGAGGCCGGCCTCGATCTCGGGGCGGCGCGGGGCGCGTGGTACCGGGAGATCGGCCAGGGCATGGGGCCGGCGCTCAACGCGGCCTCCGCCACCGGCGCCTACCTGCTCGCGGACCGCGGCACGTGGCTGTCGTTCAAGAACCGCGGCGATCTGGCGGTCCTGGTCGAGGGCGACCCGCGGCTGTTCAACCCCTACGGGGTGATCCTGGTGAACCCGGCGCGGCATCCGCACGTGAAGGCGCGGGAGGGGCAGGCCTTCATCGACTGGCTGGTCTCGCCGGCCGGCCAGCAGGCGATCGCGAGCTACAAGATCAACGGCGAGTCGCTGTTCATTCCCGACGCGGCCGGGGCGGCGGGGCGCTGAGGCGTCCCGGCGGCACGCGGGCGTCGCCGTGCGGGCCCGGGCGCCGCGGCCCTGAGGGCCGAGGCGTCCGTCGGGGGGATCAGACCGCGATGCGGTCCTCGTCGTCGGCGGGCTCGCGCAGCACGTAGCCGCGGCCCCACACCGTCTCGATGTAGTTCTTGCCCTGGCTGGCATTGGCCAGCTTCTTGCGCAGCTTGCAGATGAAGACGTCGATGATCTTCAGCTCGGGCTCGTCCATGCCGCCGTAGAGATGGTTGAGGAACATCTCCTTGGTGAGCGTGGTGCCCTTCCGGAGCGAGAGGAGTTCCAGCATCTGGTACTCCTTGCCGGTGAGGTGGACGCGCGAGCCGGACACCTCGACGGTCTTCTGGTCGAGGTTGACCACGAGGTCGCCCGTGGTGATGACCGACTGGGCGTGGCCCTTCGAGCGGCGCACGATCGCGTGGATTCTCGCGACCAGTTCATCCTTGTGGAAAGGTTTGGTGAGGTAGTCATCGGCCCCGAAGCCGAGGCCCTTCACCTTGTCCTCGATCCCGGCCATGCCGGACAGGATCAGGATCGGCGTCTTGACCTTGGCGACCCGGAGCGAGCGCAGCACCTCGTAGCCCGACATGTCGGGGAGGTTCAGGTCGAGGAGGATGATGTCGTAGTCGTACAGCTTGCCGAGATCGACGCCTTCCTCGCCGAGGTCGGTGGTGTAGGTGTTAAAATTCTCGGACTTGAGCATCAGCTCGATGCTCTGCGCCGTGGCGCTGTCGTCCTCGATCAGAAGTACGCGCATCTCAGGTCCCCAAGCCCTGGCCCTTAAGGGTGAGGCAAGCCCCCGCCGCCCATCCGCCATCGGCCGCTGGCGGATGCCCGTCTGTTTCCGAATCGCGACGCTATGCCATGAGCGTTAACAAAGCCTGATTCACTCCCGCAAGCGTCTTGTATCGCCCTGTTGTGCCGGGAGTTTCGGCGTTGTCGTTCCGTTCTGGCCGCCCTCGCGTCGCGTCCACGATCCTTCTCGTGTGGAATCCGCCTAAGCGACTCCAAAGATTCAACCCTGTCATGGTTGTGGCATCGGCGACACTCGCCGGCTGTTCTTGCCGGCGGGCATCACCCGCCCTCTCCTGACCAGTGTTAAGGAGAGGGGTAAACGGAAGGTTGATGCGACGCGGCCGGAGGCCGGGCGCCCACAGCGCCGGAAGCCCTTGTGGCGCGCGTGTGACGGTGACGGGAGCGGCGCGATGGCGGCGGAGGACGCGGGGCCGGTGGGACGTCTCGCGGCGGCGCGGGCGGTGCTCGACGGTATCGAGGGCCTGGAGGTCTTCGGCCGGGTGGTGGCGATCCGCGGCCTGCTGATCGAGGTCGCCGGGCCGGTGGCGGCCATGCGGCTGGGCGGGCGCCTCGACATCGTGGTGGAGGAGCGCCCCGGCCAGGAGGGCGTGGTGCCCTGCGAGATCATCGGCTTCTCGGGCGCCCACGCGCTCGCGATGCCGTTCGGCTCGCTCCAGGGGGTGCGCCGCGGCTGCCCGGCCCGGGTGCGGGCGGAGGGGGCGGGGGCGATCCGCCCCAACCGCGGATGGCTCGGGCGGGTGGTCGACGCCCTCGGGCGGCCGATCGACGGGCTCGGACCGTTGCCCGCCGGTCCCCTGCCCTACCCGCTCCAGGCCGACCCGCCGCCCGCCCATGCCCGCCGCCGCGTCGGCCAACCCCTCGACCTCGGGGTGCGCTGCATCAACACCTTCCTGACCATGTGCGCGGGCCAGCGCATGGGCATCTTCGCGGGCAGCGGCGTCGGCAAATCGGTGCTGCTGTCGATGCTCGCCCGCTACACCGCCGCGGACGTGGCGGTGATCGGCCTCGTGGGCGAGCGCGGGCGCGAGGTGCAGGAGTTCCTGCAGGACGACCTCGGGCCGGCGGGCCTCGCCCGCTCGGTCGTGGTCGTGGCGACTTCGGACGAGCCGGCCCTGATGCGCCGCAACGCCGCCTACGTGACGCTGGCGCTCGCCGAGCATTTTCGCGATTCCGGCGCGCAGGTGCTGTGCATGATCGACTCGATCACCCGCTTCGCCATGGCCCAGCGCGACGTGGGGCTCGCGGCGGGCGAGCCGCCCACCGCCAAGGGCTACACCCCCACGGTCTTCAGCGAGCTGCCGCGCCTCCTCGAACGGGCCGGGCCCGGCACGGGCGAGGGGTCGATCTCGGGGCTGTTCACGGTCCTGGTCGAGGGCGACGACCACAACGAGCCGGTGGCGGATGCGGTGCGCGGCATCCTCGACGGGCACATCGTGATGGAGCGGCGCATCGCCGAGACCGGCCGCTACCCGGCGATCAACGTCCTGCGCTCGGTCTCGCGCACCATGCCGCGCTCCTGCGACCCGGCCTTCCTGCCGGTGGTGCGCCGGGCGCGGCGGGTCCTGTCCACCTACGCCGACATGGAGGAGCTGATCCGGCTCGGGGCCTACCGGGCGGGATCCTCGGCGGAAGTGGACGAGGCGGTGGCCCTGATGCCCGATCTGGAGGCTTTTCTGGGGCAGGGTAAGGAAGAAGCAACCTCCCTCCGCGAAGGTTATCAGCGCCTGGCCGCGATCGTCGGCGGGCCTTGAGCCGGCGCGTCGCCACGGCCGAGCCCGCGAGCCTGAGGCGTCCTCGCAGAGGCCTTCCGGCCGCGCGGGCCCGGGGCGGCGGACCGGCGGACGAGGACGAGCGGCCATGCCGTCCCGAGCGCGTGGAGTGGGGAAACGATGAAATCGCGCGAGACGCTCATCCGGCTGCGACGCTTCCAGGTGGACGAGAAGCGCCGACGCGTCACCCAGATCGAGACGATGATCGCCGACTTCGCCCGCATGGCGGCCGAACTCGACCGCGAGATCGCCCAGGAGGAGCAGCGCGCCGGCATCTCCGATCCGGCCCACTTCGCCTATCCCACCTACGCCCGCGCCGCCGCCCAACGCCGCGACAACATCCGCCGCTCCGCCAGCGACCTCGACGCCCAGCTCGCCGAGGCCAAGGGGCATCTGGCGGACGCGTTCGAGGAGCTGAAGAAGGTCGAGATCCTCGACGATCGCGAACGCTCCGCCGAGCGCGCCGCCGAGAGCGCCCGCGAGCAGGCCGACATGGATGCGATCGGCCTCGGCCGCGCCCGGGCCTGAGCGGCCGATCGGCGAATGCCGGTTTTCGGGCGGGACGCCGGCGGTACGCCGGCCATCCGGCGGAACGCCGGACAGGAGGGCGCCCCGCGCCCTCTGCACACCCGGTCCGTCCTCGGATAGAAGGAACGCGTGGCGCGAGATCCCATCCCGAGAGGCGGACGAACCCGATCCATGCAGGACCTGTCCCGAGACCGCCGGGACGAGCCCGGGCTCGTCGATGCCGAGGCTCATTCGGCCGGCTTCCGCCAGGTCCGCGAGGCGCGCCGCCTCGAACTGGTGGAGGATTACGTCGAGCTGATCGCCGACCTGATCGGCGACGGCGGCGAGGCGCGCCAGGTCGACATCGCGGCCCGCCTCGGCGTCGCCCAGCCCACCGTCGCCAAGATGCTCAAGCGCCTCGCCGAGGAAGGGCTGGTGCAGCAGCGCCCCTACCGCGGGGTCTTCCTCACCGAGTCCGGCCGCGCGCTCGCCGAGGAGGCCCGCGAGCGCCACCGCATCGTCGAATCCTTCCTCATCGCCCTCGGGGTCAGCCCCGAGGTCGCGCGCTGCGACGCGGAGGGCATCGAGCACCACGTCAGCCGCGAGACCCTGGAGGCCTTCCGCCGCTTCGTCGCGGGCCGCTCCGACGCCTGAGCGCGGTGCGCGTCCGGGACCGGACGCGCGGTCTCAGCGCGGCATCAGCGCCCAGTAGTCGAGGTCGAGGATCACCGCCGGGTCGAAGCCTTCCCCGGCCTTGTCCGGGAAGGCGCCGCAGGGCTGGTTCTTGGTCGCGACCAGGCGCAGGCGCAGCGCCCCGACATCGCTGCGGCCGGGCAGGTCGGCCACCTCCAGCACCTCGCTCCAGGCATAGACCGTGTCGCCGGCAAACAGCGGCGCCACGTGCCGCCCGGCATTGATGCCCGCGATCCCGAAGGCGTTGCCCAGCCCGTTGAAGCTGAGCGCCCGCGCGAGCGAGATCACGTGCCCGCCGTAGATCAGCCGGCGCCCGAACCGGGTCTCCTTGACCGCGTGGGCGTCGAAATGGACCTTGGCGGTATTCTGGTAGAGGCGGGTGGCGATCTGGTGCTCGGCCTCCTCGACGGTCATGCCGTCGACGTGGTCGATGCGCTCGCCCGCCGCGTAATCCCCGAGCCGGTAGGGGCTGCCCGCCAGCGCCGCGTCGTAGGCGCGGGGATCGAGGGTGGGCAGAGCCGCCGCGAGGTCGGCGGGCGCCACCGCCTTGGCGAGCTGCGGCACCGCCTCCTCCGGCACGGTCGCCTGCGGGTCGCGCTTGCGCACCAGCACCCAGCGGCAATAGGTCAGCACCGCCGCGCCCGTCGCGTCGTAGCCGGTGGAGCGCACGTAGACGACACCGGTCTGCCGGTTCGAACTCTCCTTGAGGCCGATCACCTCCGAGACCGACGACAGGGTCTCGCCCGGATAGACCGGCCGCAGGAACCGGCCCTCGCCGTAGCCGAGATTGGCCAGCGCGTTGAGCGAGATGTCCGGCACCGTCTTGCCGAACACCACGTGGAAGACCAGGAGATCGTCGAGGGGCGCCTGCGGATAGCCGAAGGCCCGCGCGAAGGCGTCGGACGACTGCACGGCGAAGCGGGATCCGTAGAGCGCCGTGTAGAGCGAGGCGTCGCCCGTGGTGACGGTGCGCGGCGTGGCGTGCCGGATGGTCTCGCCGAGGCGGAAATCCTCGAAGAAGCGGCCCGGGTTGGTCTTCATCGTCGTCCCTCGAAGACGGCTGCGGGAGAGGCGGCCATACGGCTGCGCCGCCGCCTTGTCGCACCGCAGCAGGGCGCGTGCGAGTGGCCTTTCGTCAAGCCCCGGCAGCGGCCGCGAGACGGGCCGCCAGGGCCTCGCCGTCCCCGGCGATGCGAAACAGCTTGCTGCGCGCGCTCGCCCCGGCGGCGAGCGCGATCGCGCCGGCCGGGCAGCCGAGGGCCTGCCGCAGCACGTCGCGGATCGCCGCGTTGGCGGCCCCGTCGGTCGGTGCCGCCCGCACCCGCACCTTGAGGAGGCAGGAGCCGTCCGCCCGCGCCTCGACCCCGTCGATCGCATCGCGCCCGCCCCGCGGCGTGGCGCGCACCCGCACCTCCAGGCCGTCGGCCACCACGCGCCAGGGCCGCGCCATGCCGCCGCCTCAGGTCAGCGAGGCGAACACCTCGAACATCAGGTTGCGCAGGAAGAACAGCAGCAGCACCAGGATGATGGGCGAGATGTCGATGCCCCCGAGGTTGGGCAGCACCCGCCGGATCGGCCGCAGCGCCGGCTCGGTGACGCGGAACAGGAATTCCCCGATCTGTGACACGACCGGGTTGCGCACGTTCACGACGTTGAAGGCGACGAGCCAGCTGAGGACCGCGCTGGCGATCAGCAGGTAGACGTAGAGGGTGATGATGTTGTCGATGAGCCAGAGAAGCGAGCGCATGCGCGGTCCGTAGGTCCTCGTCGCCCGAAAAGGCACGATGTGCGGTTCGAGCCGGGAAGGGAATTGACAGGCTGAAGCGGGCCGGCCTACAAGGCCCCCGCCTCGCCGGGGCTGTAGCTCAGATGGGAGAGCGCCGCAATCGCACTGCGGAGGTCAGGGGTTCGAATCCCCTCAGCTCCACCACCCTCTTCGCCGTGACGGATCGCCGTCGAGAAGCCGAGGGGTGATGGAGGGCGCGAGGCACCTGCTCCACCACACTGTCATCATTGGTGATGATTTCGCCCGTTGATGCGGCGCGCGCAGGGACGTCCCGCAGGCGGTTCGGCATGCCGCGTCGATGCGAGGCCCCGCGGTCGCGGTCAGGCGCTGCCCGACGGCCGGCGCCGATGTCGGGTTCGATGCTCGGCCCAGGCACGATTCAATTCAGTGTGGCGGCGCGATCAGTTCAGGCGAAGCTCGCGGTCCATTTCCACTTGTCTGCGACGTGGCGCTTTATTTTGATGTCAAGCTGGAACGGGCGCGTGTGGCGGCCGTTTGTCATCTGTCGCGCGATGATCGACGAACTGAGCAACAGGTGACAGTAAACTGACAGTCTCATCAGCAGGCGCCCGGTCCGGGTTCTGAACCCCGGCCGGGCGTTCTGCTGTTCAGGCGATGGCAGCGAGGACCGGCTGCGCTCCGCGTGGCGCGGCTCAGCGGAACAGCGACAGGATGGTCTCGCCCGAGGAATTGGCGATGCTGAGCGCCTGGATCGCCAGCTGCTGCTGGGTCTGAAGCGCCTTCAGCTTGGTCGACTCCTCCTCGATATCCGCGTCCACCAGCGTGCCGACCGTGCGGTCGTTCGCCTTCATCAGCGTGTCGACGAAGCTCATCTGGCCGTCGATCTGCGTCTTGTTGGCGCCGAGCTTGGTGCCGGCATCCGTCACCTTCGCCAGTGCCCGGTCGACCTGTGTGATGATGGCCTTGAGGCTGGTGTCGCCGGCGGTGCCGACGAGGTTCGAGATGTTGATGGTGTTGATCGAGAAGGTGGTGCCGCCATCGACGGTGTCGAGGATGCCCCGGCCGGTGGTCGTGCCGGCGGCCGAGCCGGCCCCGGTGCGCGCGTCGGCCGCCGTGACGCCGGTGCCGAAGCCGACGTCGATCAGCGTGTAGGTGGCCGTCGCCGCCGCGTTCTGGATGGTGATCTGGGCGTTGGTGCCCGCACCCGTGGCGGTGGTCTGGAAAGTCAGGCGGCCGGAGGTGTCGAGCGAGGCCGTGACCTTGCCGGCGAGCGGGGTGGCGGCGGTGTCGGCGGCGATCTGGTTGTTGATCGCGTTGAGGAACTCGGTCGTCGTGACCGCAGCGAGGTTTCCGACCGCCGAGGACAGGGTGGTCCTGTTGAGCGTGATCGTGGCGGTGGAACCGTCGGCGAGCGACAGATCGAACTTCACCTCGTTGGTGCCGCTGAAGTTCGCGGTGCCGCCGCTGAAGCCGGTCGTGCCCGTGAGGGTGGCCGCGCCGAACACCCTGCCCTCGGTCGCCGGCGTCGTGACGCTGGTCCCGTTCACATCGTAGAGCTTGATGCCGTTCACGTCGACGTTGATGGTGGAGAAGGCGAGCGCACCGCCGACGCCGCGGGAGAAGCCGGCCACGACCTGCTCGGTGGCTTGGTAGGCCGGGTTTGTGGGCGACGAGTCCACCGACAGCCAGTTCTTGCTGTTCGAGACCGATGAATCGGCGGTGGCCTTCATCTTGTTCTGGATGGCGGTGATCTCGGTCTGCACCTTGGATCGGTCGGTGCCGGGCTGCAGGGCGGTCTGCAGCTTCGCGCGCAGGTTCTGAAGGTCGGAGATGACGCTGTTGAGGCCGTTATAGGTCGTATCCACCGAGGAGGAGCCGAGGCCGAGCGAGTCCTTGACGGCGCCGAGCGAGGCGTTGTCGGTGCGCACCGCGGTGGCGATCGACCAGTAGGCGGCGTTGTCGGAGGCGGCCGAGACGCGCTGGCCGGTGGAGACCCGGTTGCTCGTCATGTCGAGCTGCGCGTTGATGCCCTTGAGCGTCGTCAGCGCCGTCATCGCGGCGCCGTTGGTGAGCAGGCTCGTCACTGTCGTCGACCTCGTCGTGCGGCGGCCCGCCTCACCCCGCACGCACCAGCATGGCGTGGTCCGGGGAAGCGGTCGCGGGATCGGATGGTTGTGCCGGAGCGGCCCGCCGATGGAGGGATGGACCGACGCGGCGGCGCGCGGGTGCTGCGCCGATCGCGACTAAGCCATGGGCATGGTAAATTGCGGGTTAACCTAAACCAATTGCTGCACAAATCGTATCGCGCCGCGCGGCCCGGACGTTACGTCAATCCGGACCGCCCGCCCCGTCGCATCTAGAGTCCGCTCGCGGCGCTGCGCCGGCTCTTCCGCCATTTCAGGAAGGCTTGGTACAGCTCCTCCTTGTCGGCCGTCGCGCTCGGCTGATGCTCCTTCAGGAACTGCGCCGATTCGGAGGCCGCCATCGCCTCCTGGGGGCGTCGGGCGTCCAGCCAGTCCTGTGCCGGCCGGAACCGCGTCCAGCCGCTCACGCTCGCGGCGAGGTTCACGTCGCGCCACTTGGGATGGCGCTGCGGCGACAGAAATTCGTCGAACTTGCCGAAGAACGCCTCGACGAAGCGGGTCAGCTTCTTGTAGCGGGCCGATCCCTTGGGATGGTTGTAGACGCCGAGCACCGAGCCGACCGCCAGCGTGTCGATCGGTCCCGCGGTCAGCAGCTTGGGATAGTCGCTGGTGTTGAGGCTGGCCGGGATATAGGCCTCGTGCACGGATTCGGTGAAGCGCGCCGGGATGAGGTGGAATTTGTCGCCCGGGTCGAAGCCCGCGATGATCGAGACCGGCTTGGCAGCCACCGACACCACCGCGTCGAGCTCTCCCTTGCGCAGCATCTCCAGGGCGGTGGGCTGGTCGACGTTGACGACCTCCACGGCGATGCCGAGGCTGCGGAACATCGCCCGCCCGCTGTAGTCGGTGCCGCTGCCCTTGACGTCGAAGCTGACCCGCTTGCCCGCGAGCTTCCGGGCGTCATCGATGCCGACCGGGCCGATGATGTGCAGTTCGTCATCGAACAGCTTGGCGATGTACTGGATGTGCCGCTCGACGTTGATGAGCCGCTTGTCCTGGCGCAGTTGCTCGATCGTATCGGTGCGCAGGAAAGCGAGGTCGATCCCCTTCAGGAAGCGCAGATCGTAGGCGTTCTGCCCGGCGCCCTTGCCCAGGACCGGCAGGACGCGCAGGCGATCGGTCTCGTCGAGCACGAAGGCGAGATCGGCACCGATGCGGAAGTAGGTTCCGCCGGGCGTGCCCGTGATCACCGCGACCGTCGAGGCGTTCATCCGCTCGCCGAGGGTCAGTTCGGTCGCGGCCTCGTCGGCCGCCTGGGCCTGGCCGGCTTGGGGCTGTTCGGCCGCCCGGACCGCCACGCTCTGGCCCGCCAGGAGGCCGAGACAAGGTGCGGCCATCGCGACGAGAAACCCGGCTCGTCTTCCACGCATGGTGTCCTCCCTGGATTGCTGGTTACCGGGCCGAGATCTCCCGCACGGTGGTCGCGAGCGCCGGCGCCGCCTTGCCCGAGGCGCGGTCGGCCGCGTCGTAGTAGTGGCGGGCACGCTCGGGGTCGGGTTGCAGGCCGTGCACCTTCCACGTCCGCAGCACGGCCGGGTCGTAGGTCTGGGCCAGGAGGCGCAATGCCTCGGGATCCTCGCGGGCCGCCGCCCGCTGCAGGAAGAGCCGCGCCCCGCTGATGTTGCCGAGCGTGATGGCCTGACGGGCCCGCGCGACGAGCGCCTTGGCGGAGGGATCGGCGGATGGGGGCCCGGCATCGCGCGCGGGCGTCGCTTGAGGTGTCGCTTGAGGTGCGGCTTGGGACGTCGCTTGGGGTGCGGCCTGGGGTGTTGCCTGGAGTGTAGCTTGGACCGCCTTCGGCTCCGGCATCTCCTTCGGGGCGGCAGGCGGCGCGGATGGTGCGACGACGGCCGCCGCCGGGGCCGGGGCGGCGTGGCGCATGGGTGCGATGCTGCGCGTGGCCGGCTCCGGGCTGGCCCAGGTCCGGGCCGCGGACTCGTCCGCGCGCGGGGTCGGGGCCGCGGCAGGCGCCGCGGCGGGGGGCGGAGCGGCCCGCTCGGCCGGCGGCGCCTTGACGGCCTCGGTCGGGCGCGCGGCCCGCAGTTCGGGGACGATCACCGTCGTCGACAGGGTTTCGGTTCGAAGCGACGCCGACCGTTCCGATTTCGGCAGAACCGCCACCACACTCGCCACGATCGGCGAGGACAGGCTCGACGGCGCCAGCGTCGGCAGGGTGATCGAGATGTTCTCGAGGTTCCACGAACTGATGTCGACGGTGCGCGCCTCGCTCGACACCGTGGCGTTGTGGACGATGTCGGAGACGATCGTGCCGAAGGGCAGGCCGACGATGTACACCGACCCGAGCTTGCCGCTCAGATGCGCCACGTTGCGCACGGGGAGCGACAGCCGTTCGCCCTGCGCCGCCTTGATGGTCGTCAGCGGCCTGGCGTCGCCGAGGACGACCTCCTGCGGGGGCGGCACGGCATCCGCCGAAGGTCCGCTGATCTGCGCGAGGGCCGATGTGCCGGCCACATTCAGGCCTGCCAAGGACAGGCCCGCCGAGAACAAGGCGATCGGCCTGCGCGCCGCCCCGGACGGCCATCGGAGAGCGTGCGATCCTGCGCGCATGGCGTGATCTCCCTGGTTCTTCTTATGCGCCTGCGTCCCGTGACTGCGGATCGACGCCGGTTCCGCGCGAGCGGCCCGGCTCGCCCCGTTGCGGGCCTTCGTCTGAAATCCGCGGGGCCGGAGGTCTCGCGGGCTCGCCGTGCGCGCGCGATCCGGATGGCCGTAGTGGCAGCACGGTTGCTGGCCCGGCTCATCTGTGAGCCGGATCACGCTTGCGGTCGGATGTTGACTTGGAAATAAAAGTTCGGACTTGCTTTATTTAAGTTTTGCTTGCGCCTTTATTCGCAGGTTCGCGTCTCTTTGGGGGTAGTCCGTTCGCCCCCGGCGGGCGCGGGAACCGCGCCGTCCGGCCGAGCCGGCGCCGTCGGCACGGCGGTCTGGCGCGCCGCCGCCGCAGGTTCCGGCCATGGATCGGTCACGGTTTGGCGCGGTAGGCCTTGAGCCACGCCGGCGTCAGGATCACGCCATCGGCCGTCGTGATCCAGGGCTGCTGATCCGGCACCATGAGAGCCCGCCGCGCCTCGCGCAGGGCCGCCCGCAAGGTCGCGAACGCCACGGGTTCGACCGCCTTCGTGGCCTGCGGGTTCGTGTTCCAGACCGTCAAGTTGGCCGGCCGATCCAGATCGGTGACCTTCACCATTCTCCTCCCTGCGCATCATCTGACTTATCAAAAATCATGCGCGCGTTTGGATCAGCATAACACGCGCGGACAGGAGCATCATCCGCTTTGTGGACTTCTGGTGGAGTGGCGGGTGCCTTCGCCTCACTGTCGCGATCTGCGCCTCGTCTGTCGATCAAGCGGCCGTAGGGTCCGGTGCAAGTTGGCCCAGTGTTTCCCGCCGGACGCGGCCCGTGATCGGCGTACGGTTCATGACCAGTCCGGTCGACCTCGTCCCTGTGACCTACCGATCCGCCCGCATCGGAGATGCCGAACATCGGTCCTCGCCTCCCGGGTGTCTCGGGAACCGTCCGTTCGGCAACCGCAAGAGCGCCGGTGCTCCTGACGGAAATGGCCGCGTCCGCAAGCGGGGCGGTTGTATTGCAGCCTTGCGTCTCCGACTAAAGGCTAATGCCGCCGTGTAGAGTTTTGCGTGGGCTGTCGGAGAACAGCGCATTGACTTGCGCGTTGGCACTCTAGTTATTGGTATGCTGTATTACGGAGTATAGCGGTGAACGATTCGACAATGAATGATGAGGCCGAGTTCGTGCCTGCCGACATCGGCCCGATCGAGATGGTGAGCGACATCGTCGCGGCGTACGTCTCGCACAATAGCCTGCCGTCGAGTGAACTGCCGAGATTGATCGAGGTCGTGAGCGAGGCGATCAGTACCCTGCGGTCACCGCCTGCCCCGGCGGCGGAGGAGCCGGCCAAGCTGACGCCGGCGCAGATCAGGAAATCGATCACGCCGGATTTCCTGACGAGCTTCCTGGATGGCCGCTCCTACAAGTCGCTCAAGCGCCATCTGACCAAGCATGGCATGACGCCCGACGAGTACCGCAGCCGGTTCGGGCTGCCGCGGGACTACCCGATGGTGGCGCCGAACTACGCCGCGCAGCGCTCCGAACTCGCCAAGAGCCTCGGGCTCGGCCGTGCGCGGAAGAGCCGGACTTGACCCGTCTCCGGAGGGGATGATGCCGCCGCTCGGGCACGGACCGGGCGATGGCCTTCGGTCCGCACCGATCTTGCATGCATCATGTCCGGCGGAATACAGTCTTTACTATTTGTTAACAGAATAGTTCTGCAGCTGCCTCTGACTAGCCATATTCCACGTCCAAGTTTCACGCGTAATTGCGTGGAGTATGGCATGACAGTATCAGCCGAAGGCAATGCCGGAACTGGGGCCGGCGCGGTCGAGATGGCAGCCGACTTGGTCTCGGCCTACGTCTCGCACAACCCGCTGCCGATCTCCGAGCTGCCGGGCCTCATCGAGAACATTCACGGCGCGCTGGTGCAACTCGCCCAGCCCGCCGCCGTCCCGTCCGAGCCTCTGGTGCCGCCGGTCCCGATCCGCAAATCGGTGACGCCGGACCACATCATCAGTCTGGAGGACGGCAAACCCTACAAGACCCTCAAGCGGCACTTGGCGCGTCTCGGGCTCACACCCGACCAGTACCGCCAGAAATGGGGCCTGCCCTCGACCTACCCGATGACCGCCGCCACCTATGCGGCGCAACGCTCCGAACTGGCCAAGAGCATCGGCCTCGGTCAGCAGCGCAGCAAGGGGCGGCCGGGCAAGGCGTCCTGAGCCTTCATCGCCGGACCGGCCACCCGGTTCGGCGGTCGCGCGGCGTGGACGCCGGGCGGAACGGCCTCGAGCCGGTCCGCCTGGATTCGTCAGCCGCGCTCGAAGATCAGGTTGAGGCGGGTGCGCTCGATGCGCCGGTAGCCGTGGCTGGTCAGCAGCGCCGCGAGGTCGGTCTGCCAGAGATCGGTCCCGTCCTCTAGGATGATGAGACCGGGATGCAGGCTGCGCGGCGCCGTGCGCAGGAACGGCTCCAGGATCAGGTCCTCGGCGCCCTCGGTGTCGAGCTTGATCGCGTCGATGCGCGCGATGCCTTCGCCGCGCACCAGATCGAGGAGCGTGACGGCCGGCACCTGGATCGCCGCACCCTCGTTGGTGCCGACGACCTTGAGGCTCGACTCGCCGCTGTTGCGCTGGTCGACGAAAAGGGTCAGCTCGCCCGCCGTGTCGGCCACCGCGCAGGCCACCGCCTTGACGGTGCCGAACGGATTCTGGGCGATGTTGAAGGCGAGCTTGTCGAAGATGTCGGGCTGGGGTTCGACCGCCAGGATGCGCGCCCCCGGTCCGCTCAGGCCCGCCACGAACAGCGTGTAGGCGCCGACATTCGCGCCCACGTCGATGAACACGCAATCCGGCCGCATCCGTTCGGCCAGCAGCCGCCGCTCCACCGGATCGAAGAACTGCGGGGTGAAGAGCACCTTCTTCTCGCAGTTGTTGTTGTAGGGGTGCAGGCGCATGCGGGCGCCGTAGCGCTCGACGTCGAGGGGCCGCCCGCGCAGCATGCGGATGGCGAAGCGGCGCAGGATCAAGGCGAGGCGGCGCGCGCCCCAATCCTCGTCCGGCAGGCGCTGGGTCTGCGACACGATCCAGCGCACGAGGCCGGTGGGGGCGTAGGTCCCGAAGGGTTGCGTCGAGTGAGTCATCTCGTCGGGTCGTGAGAGCGGATGCGCGCCTCTTGCCACCGTGCGCCCGCGCCCGCAACGGGACGGCGCTTGCGGCGGCGCGGCGCGCTGGCTAGACGCGACGGCGCCCTCCGCCGAACGGCCCCGAGCAACTCGGCTGAGAATTCCCGTCGTCGCATCATTCTCGCCGCCGAACCGGTGCCCCTTTCGGCGAAGGATGCCGAGCCCGGAGCCGCCTCCATGCTGACCTTCGATTCCGACGGCGTGCGGATCGCCTACATCGACGTCGCGCCTTCCGCGGGTGCCGGCGATCCGGTGCTGCTGATCCACGGCTTCGCGTCCAATCACGCGACCAACTGGGTCAGCACTTCCTGGGTGCGCACGCTCACGGAAGCGGGCTACCGGGTGATCGCCCTCGACAACCGCGGCCACGGGGCGAGCGAGAAACTCTACGATCCGGAGGCCTACGCCTCCGACCTGATGGCGGAGGATGCCTGTCGCCTCCTCGACCATCTCGACCTCCCGCGGGCCGACGTGATGGGCTACTCGATGGGCGCGCGCATCACCGCCTACCTGGCACTCATGCATCCCGAGCGGGTGCGCTCGGCGCTGCTCGGGGGGCTCGGCATCCACCTCGTCGAGGGCAAGGGGCTGCCCGCCGGCATCCCGGACGCCATGGAGGCGCCGTCGAGCGAGGACGTGACCGATCCCGTCGCCCGCTCGTTCCGGATCTTCGCCGAGCAGACCCGGGCCGATCTCCGGGCGCTCGCGGCCTGCATGCGCGGCTCGCGGCAGACGCTCACGCGGGGCGAGGTGGCCCAGATCGACGTGCCGACTCTGGTCTCGGTGGGAACGCGGGACCCCATCGCCGGCCCCGGACCGGCGCTGGCCGCCCTGATGCCGAACGCGCGCGCCCTCGACATCCCGAACCGGGACCACAACCTCGCGGTCGGCGACAAGGTGCACAAGGCGGGCGTGCTGGCCTTCCTGGCCGAGCGGCCCTGAGCCGGGCCGCGGGGCGGATCCCCGCGTCCCGGCCTCTCGCTCGGGGTCCGGTCCGCGAGACATCCGCGGTTCAGTCGAACGCCGTCCCGGAGCGCTGCTCTAAGCCTTTGATATAGAAGAATTTTCTGCGACGAGCCGGTGACCACTTCGCCGGACAATGCGCTAATGCGGCCGCGGCCTCAGCCGGCTGTAGCGGGCGCGCACGCTGGTCATCGCCAGCTCGAAGACGCGGCGCTGGTGCTGGTCCTCGACCCGGATCGCGCTCCGGCTCCAGTCGCAGGCCAGTTCGTCTTCGCAGAGCAGATCGGTGGCGAGGCGGGCGGCCCGCTCCAGCGCGTCGGCCGGGCTGGCCAGATCGATGCCCTCCGAATCCAGGATCAGCCGGGGGCCAGTCTGGAAGTGGAAGAAATACGTGGTCATCGGGCGCTCGCGTCGCGGGGCGTCGGTCTGTCTCGACCACTTTGCGTCGGGCACAATCCAATAACTTACAATCACCGCCGAGAGAATAGGCTCCTTCGTGCCGAGTCGGCTTTGGAAGCGCTGCCTGTCGTATTTTTATACTGTTCTGGGGTATGGATAGCCTCGCGTGGTCTCTCGAGAGCCGCGTCGGAGACACGGATATCGCCCCACTTGCAGGGTGGAGGGCGGGCGGGATCACGCCTGAAGGCGGATCGGCGCTCGTGGCCGGCGGCGTGACATCGAGGAGGGCAACAAGGTTCGTACCGGCGCGCGGTCTCACGTCGTTCGGTCGGGATGGATCGGCGATGCGGAGCCCATGAACGAGTAGGGACCGCCCGAAGGCGGTCCCCCGTCCGGCGCGCGGCCGGCTCAGTAGCAGCGGGTCACGAAGACGCGCTGCCAGCCGTAGGGCGTCCAGCGCGTCCGCGGGACTTGGTAGCAGGAGCTGCCGTAATACCCGTCGTCGTAGCCGTAGTAGCTGGCCGGGGCGTAGCCGCCGTAGTAGCCACCACCGTAGTAGGGGTAGGTCGAGGCCGCTGCGAGGCCGAGCCCCAGGCCTAGCCCGAGGCCGGCCGCCCCGTAGCCCCAGCCCCGGCGATAGCCCCAGCCGCCGTAGCCGAAGCGAGCCCCACGGAAGCCGTAGCCGCCGAAGCCGCCGCGGTAACCGCCGAAACCACCCCGATAGCCGCCGAAGCCGCCCCGGAAGCCCGCCCCGGCGAGCCCGCCCCGGAAGCCGCCGCCGCCGAAACCGCCCCGGAACCCGCCGCCGCCGAGGCCCCCCCCGAAGCCACCGCCCCGGAACCCGCCGCCGCCGAAGCCACCGCCGCGGAATCCGCCGCCGCCGAAGCCGCCGCCCCGGAATCCGCCGCCGCCGAAGCCGCCACGCTGCGCCTCGGCTATGGTCGGCACCAGCATCAGCGCTCCCGCGAGCGCCGCGGACGCGAACATCACCCGTTTCATCGTGCACTCTCCGAGTGTGAGGACATGGGCCCCCAATGCTCCACTCGAAGAAACGCTGCGGGAGCCATTTCGGTCCGTGCTGCAAAAAGTCGTGATCGGCTGCTATCGGGGCGGGGCGGCCGGACGGTGCCGCGACTCTCCGGGACACTCGATGCGCATGACCCGTCGCGGTCCGACCTTCGCCGCCCTCGCGGCCCTCCTGGCATGGCCGGCTCTGGCGTGGCCGGCTCTCGGGCAGCCGGCTCCCGCCGCCAAGATCGCTCCCGCCAAGATCGCTCCCGCCAAGCCGGCTTCTGCAGCCGGTCCGGCCGCCTGCCAGCCGGTGATGCACGAGGGCGAGCGTTTCGTCGTCTGCATGGTCGATCTGCGGCGGGCGCGGGTGAAGCTCTTCTGGCGCGGCGCCGATGGCCTGCCCTACGGCTCGCTCACGCGTCTCGCCTCGGCGCAGGGGGCGAGCCTCGTCTTCGCGATGAACGCCGGCATGTACGATGCCGGGCTCGCGCCGGTCGGCCTCTACGTGGAGGAGGGCCGCGAGCTGAAGGCCGCCAACACCCAGGGCGGACCGGGCAACTTCCACCTCAAGCCGAACGGCGTCTTCTACGTCAGCGGCGACAAGGCCGGGGTGGTCGAGACCGGGCGCTACCTGCGCGGGCGCGTGAAGGCCGACTACGCCACCCAATCCGGCCCGATGCTGGTGATCAACGGCCGCATCCACCCCAAGATCTCGACCAACGGCCCCTCGCTCAAGATCCGCAACGGGGTCGGCGTGCGGCCGGACGGGCACAGTGCGGTGTTCGCCATCTCGGAATCCCCGGTGACCTTCGGGGCCTTCGCCCGGCTCTTTCGCGACGGCCTGAACTGCCCCAACGCGCTCTTCCTCGACGGCAGCGTGTCGAGCCTCTACGCGCCCGCGCTGAACCGCTCCGACCTCAGCCGGCCGCTCGGGCCGCTGGTCGGCGCCGTGCCTCGCTGAGGCGGAGGCGGACACCTGTACCGGCGCCGGCCCGTTTCCTTCTCGCCCGAACTGCCCTACCTGGGGCGGCGATGAACCGCACAGCCCTCTACGCCGGGTCCTTCGACCCCATCACCAACGGCCACCTCGACGTCATCCGGCAGGCCTGCCGCCTCGTCGGACGGCTCGTCATCGCCATCGGGGTGCATCCCGGCAAGACGCCCCTGTTTCCGGCGGACGAGCGGGCCGACCTGATCCGCGCCACCTGCGGGCCGCTCGCGGCCGCCGAGGGTGCGGGCCTCGACGTCGTCACCTTCGACGACCTCGCGGTGGCGACGGCGCGGCGCGTGGGCGCGACCCTGTTCATCCGCGGCCTGCGCGACGGCACGGATCTCGACTACGAGATGCAGCTCGCCGGCATGAACGGCGTGATGGCGCCGGAGGTGCAGACCGTCTTCCTGC
This sequence comes from Methylobacterium oryzisoli, assembly GCF_046557895.1. Taxonomy (NCBI): domain Bacteria; kingdom Pseudomonadati; phylum Pseudomonadota; class Alphaproteobacteria; order Hyphomicrobiales; family Methylobacteriaceae; genus Methylobacterium; species Methylobacterium oryzisoli. The sequence goes on along the minus strand of NZ_JBKIBX010000010.1, from coordinate 12,691 downwards.
CCGCCTCCACGGGCGTGCGGCCGATCACCGCCACGCTCGTCCGCCAAATCGCCGCCATGGGCGGGGACGTGCGGCCGTTCGTGCCGCCGCTGGTGGCCGAGCGCCTCGCCGCCCGGTTCGCCCGGTCCTGACTCACGTGGGCCCTACGCAAGGGGGCCTACCGCGCGGGGGCCGTCGACCGCCCTCGCTCACCCGCACGAGAAGGAGTGTTTTCGGATGACCCGCTGGATCGCCGCCCTGGCGTTCACCCTCGCGGCGGCGCTCGGCGTCGCCGTCACGCCCGCCGCCGCGCAGGGCGCCCCCGACGCCAACACCGTCTACCTCGACACCAAGGACGGCCGCATCACCATCCGGCTGCGCCCGGACCTCGCGCCCAAGCACGTGCAGCAGATCAAGGCCCTGACCAAGCAGGGCTTCTACAACGGCGTGCCGTTCCACCGGGTCATCGACGGCTTCATGGCCCAGACCGGCGATCCCACCGGCACCGGCACCGGCAAGTCGAATCTGCCCGACATCCCGGCCGAGTTCACCGCCACCCCGTTCCGGCGCGGCACGGTCGGCATGGCCCGCTCGCAGAGCCCGAACTCGGCGAACTCGCAGTTCTTCATCTGCTTCGGCGACGCGTCCTTCCTCAACAACCAGTACACGGTGGTGGGCGAGGTCGCGTCCGGCATGGACGTGGTCGACAAGATCAAGAAGGGATCGAGCGCTGCCAACGGGCAGGTGCAGAACCCCGACAAGATCGTGCGGATGCAGCTCGCCCAGGATGGCCGGTAGGCGGCGCCTCGCCGCCGCGGCGGTCGCGGCCGCTGCGGCTGTGGCCGCCATGATCGCGGGACACGCCGCGGCGCAGGACGAGGACCTCGACGAGTTGCCGCCGGTGCTCTCGCTGCCCACGACCCTGCGGGCGACGGTGCGGGTGCCGGTGGACCGCGACAACCTCGTCTCGCCCGCCGACACCCTGGTCCAGCTCTACCCGGCGCTCGCCGCCTGCTGGAACCCTTTCTCCGGCCTCGGCCGGGCCCAGATCACCGCCCGGCTGAGCCTGGCGCGGGACGGCAGCCTCCTGGGGCCGCCCCGCATCACCTACGCGAGCGTCGCCCCGGGCCAGCGCGGCGCGCTCATCGACGCCACCCTGACGGCCTTGCGCGCATGCACGCCCGCGCGCCTGACGCCGGGCCTCGGCGGTGCCGTCGCGGGGCGTCCCATCGCCCTGCGATTCGTGTATTCGGGAACCAAGGAGAGCATCCCATGAGCGATCAGAACACCCTCGTGCAAGACACCCTCGTGATGGAGACGACCAAGGGCCGCGTCGTCATCCAGCTGCGCCCCGACCTCGCCCCCGGCCACGTCGAGCGCATCCGCACCCTGTCGGAGCGCGGCTTCTACGACGGCGTACCGTTCCACCGGGTCATCGACGGCTTCATGGCCCAGACCGGCGATCCCACCGGCACCGGGACGGGCGGCTCCGACCTGCCCGACCTCAAGGCCGAGTTCAATGCCGAGCCGCACGTGCGCGGCACCTGCTCGATGGCCCGCACCAACTTCCCGCACTCGGCCAACTCACAGTTCTTCATCTGCTTCTCCGACGCGCGCTTCCTCGACCGCCAGTACACAGTCTGGGGCAAGGTCACGGAGGGCATGGAGATCGTCGATCAGATCAAGCGCGGCGAGCCGGTGCGCGATCCCGACCGGATCGTCTCGATGCGGGTGCAGGCGGCCTGAGCCCAGAGCATTGTCCGACGACGTGGATGCCGGTTCGTCGCAGACGATGCGGCCAAGCAAAGACTGAGAGCAGCGCCATCAAGCGGTGCTCTAGTGGGCGTCCCGGTCCCTCCCCGGTCCACGCATGGCTGTCCGGGGACAGTCAATGGCGCGAGGAACCCCTCTCCCGTGCGGGAGAGGGGCAGGGGTGAGGGTCCCGGGAGGAAGCCGCAGTGAAGCGCGGAGGGTTGTGAGGGGAGCGGAACGCTTCAGGTTCAGCAACCAACCTCAGTGCTGGTAGCGGCAGCGTCGCGTCTTTCTACGGCCCCACCTGGACCCTCACCCCTACCCCTCTCCCGCACGGGAGAGGGGATCCCGCGCCATCCTTGTCGAGGATTTTTTCCCGGACAGGCCCGCGGTCCGCGGGAGGGACCGTCACTGCAGCGTCGGCTCGGAGCCCGAGCCGCGCACCAGCTCCATCTCGGTCACGGCGATCAACACCTCGGCCCGGGTCTTGAGGTCGGGGGCTTCCAGCATCGCCTGCTTCTCGCGCGGACCGAACGGGCTCATCATGCAGAGCGCGTTGACGAGCGCCTCGTTGGGCGCCTCCTCGATCCCGGCCCAGTCGACCTTGAGGTCGTTGGCCTCCACGAAGTCCTTGAGCGCCCGCAGCACGCCGGCCCGGTCCACCGCCTCCTCGCCCGCGCGGGCGTGGAAATCCGCCGCGAAGGGATCGAAGCTCACCCGGCACAGCCGGTAGGCGGTCGTGGTCGACATCTCCTCCTCGACCCGGAACCGGGAGATGCCAGTGAGCGAGATCAGGTAGCGGCCGTCCCCCGTCTCGGCGAACTGCGTGATCCGGCCCGCGCAGCCGACGCGGTAGAGCCGCGGGGCGAGCGGCTGCTCGCCGGCCTCGGCGTCGGGCTGGATCATGCCGATCACCCGGTCGCTGCGCAGCGCGTCGTCCACCATCGCGAGGTAGCGCGGCTCGAAGATGTTGAGGGGCATCTGGCCGCGCGGGAGGAGCAGCGCTCCCGGCAGCGGGAAGACCGGGATCACCACCGGGCAGTCGCCCGGGCCCTTGTAGGCCACGTTCATGCTCATCCCGCCGCTCCCGCCCCTGTCGCGGCCGGCCCCCGGGGCGCCTCCGGCCGGCATCTCCTTCTGGCGACGGCCCTGCGGTGAGGACGCCTGCGCCGTCGCATCATCCCGGACCGCCACGCCGGGGCCGTCGGCCCGGCGCAGCGCCGGGGACCGGAATCGCGGGGATCTCCAGAACGTTCCCGGCCCCTCAGGAAAACATCAGCGACGAGAGCCTGCGCCGGCCGCGGATGGTCATCGGGTCCATCGGGCCCCAGGCCTCGAAGAACTGCAGCAGCTGCTTGCGGGCCGCGTCCTCGTTCCAGCCGCGGTCGCGGCGCACGATCTCGATCAGGTGGTTGACCGCATCCTCGCGGCGGTCACGGGCGTTCAGGCCGAGCGCGAGGTCGAACCGCGCCTGATGGTCGCCCGGATCGGCCTCGACCTGCCGCTGCAGGGCGCCGAGATCGCCCAGCGAGGCCGCCTGCTCGGCGAGCTCGATCGCCGCCCGCACGCTCGCCACGGCCGGGCTCTTGGCGGCCTCCGGCGGCGCGGAATCGAGGAACTGCTTGGCGCGCTCGATGTCGCCGCCGTCGAGCACCAGCTTGGCCAGCGCCGCGATCGCCCCGGCATGGCCCGGCTCCTGCGCCAGCACCGCCGCGTAGATCTCGGCCGCGGCGTCCACGTCGCCGGCCTCCGCCGCGGCCTCGGCCTCGGCCATCAGGTCCTCGGCCTGGGTCGGGCCGAGGGGGCCGACGAGGCGCTCGATGAAGCCCTTCACCTGCCCCTCGGGCAGGGCGCCCATGAACCCGTCCACCGGCTGCCCGCGCTGGAACGCGATCACCGCCGGGATCGACTGGATGCCGAGCTGGCCGGCGATCTGCGGATGCTCGTCGATGTTCATCTTGACGAGCTTCACCTTGCCGCCGGCGTTCCGGACCGCCTTCTCCAGCACGGGGGTGAGCTGCTTGCACGGCCCGCACCAGGGCGCCCAGAAGTCGACCAGCACCGGCTGGTGCATCGACTCCTGCATCACGTCCTGCCGGAAGGCCGTCGTGGTGGTGTCCTTGATCAGGTCGTCCGCGGGAGGCTGGCCGGCCGCGGGGGTATCGGTGAGCATGAAAACCTCGGGGAAACGGCGAGCGGCGTTTCGACGAATACCGCGAACATGGGGTCCTGCCGCCAGCCTGACTAGTGCGACCGCCGCGCCGCGGCCAAGCGAAATCCACCCCGGTCCCCCGCCTCCGCCTCCTCCCGCGCGCCCGGGAGCCCGCGCCGCCGCTCACCCCTCGCGCGAGGCCGGCCGCGGCGCTACATCCGGGTGGCGCCGCCGCGACGGGACGGGCGCCTTCTCCGAGGTGAGGGTATGCCGCTCCGCTCCGCCCTGACCGCCCTCCTCGGCGCCCTGGTGCTGACCGCCCCCGCCCAGGCGCAGGGGGCAGGCGGGCAGGACGGCCTGCCGGTGGCCCTGTTCACTCAGCGCGACGGGCCGCTCGCGGCGGCCGGGAACGCGGTCGCCAACGGCTTCTCGGACTATGTCGCGATGATCAACCGCCGCGACGGCGGCATCGGCGGCCTGCGCATCGCCGTGCGGGAATGCGAGACCGGCGGGGAGTCCGCCCGCGCGCTCGCCTGCTACGAGGAGGCGAAGGCCGCGGGCGCGCTGGCGGTGAGCCCCTGGAGCGCCGACACGGCGGCAGCCCTGCTGATGCGCACCGGCGCGGACCGCATCCCCCTCGTCGCCGTGGGCAACGGCCCGCCGCTCGCGGCGCGTGGCGCCGTGTTTCCGTTCGCCTTCGCGCCGCCCGCCACGGTGTGGGACGGCCTCGGCGTGGCGCTGGCCGCGCTGATGGAGGGGCTCGGCGGGCCGGAGGGCTTGCGCGGCAAGCGCCTCGCCTATCTGCACAGGGACAGCCCGGCGGGTCGCGAGCCGGTGCGGCTCCTCGACGCGCTGGCGGCCGATCTCGGCGTGGCGCTGCGCACCTACGCGCTGAGCCCCGACCCCGGCGAGGCCGCGGCGGCTCCCTGGCGCGCCGCCAAGGCCGGCGCCCCCGACTATCTGATCCTCGACGGCTCGGCGGGGCTCGCGGGCTCGCCCCTGGCGGAGGCTGCCGCCGCCGGCCTCCCGCTCAACCGCATCGTCGCCCTCGGCGGCCCCGGCGAGGCGGAGCTGCGCCGGGCGGGGCCGGCCGCGCGCGGTTTCCGGGAGGTGACGTGGCATGCCGTCACCGACAGCTTCCCGGCCTTCGACCAGATCGACCTCCTGGTGATCGACGCGGGCGCCTCGCGCACGCCCAAGGAGGAGGCGACCGGGCTCCTCTACAACCGCGGGGTCTACAACGCGGTCGTGGTGGCGGAGGGCATCCGCAACGCGCAGCGCCTCGCCGGCACGGCGCGCGTGGACGGCGAGACGCTGCGGCGCGGCCTCGAAGCGGTCCGGCTCGACGGCGCGCGCTGGAAGGAACTCGGCCTCACGGGTTTCGGCGCCTCCCTGACCCTCACCTGCGCCGACCACAGCGGGCATCTCGCGGGCTTCCTGATGGAGTGGACCGGCGCCAAGTGGGTGCAGGTGAGCGACAAGCTCAATCCCCTGCGCCAGAGGGTGCGCCCGCATGTCGACGCGGCCGTGCGCGACCTCCTGGCGCGCCACGCGGCCGAGACAGGACGGCCCTGGCCGGAGCGCCCGGACCCCTGCGACCGCAGCTGACGCTCGGAGCTGCATCCGATCGCGGCGCGACGGGATGCAGCTCTGAGGGTTGTCCGAAAGTCGAAGACCTCCTAAGCGGACGCCGTCGCGGCGTCGGCCGGCCCGCTCGTTCCGGGCGCGGGCGCCGTCGGCCCCCGAGGAGTGCCCGTCGCCGATGAACCGTCCCATCCCCGCCGCCGCGCACGACGCACTGTCGTCCCAGAACCCGACCATCGCCGCCTACGATAACCGCGCCCGTATCCGCGCGATCATCGGCTCGTCGTCGGGCAACCTCGTCGAGTGGTACGACTTCTACGCCTACGCCTTCACGGCGATCTACTTCAAGGACGCGTTCTTCCCCGGCGCCGACCCGACGGTGCAGCTCATCAACACCGCGGCGGTCTTTGCCATCGGCTTCCTGATGCGGCCGATCGGCGGCTGGGTGTTCGGCCGGGTCGCCGACCGCTACGGCCGCAAGACCTCGATGCTGATCTCCGTGATGATGATGTGCGCGGGCTCGCTCGTCATCGCGATCCTGCCGACCTACGGGCAGATCGGCCTCCTGGCGCCCATCCTGCTGCTGCTGGCCCGCATGGCGCAGGGCCTGTCGGTGGGCGGCGAGTACGGCACCAGCGCCACCTACATGAGCGAGGTGGCCCTCAAGGGGCGGCGCGGCTTCTACGGCTCGTTCCAGTACGTGACGCTGATCGGCGGGCAGCTCCTCGCCTCGCTCGTCGTCGTGCTGGTGACGATGGCGCTCTCCGACCAGGAGATGAGCGCCTGGGGCTGGCGCATCCCGTTCTTCATCGGGGCCGGCGCGGCGGTCGTCGCGCTCTACCTGCGACGCTCGCTGCACGAGACCTCGACCGAGGATGCGCGCGGATCGAAGGAGGCGGGCAGCGTGCTCGCCCTCTGGCGCCACCACCGCCGCGCCTTCCTGACGGTGCTCGGCTACACCGCCGGCGGTTCGCTGATCTTCTACACGTTCACCACCTACATGCAGAAGTACCTGGTGAACACGGCCCACATGGACAAGAAGACCGCCAACCTGACGATGACGGCGGTGCTCTTCACCTACATGGTGGTGCAGCCGCTGTTCGGCATCTTCGCCGACAGGTTCGGCCGCAAGACCGCGATGCTGATCTTCGGCGCCTCGACCACGCTGCTGACGGTGCCGCTGCTGCACGCGATCGGCGGCACCACGGACCCGATCACGGCCTACGGGCTGATCACGGCGGCGCTCCTGTGCGTCTCGTTCTACACCTCGATCAGCGGCCTCGTGAAAGCCGAGATGTTCCCGGCGGAGGTGCGGGCGCTGGGCGTCGGCCTGTCCTACGCCATCGCCAACGCGCTGTTCGGCGGCTCGGCCGAGTTCGTGGCGCTGAGCTTCAAGGACTGGGGCGTGGAGACGTGGTTCTTCTGGTACGTGACCGCGATGTGCCTGATCGCGTTCCTGACCTCGCTGCAGATGCCCGACAGCCGCCGCTCCGGCTACCTGCAGGGCGACGGCGCCGCCTGAGCCGGAATGCCCGCCCTGAACCTGGGCCGCGGAAAGGCGTTGACTCGGCAACAGATGGAGCCCCGCGATGCGCATTCGTCGATTGCCGAGCCTGACCCTCCCGACCGCCGTGGCCTTCACCCTCATTGGAGGCGTCCTCCTGGCGGCCGGCCCCCTGGCCGCGCAGACCGCCGACCCGGGCGCCCTGCCCTCCTCCCGGTCGGGCGATCCCAGCAGCACCGGCGCGGTCAACCGCAGCATCACCGCGACCGGCCAGACCAAGCCTCCGGGCGCCGCCGTCGGCCCCCGCGAGGGCCAGTCGGGCGAGCAGCGCGACAAGATCCGCGACATCAACCGCAAGGTCGATACCGGGATCTGCATCGGCTGCAACTGACGGCGCGCCGACGAGGCGGCGTTAGACGGAAGAAGCCGTTGCCGCCTCGTCGCCCGGGTGGTTAGACCTCTCACAAATGTCCCCCGTCGCCCGACCGACGCGCGGGCCGGGACTGCGAGAGGGAGAGCGCCATGAACCAGCGGATCGTCGCGGTGCCCGCCGCCGTGCGGGAGCACGCCCACATCGACGACGCGAAGTACCGCGCGTGGTACGAGGCCTCGATCCGTGACCCGGACGCGTTCTGGGGCGAGCACGGCAAGCGCATCGACTGGTTCAGGCCCTACACGCAGGTCAAGAACGCCACCTTCGGGCCGGGCGAGGTCTCGATCCGCTGGTTCGAGGACGGCGTGACGAACGTCGCCCACAACTGCATCGACCGGCATCTCGCCACGCGCGGCGATCAGGTGGCGATCATCTGGGAGGGCGACGATCCGGGCGATTCCCGCCACATCACCTACCGCGAGCTGCACGCGGAGGTCTGCCGGATGGCCAACGTCCTGCGCAACCGCGGCGTGGGCAAGGGCGACCGGGTGACGATCTACCTGCCGATGATCCCGGAGGCCGCCTTCGCGATGCTGGCCTGCGCCCGGCTCGGCGCGATCCACTCCGTGGTGTTCGGCGGCTTCTCGCCCGATTCCCTCGCCGGCCGCATCCAGGGCTGCGACTCGAAGCTCGTCATCACGGCCGACGAGGGCCTGCGCGGTGGTCGCAAGGTGCCGCTCAAGGCCAATGTCGACGCCGCCATCGCGCGCCTGCCCGCCGACAGCGTCGACCACGTCGTCGTGGTGCGCCGCACCGGCGGCACGATCGAGATGGATCCGGTCCGCGACGTCTACTACGACGCGGCCGCCCGCGAGGTCACCGACCATTGCCCGGCCGAGCACGTCGAGGCCGAGCACCCGCTCTTCCTGCTCTACACCTCGGGGTCGACCGGGCAGCCGAAGGGCGTGGTGCACACCACGGGGGGCTATCTCGTCTACGCGGCGATGACCCACCAGTACGTCTTCGACTACCACGAGGGCGACGTCTACTGGTGCACCGCCGATGTCGGCTGGGTCACGGGCCACTCCTACATCGTCTACGGGCCGCTCGCGAACGGCGCCACGACGCTGATGTTCGAGGGCATCCCGACCTACCCGTCGATCTCCCGGTTCTGGGAGGTCGTGGACAAGCACAAGGTCACGATCTTCTACACCGCCCCGACCGCCATCCGCTCGCTGATGGGCGCGGGCGAGGAGCCGGTGAAGAAGACCTCGCGCTCCACCCTGCGGGTGCTGGGCTCGGTGGGCGAGCCGATCAACCCGGAGGCCTGGGAGTGGTACTACCGGGTCGTCGGCGACGGGCGCTGCCCGATCGTCGACACGTGGTGGCAGACCGAGACCGGCGGCATCCTGATCACCCCGCTGCCCGGCGCCACCGACCTCAAGCCCGGCTCGGCCACCCGCCCGTTCTTCGGCGTGAAGCCGGTGGTGGTCGACGGCGACAACAAGGTCCAGGAGGGCGCCTGCGAGGGCAACCTCTGCATCGACGAGTCCTGGCCGGGCCAGATGCGCACGGTCTGGGGCGACCACGAGCGCTTCGTGCAGACCTACTTCTCGACCTTCCCGGGCCGCTACTTCTCGGGCGACGGCTGCCGGCGGGACGCGGACGGCTACTACTGGATCACCGGCCGCGTCGACGACGTCATCAACGTCTCGGGCCACCGCATGGGCACGGCGGAGGTCGAATCCTCCCTCGTGGCGCACCCGAAGGTCTCGGAGGCGGCGGTGGTGGGCTATCCCCACAGCCTCAAGGGCCAGGGCATCTACGCCTACGTCACCCTGATGCAGGGCGAGGAGCCGTCCGATGCCCTGCGCAAGGAACTCGTCGCCTGGGTGCGCAAGGACATCGGCCCGATCGCCTCGCCCGACCTGATCCAGTTCGCGCCGGGCCTGCCCAAGACCCGCTCGGGCAAGATCATGCGCCGCATCCTGCGCAAGATCGCCGAGGACGACTTTTCGGCGCTCGGCGACACCTCGACCCTGGCCGATCCAGCGGTGGTCGACGACCTGATCGAGAACCGGCAGAACCGCGCCGGGTGAGCCGGAGAGGCGTTGCTTGCCTCTCCCCGCACGCGCACGGCTGTCCGGGGAAAACCCTCGACAAGGATGGCGCGGGAACCCCTCTCCCGTGCGGGAGAGGGGTAGGGGTGAGGGTGGGAATGGTGCCGCAGTGAAGCACGGAGCGTGGTGAGGGGACCGGAAGGGATCACAATCCGCCGCCCACATTCGTGCTGGCAGCGGCACCGCCGAGACTTCTTGCTGAACCCTCCCGCACCCTCACGCGGGATCTTCGATCCCCAAGCCCCTCTCCCACTCGGGAGTGGGGTTCCCCGCGCCAATGATTTCACCCGAGAATCTGTGCTTCACGGCAGAGGCGACCCGCACCTCCGGCGCGGCGCGACCGAACCCGGTGACCGCCGGCGAGGCGACAGCGCGCCCAGGCCGTGCGAGACTTCCCTGTTCATCGCGTGCGGATCGACTGTCCGGAGTGCGGCGCCACACTGCGTTCGACTGTCGCGGCGGTGAGACAAGGAGGCTTCCTCTCGGAAGCTCTCCTTCTTCCGTTCTGGAGGAACATCGTCATGAAAGCTTCTCCCATCCTGCTGACGGTGACGCTGCTGCTGGCCGGCCCGGCCTACGCGCAGGGCACCGACGCGCAGCGGGCCGCCTGCACGCCGGACGTGTGGCGGCTGTGCGCGTCCCACATCCCGAATGTCGGGGCGATCACCGCCTGTCTGCGGCGCGAGACGCCGAATCTCAGCGCCGGCTGCCGCACCGTGATGGACAGCACGGGGGCGCCCGCGCAGCGACTCGCCACACCGCGTCCGGTCGCGCCGCGGGTCGCCGAGCGGGTGCCGGTCGCGCCGCGCCCGTCCCTTGCGCGCCGGGCCGAGCCCCGGGTCGTGGTGGTGGAGCGCCGCGCCTCCCCGCGGATGACCCCGCGTCGGCCCGTCGTCGTCCAGGCGACGCCGCGTCGCCCGGCCTATGCCGGGCCGATGAGCCGCCGCACCGTCGTCGCCCATGCGGTGCCGCGCCGTCACGCCGTCCGGCACGCGCCGCAGCGCTACGCCTCCGGCCTCGGCGGTCTGGCCGGCCTGCCGGGCCTGCGCGGCAACCGCGCCGCCCTGCGGGAGGCCGATTACTGGATGCGCCAGGTCGGCGGGATGATGGGCGGCATGGGCGGTGGCATGGGCGGCGGCATGTCCCTGGACTCCATCCGCGACATGCGGGTGGGCGACCTCCTCGGCATGATGGAGTGAGCGGACCGGGGCGCTCCGGCTCCGCCGGGGCGCCTCGTCCGGGAACTGTGGCCGTACCGCCGCAGGATGTCGAATTCGGCGCCGCACGGGATGATGCGGGGAGACGCCGGCGCGCCGGCCCGGTTAACGTCCGGTGTCGGGCCGCTGCGTCCGTCCGGACCAGTCTTCATGCGCGTCCTCTTCCCGAGCCTCGCCGCCTTCCTGCTGTCGGCCGTTCCGATGGCGCAGGCCGCCGACGCCCCGGTGCCCGCGCCGGTCTACCGGCCGCCGGTGCAGCCGCTCAGCATCGTCTCGGAGTTCCGCATCGGCGGCACCGTGCAGGATCCGGGCAGCAACGAGGGCAACACCGCCAACGTCGCCTTCGAGGTGCTGCTCGCCAAGCCGGTGCAGCTGCAGGACCGCTTCTGGAGCGCCTTCGTGCCGCGCCCGACCGTGGGCGGCAGCTACAACACCGCCGGCCGCACCAGCTACGCCTATCTGGGCGCCACCTGGACCTTCGACATCACCGACCGGATCTTCGTCGAGGGGTTCTTCGGCGCGGCCTTCCACAACGGGGCCACCGGGCCGGGAGCCTTCGTGCCGCCGGGCTTCAACGCGCTGGGCTGCTCGCCGCTCTTCCGCGAGGCTGCCGCCGTGGGTTTCCGCCTGACCGAGCGGTGGAGCGTGATGGCGACCGTCGAGCACATGTCGAATGCCGGCCTGTGCGCGGCCAACCGCGGCCTCACCAATTACGGCGGCAAGATCGCCTATACGTTCTGAGGGCAGCCGCCCGGGCCGTTCCGGTGTAGAGAGGCGGGGCAGCCCGCACGAGGTCCGAACGTGGTCGTCCTCAACCGCATCTACACCCGCACCGGCGATGCCGGCACCACCGCGCTGGCGAGCGGCGAGCGCCGCTCCAAGGCGGATCTGCGCATCGAGACCTACGGCACCGTCGACGAGACGAATGCCTGTATCGGGCTCGCCCGCCAGCACACGACGGGCGAGCTCGACGCGATGCTGTCGCGCATCCAGAACGACCTGTTCGATCTCGGGGCCGACCTCGCGACCCCGGAGGGCGACGCTCCCCTGCCCTACGAGCCGCTGCGCATCGTCGCCGCGCAGGTCGAGCGGGTGGAGCGCGAGATCGACGCGCTGAACGCGGGCCTGCAGCCGCTGCGCTCCTTCGTGCTCCCCGGCGGCAGCCCGGCCGCGGCGGCGCTCCACCTCGCCCGCACGGTCTGCCGCCGGGCCGAACGTCTCGCCGTGGCGCTGGCCGCCAACCCCGCCGAGCGGGTCTCCCCGGTTGCGATCCAGTACCTCAACCGCCTGTCGGATTTCCTGTTCGTCGCCTCCCGGGTGGCGAATGACGGGGGTGCTGCGGACGTGCTCTGGGTGCCGGGCAAGAACCGGGCGTGAGGCCGGCATGAGCCTGCCGGGTGCTCCTTCGCGCCCGCGTTGACAATTCGAAAAAACGGCCGTTACGGTCCGGCACCTTGCTCCCCAGCGGGATGGTCGGCGGCCGGGCGCGGGACGCGCGCGGGCGTCGCATCGTCTCGCGCGACGAAGGATTCGGCGATCATGAAGGTTCTGGTGCCCGTCNTCGCCGTCGAGGAGGCGATCCGCCTCAAGGAGAAGGGCAAGGTCACCGAGATCGTCGCGGTCTCGATCGGCCCGCAGCAGGCCCAGGAGACCATCCGCACCGCGCTCGCCATGGGCGCCGACCGCGGCATCCTGGTCAAGACCGACGCCGCGGTCGAGCCGCTCGCCGTCGCCAAGCTCCTCAAGGCGCTGGTCGAGAAGGAAAGCCCCGACCTCGTCATCCTGGGCAAGCAGGCGATCGACGATGATTCCAACCAGACCGGCCAGATGCTCGCCGCCCTGCTCGGCTGGCCCCAGGGCACCTTCGCCTACAAGCTCGAGGTCGGCGAAGGCGCGCTCGACGTCACCCGCGAGATCGACGGCGGCCTGCAGACGCTCTCGCTCACGCTGCCGGCCATCATCACCACGGACCTGCGCCTCAACGAGCCGCGCTACGCCAGCTTGCCCAAC
>NZ_JBKIBX010000009.1:0-209085 GCF_046557895.1 Methylobacterium oryzisoli | reverse complement strand
CGGGGCCGCCGGGCGAGGCCGGGCCTGCGGGTCCTCCGGGCAAGCCCGGCGCGCGTGGGCCGGCCGGGCCTGCGGGGCCGCGCGGCCCTGCGGGTACGCCGGGTGCGCGGCCGGCCAGCCCGCCTCGCGCGACGAGCCCCACTCCCGCGCGCGAGCCGCTGCCGATCCAGCCTGCGCCCTCCCCGCAGGTGCCCTATTGACCAGGCCGCGTGCCGAAGGCCGGCCAGGGCAGCGGCCGGCTTGGGACGTCAGGGCGCCTTGTGATGCGGCGAGGCATGAGAGGGCGCGTGTCTTTGGTGTCGATCGCGGCTGATGCTGGACGCCGGCCGATGACCGGGTTGATCCGGACCGGTCTGGGCCAGCAGCGCCGACCGATCGAACGTCGCCGTCGGAGCGCGATGCGTCCGCTCAGGCCGCGGCCGGGGGGGCGGCGAGCACGTCGTCCAGCGTCAGCGGCCGTCCGGCGGCCGCCCGCAGGCGAAGCAGGGCACTCTGCCGGAAGCGGGGGTCGCTCGAGATTTCCAGGCCGGCCCAGCCCGGGATCGGCAGCGGCTGCGTCTCGTGCTCCACCTCCACCTCCGCGAACAGGAGGCCGGCGAGGTCACCTTCGAAAACGTCGACCTCCCAGAGCAGGCCGGCATGCGGCACGGTGTGGCGCACCTTGTGGATCTGGTTGGTCGGGCAGACCGCCGCCATCATGGCCTCCGCGTCGGCCGGCGGAATCTCGTACTCGAACTCGGCCCGTCCGAGCCCGGCGCGCGGTCCCTTCACGGTCAGCCACGCCCGCGTCTCGTCGAGCCGCACCCTGACCTTGCCCCCGCCCGCCTGGACGATCAGGCCATCGCGCAGGCGCCGCTGCCCGGTGACCGCACGGCGCCAATCGTCGTTCACCACGAGGAACTTGCGTTCCACTTCGAATCGCATGGATCGTCCCGCGTCCGGCAGAGGGTCGGTCGGCGTCGCATCGCTCCGCTGGGGCCACGCCCGCATATCCATGTCCCTCACGTCCCGTCCGCCGGCACCGGCGTCGTCCTGTGGGTTGCCTCACCGTGGCGGACGTCGTCACGTCGGTCCGATCGGACCGCCGGCACGCGCGCAACCGATCGGTCGATCGCCGGCCGATCGATCAGCAACGACGCCATTCCTACCATGGGCACCGCGACCGTGAATGCCATCGGACGTTAATCGTCAACAGGATACTGCGCAACCGAAAGGTTTGTAGGCGGTCGTTCCTGCGTCTTTCGATAGGGGAGCTGGCGGAATAGCCTTCCCGGCCCGGACTGACATTACGGCACCACGCGGGTCGCGGGCGCCATGCCCGTGAGGATCGCCGTGACGGAACTGGGGGCATGGACCGAGCCGACGACGAGGGAGAGGCGGCTCTCGCGGGCGAGCGCGAAGGCGGCCGTGTCCATCACCTTGAGGTCGCGGGCGATGGCCTCGTCATGGGTGAGGCGGTCGTAGCGCACCGCCTCGGGGTCGCGCTTCGGGTCGGCGGAATAGACCCCGTCCACCTGCGTGGCCTTGAGGACCGCGTCGCATCTCAGCTCGGCGGCGCGCAGCACCGCGGCGGTGTCGGTGGTGAAGTAGGGGTTGCCGGTGCCGCCGGCCAGCACCACGACCTGTCCCTTGTCGAGGTGATGCAGGGCGGGCTGGCGGGCGTAGGTCTCGCAGATCGTCGGCATCGACACCGCCGACATGGTCCGGGCGGTGACGCCTGCGGCGTTGAGCGCGGTCTCCAGCGCCAGCGAGTTCATCACCGTGGCGATCATGCCCAGCGAATCGCCGGTGGCGCGGTCGATCCAGCCCGCGGCCGAGACCCGCGCGCCGCGGATGACGTTGCCGCCGCCCACCACGAGGGCGATCTGGAAGCCGGCGTCGATCGAGCGGGCGATGTCGTCGGCGAGCGCCGCGAGGGTCGGCGGGTGCAGCCAGTAGCCGTCCGGTGCCGCGAGCGCCTCGCCGGACAGCTTCACGAGCACGCGGCGAATCGGCGTCGTTTCCGACATGGGGCCTCCTGGCACGGTGAGGGTGCGGCGGGGTTCTACCCCGCCCGCCCCGGCCCGTCGAGGCGCCCCGTCACGGCAACGGCCCGGGACGCGGACGCCCCGGGCCGTTGCGCGATGCGGAAACGGGGAGGGGGAGACGCTCCGGCGCCCCCCGAGCCTCAGCCCCGGATCGTCAGCCCTTGACCGCGGCCGCGACCTCGCTGGCGAAGTCCGGCCCCTCTTCCTTCTCGATGCCCTCGCCGAGCGCGTAGCGCACGAAGGCTGCGAGCTTCACCGGGCCACCGGCCTTGCCCTCGGATTCCTTGAGCACCTGGGCCACGGTCTTCGAGGTGTCGTGCACGAAGGGCTGCTCCAGGAGGGTGACCTCCTTGTAGTAGCTCTTCAGGCCGCTCTCGACGATCTTGGCCAGCACGTGGTCCGGCTTGCCGGCGTTCTTCTCGCGCAGGATGTTGCTCTCGCGCTCGACGGTGGCCGCATCGATGCCCGAGGCGTCCAGCGCCAGCGGGTTCGTGGCGGCGACGTGCATGGCGATCTGCCGGCCGAGCGTGCTCAGGAACGTGACGTCCCCCGCCGATTCCAGCGCCACCAGCACGCCGATCTTGCCCAGGCCCTCGCTGACCTGCCCGTGCACGTAGGAGGCGATCACGCCCTTCTCCACCGCGAGCCTCGCGGTGCGGCGCAGGGTCATGTTCTCGCCGATCGTGGCGATGAGTTCCTGCAGCCGGTCCTTGACGGTCGTCTGCGAGCCCGGGAAGTGCGCCGCCTCCAGCGCCTCGACGTCGCCCTCGGTGTTGAGCGCGATCTTGGCGGCCTCGCGCACGAAGGCCTGGAAGCCGTCGTTGCGGGCGACGAAGTCGGTCTCGGAGTTCACCTCGACCACCGCCGCGTGGCGGCCGGCGGATTCCACCGCGACCAGACCCTCGGCGGCCACGCGCCCGGCCTTCTTGGCGGCCTTGGCGAGGCCCTTCTTGCGCAGCCAGTCGACCGCGGCCTCGATGTCGCCCGCCGTCTCGTTCAGGGCGGACTTGCAGTCCATCATGCCGGCGCCGGTCTTCTCGCGCAGGTCCTTGACCATCGCAGCCGTGATGTTGGCCATGGGACGTCCTTTCCACTCCACCGATAAAGGGAGCCCGGCGCTGCGCGAGCGCCGGGCTGTCATTCCGTCAACCTGTCTGGGGCGCGAACCGCGCCCGGATCGGGGCGCGAACCGCGCCCGGATCGGGCCGCTCACGCGGGCCGGCCCTCACGCGGCCGCGGCGGCCTCGACGAAGGCGCGGGCCTGGTTGATCCAGCCGTCGCGGTCGATGCGGCCGTTGAGCTTCAGGTCGGCATCGACCTTGGCCACGTCCTCGGGCGTCATCGCGGCGACCTGCCAGTAGTGGTAGATGCCCGCGTCGTTGAGCTTCTGCACGAGCTGCGGGCCGACGCCGGTGAGCTTGGTCAGGTCGTCGGGCGCGCCGCGCGGGGCGGCGAGCAGCTCGAAGGGCTCGCCCACGTAGGGCTCGGAGATGTCGACCGGGGCGACCTCCGGCTCGTTGAGGTTGGCCGGCAGCTCCTCGGCCATCGGCTCCTCAGAGGCGCCGACGTCGATGCCCATCGAGCCCTGGCCGCGCGAGATGCCGTCGATCGCCGCGCGGGCGATGAGGTCGCAGTAGAGCGCGATGGCGCGGCCCGCGTCGTCGTTCGCCGGCACCACGTAGGTGATCCCGTCCGGGTCGCAGTTGGTGTCGACGATGGCCGCCACCGGGATCCCGAGGCGCTTGGCCTCCTTGATCGCCAGCTGCTCCTTGTTGGTGTCGATCACGAACAGCAGGTCGGGCACGCCGCCCATGTCCTTGATGCCGCCGAGCGCCTTCTCGAGCTTGTCCTTCTCGCGAGAGAGCATCAGGCGCTCCTTCTTGGTGAGGCCCTGGCCGCCGCCGGCCAGGATCTCGTCGACCTTGCGCAGGCGCTGGATCGAGCCCGAGATGGTCTTCCAGTTGGTGAGCGTGCCGCCGAGCCAGCGGGAGTTCACGAAGTACTGGGCCGAGCGCCGGGCCGAATCCGCCACCACGTCGGCGGCCTGCCGCTTGGTGCCGACGAACAGCACGCGACCGCCCTTGGCGACCGTGTCGCTCACCGCCTGCAGCGCCTGGTAGAGCGCCGGCACGGTCTGGGCGAGGTCGATGATGTGGATGTTGTTGCGGGTGCCGAAGATGTAGGACTGCATCTTCGGGTTCCAGCGGTGCGACTGGTGGCCGAAATGCGCGCCGGCTTCGAGGAGCTGACGCATCGAGAAATCGGGAAGGGCCATGTCTTTGTCTCTCCGGTTCGATCCGCCGCGGAGGGTGCAGCCAGCGTGAAGCCGGCCACCGGAAACGCCTCATTGCTGCATGAGGCCGGCTCCGCGTGTGGGATGGCGGGCGCTTTATCGGATCGGGCTCCGGATGGCAAGGCGGCCCCTCGCCCCGCGCCTGCACGGCCTTGATCTCGCCCCGCGCCGCCTCGACCGTGGCGGCGCCCCGAATCGGGGCTGAGGGAGGCCGCTCGCATGAGCCAGGACCGCGTCACGCTCTACCACTCGCCGAACACCCGCTCGTCGAGCGCTCTGCTGCTCCTGGAGGAGCTCGGCGCGCCCTACGACCTGCACGTGCTCAACATGAAGGCGGGCGAGAACCGGGCGCCGGCCTACCTCGCCGTCAACCCGATGGGGAAGGTGCCGGCGATCCGCCACGGCGACGCCCTGGTGACCGAGCAGGCGGCGGTCTTCCTCTACCTCGCCGACCTCTTCCCGCAGGCCGGCCTCGCCCCGGCCCTCGGCGACCCGCTGCGCGGCCCCTACCTGCGCTGGATGGTCTATTACGGCAGTGCGTTCGAGCCGGCGGTGGTCGACAAGCACCGCGGCGGCGAACCCGCTCCCCTGGCGATGTCGCCCTACGGCAGCTACGAGGCGGTGATGGACCTCGTCAACGCCCAGCTGCGGCGCGGCCCCTACCTTCTCGGCGAGCGCTTCACCGCCGCCGACGTGCTGTGGGGTGCGGCGCTCGCCTGGACGACCATGTTCAAGCTGGTGCCCGAGACGCCCGAGATCACGGCCTATGTCGGCCGGCACCTGCAGCGCCCGGCGGTGGCGCGGGTCCGCGAGAAGGACGCGGCGCTGGAGGCGGCCTGGGCGGCCTGATCGCCCGCTGCACTCAGAAATACGCCGGCCGGGGCTTCGGCCTGCCGATGCCCCGCCGAGCCGGACCCGTCCAGGGGACGAAGCCGGTCAGCTGATCGGGCAGCGGCCCCGGCCCTTGTAGACGTAGGGCTTGCCGACGAGGTTGTAGCAGACCTTGCCGCCGTGATCCGCCGGGCGATAGACCCCGCCGTGACCGCCCCTGGTCCAGCCGCCGTAGCGGCCGTGGCCGCCGTGGTAGCCGGATTGGGCCTGCGCCGGCATGGTGCCGGCCAGCACGGCGGCGCCGAGCACGAGGGCGATCAGGCGGGGCATCGTCTGGGCACTCATCCGTCCACTCCTCCGTGAGGGGCTTTCCTCGTCGGCAGAGTGCGGCCCCGTGCGAGGCGCCGCCGTGCGCGATCTCACGCCTCCTTGAAGCCGTATTCCGGCACGCCCTCCTCGTTGCCGTAGTACTTGTAGGGCAGGAACTTGCCCGACATCGACAGCTTCACCCGGTCGCCCTTGTTGTTGGGCTCGCGCTCCATCGTCATGTTGAAGTCGATCGCCGACATGATGCCGTCGCCGAATTCCTCCTGGATCAGCTCCTTCCAGGTGGTGCCGTAGACCATGACGAGTTCGTAGAAGCGGTAGATCAGCGGGTCGGTCGGCGGCAGCGACGGGATCGAGCCGCGATAGGGCGCCTCGTTGAGCAGGCGCTCCTCGGCCTGGCTGAGGCCGAACAGCTCGGCGGCCTTGTGGGCCTGGGCCTTCGGCAGCTTCATCTGGCCCATGCAGGCGGCCGTGATCAGGATCGGCGAGATGCCGCCGATCTCGTCCTGGATGTACTTCCAGGTCCAGCCCTTCTCGCGCTTGATGTCGAGCAGCTTCTCGGTGAGGTCTTCGCGATTCATCTCGTCTCTCCCGTGAAAAGAAGTGTCAGGCGCGCCGGGCGGTGGGGTTGGCGGCGGCGATCGCCTGCGCGTCGGCGTCGGACAGGGTGGGGCGCACCACCGGCGGATGGCGCGGGTCGTAACCGGCGGGTTGCTGCTCGCGGAACGTGCAGCTGCGGGTCACCAGGAAGTCGATCAGGTGGTTGCGCAGGGCGTAGTAGCCGGGCGCGTGGTGCAGGGCCGTCCGGTCGCGGTCGGCGGGCAGCGGGTTCTCGACGATCTCGGCCACCTTCGCCTGGGGGCCGTTCGTCATCAGCACGATCCGGTCGGCGAGGTAGATCGCCTCGTCGACGTCGTGCGTGATCATGAACACGGTCTGGCCGGTCTGGACGCAGATGCGGCGCACCTCGTCCTGCAGGGTTCCGCGCGTCAGCGCGTCGAGGGCCGAGAAGGGCTCGTCCATCAGCAGCATCTTGGGGTCGATGGCGAGCGCGCGGGCGATGCCGACGCGCTGCTTCATGCCCCCCGACAGCTCCGCCGGCCGCTTCTGCTCCGCGCCGGCGAGCCCCACCGTGGCGATGGCGCGCCGCGCCCGCTCCTCCACCTCCGCCCGCGGCGCCCTGCGCCAGCGCGAGGCGACCGCGTAGGCGACGTTGCCGAGCACCGTGCGCCAGGGCAGCAGCGCGTGCCCCTGGAAGATCACCGCCCGGTCGAGGCTCGGTCCGGTGATCTCGCGCCCGTCCGCGATGACGACGCCCTCGGAGGGCGCCTCCAGCCCCGCCAGGATGTTGAGCACCGTGGTCTTGCCGCAGCCCGAATGCCCGATCATGCAGACGAACTCGCCGCGCCGGATCGGCAGCCACAGGTTCTCGAACACCGTGGTGGTGCCCCCGCCGGGCGCTGGGTAGCGGCGGGCGATTCCCTCGATCGAGAGGTACTTGTCGTCGGACATGGGGGATCCGGGAGGCGGGGGAGCGGCGCGGAAGGGCAGCAGGGTCGCCATCGCGCTCACTCCGGGAAGGTCACGAGGGCTTGCGCGCGGGCGAGCAACTGGTCGAGGACCATGCCGACGAGGCCGATCACCAGGATCGAGGTGATCACGTTGGTGATCGAGAGGTTGTTCCACTCGTTCCAGACGAAGTAGCCGATGCCGGTTCCGCCGACCAACATCTCGGCCGCGACGATGACGAGCCACGCGATGCCGATCGAGATGCGCATGCCGGTGAGGATGGTGGGGGCCGCCGCCGGCAGGATCACCGTGAAGGCCCGGCGCAGCGGCCCGACCTCCAGGGTGCGGGCGACGTTGAGCCACTCGCGGCGCGTGCTCGCCACGCCGAAGGCCGTGTTGATCAGCATCGGCCACAGCGAGCAGATGAAGATCACGAAGATCGCCGAGAGCCCGGAATCCTTGATCGTGTAGAGGGCGAGCGGCATCCAGGCCAGCGGCGAGACCGGCTTGAGCACTTGGATGTACGGGTCGAGCGCCCGGCTCATCAGCGGCGACATGCCGATCAGGAAGCCGATCGGGATCGCCACCAGCACGGCCAGCAGGTAGCCCAGCGCCACCCGGCCCACCGAGTAGGCGAGCTGGATGCCCAGGCCCTTGTCGTTGGGGCCGCGGTCGTAGAACGGGTCCTTGAGGTGCCGCCAGATCGTCGCCGCCACGTCGAGCGGCCCCGGCATCGCCGACTTGCCCGTCGTCGCGCTCGCGCCCATCAGGGCGGCGTATTCGGGGTCCATCGCCTCGGTCTTGGCCGTCCCGCCGACCGCGACGTGCCAGGCGGCCAGGAAGCCGAGGAGGAGCAGCGCCGAGACGAGGCCGGCGCGGAGCGGCAGGGCGGCGCGCATGCTCAGCTCGGCCGCCGGATCGCGAAGGAGTCGAGGTATTCCTTCGGCTTGTCGGGATCGAACGGCTTGCCCATCACCGCGAAGGTCTTCGAGGTGGCGGAAGGCGGCGTCAGGCCGGTCTGCCGCATCAGCTTGGCCGCGTCGGTGGCGAGGTAGACCCGCTCGGCCACGGCCTTGTAGTCGACGTCGCCCTTGATCTGCCCCCAGCGCTTCATCTGGGTGAGGATCCAGACCGCGAAGGACTGCCAGGGGAAGGCGTCGAAATCGATCCGGTCGGGCACCCTGCGCACCTGGCCGAGCCCGTCCGCGAAGGTGCCGGTGAGCACCTGCTCCACCACCGTCACCGGCTGGTTGAGGTAGTTGGCCGGCGCGATCTGGGCCGCGATCTCCTTGCGGTTCTCAGGCTTCGACGCGTAGGCGGTCGCCTCGATGATCGCGCGCAGCAGCGCCGCGTAGGTGTTCGGCGTCTCGGTCATGAAGGCCTGCGAGGCCGCGAAGGCGCAGCAGGGGTGCCGGTCCCAGATCTCCTTCGACAGGACGTGGATGAAGCCCACCCCGTCGTAGACCGCGCGCTGGTTGACCGGGTCGGGGGCCAGGAACCCGTCGATGTTGTCGGCCCGCAGGTTCGCGACCATCTCGGGCGGCGGCACCGCCCGGATCTGCACGTCGGTGTCGGGATCGACGCCGTGCTCCGCCAGGTAGTAGCGCAGCAGGTAGTTGTGCATCGAGTAGTCGAACGGCACCGCGAGCTTGAAGCCCTTCCAGGCCTTGGGGTCGCGCCGGTCCTTGTGCTTGACCGCGAGCGTGATGGCCTGCCCGTTGACGTTCTCGACCGCCGGCATCGTGTAGGCCTGCGGGTTCGAGCCAATGCCGAGCGAGATCGCGATAGGCATCGGGGCGAGCATGTGCGCGGCGTCGTATTCCTTGTTCAGGGTCTTGTCGCGGATCACCGCCCAGCCGGCGGTCTTCACCACCTCCACGTTCAGGCCCTGCTTGGCGTAGAAGCCCATCGGCGCCGCCATGATGATCGGCGTCGCGCAGGTGATCGGGATGAAGCCGACCTTCAGGTCCTTCCTCTCCGGCGCGCCCGCCTGCGCGAAGGCCTCGGCGGCGAAGCGGATCGGCAGCACCTCCTGCAGCGCGGCCGTCGCAGCACCGATGCCGACCGCCGAGAGGAAGGCCCGCCGCGTGGCGTCGCGGGGAAACAGCGCCCGCATCACCGCGCCCTCGACCAGCCGCTCGGCCCGGCCCTCCTCCGAGAGCGCCGCATTATGCGCCGCTTGGCTCGCATGAGCGCCGCAGGAGCAGGTGCCGCGCCACAGGCGCCGCGTCGCGTCGAAAGGATCATCGAACAAAGCCATGGTGGGCTCCCGCGGCCGAGGGGTGGGCTCACCGATGGTGGCAAGCGGCATGCCAAGGCGTGCAAGGGCCGAAAACCCTGCTCATGGAACGGCTTTTACGGTATTGCCGAGCTACGAAAAATCGTGATTTACGAGATTTCGTGGAGCATGCTACGAGATCTCGTGACCTGCGGCGGAGGGAGCCGATGGCGACGTCCGGTGCCCTGGAACTCGGTCCCGTCTTCGACGGCGCGCCCGAGGCGATGATCCTGCTCGATCCGGGGGAGGACCTGATCCTCGCGGCCAATCCCAGGGCGGAGGCGCTGCTCGGCTATTCCCGCCACGCCCTCTCCGGTCTGCGGGCGAGCGCGCTGCATCCGGGCCAGCTGCCGGCGCTGGTGGTTTTTACCGAGGCCGCCTTCGCCAAGGGGCGCACCTGGACCCATGCGCTGACGCCCCGCCATGCAGAGGGACACGCGGTCCCGGTCGAGGCCCTCGCCTCCGTGATCGATCTCGACGGGCGGCGGGCGCTGCTCGTGTGCCTCGCCGATCTCGACGAGCGCCGCCGCCGCCTCGTCGACGCGGAGGCCGACCGGCACATGCGCGCCGGCATCGCCGAGTGGCAGCGGATGGAGCGCATCTTCCGGGACATCGAGCGCGAGAACCAGCTCATCCTGCGGGCGGCCGGGGAGGGGATCTACGGCGTCAACGCCGAGGGGGTGACCACCTTCGTCAACCCGGCGGCCGAACGCATGCTCGGCTGGTCCGCCGCCGATCTCGTCGGACGGGACATGCACGGCGCCGTCCACCACAGCCGTCGGGACGGCAGCCACTACCCGCATCACGATTGCCCGATCTACGCCGCCTTCCGGGACGGCGCCGTGCACCACGTCGAGGACGAGGTTTTCTGGCGCCGCGACGGCTCGTCCTTCCCAGTGGAATACACCTCGACGCCGATCCGCGACCGCGGGAGCCTGCTCGGCGCGGTGATCGTCTTCCGCGACATCAGCCAGCGCCGCGAGGCCGAGGAGCGGCTGCGGGCGGCGCTGGCCGAGGTCGATTCCCTGCGCGAGCGGCTGGAGCGCGAGAACGCCTACCTGAAGGAGGAGATCCGCCAGGAGAGCCGGCACACCGGCATCATCGGGCGCAGCCCCG
Organism: Methylobacterium oryzisoli; assembly: GCF_046557895.1. Lineage (NCBI taxonomy): Bacteria > Pseudomonadati > Pseudomonadota > Alphaproteobacteria > Hyphomicrobiales > Methylobacteriaceae > Methylobacterium > Methylobacterium oryzisoli. Next base: position 198,704 of record NZ_JBKIBX010000009.1, on the reverse strand, counting down.
CGGTCGAGCGCATCCGCCAGCAGATCGACCTCGTGGCGCAGACCGACGCCACCGTGCTCGTCACGGGCGAATCCGGCACCGGCAAGGAATTGATCGCGCGGGCGATCCACGAGGCGAGCCGGCGGCGCGAGCGCCCGCTGATCCGGGTGAACTGCGCCGCGGTGCCGCGCGACCTGTTCGAGAGCGAGTTCTTCGGCCACGTGCGGGGCGCCTTCACGGGGGCGCTGCGCGACAGGGTCGGCCGGTTCGACCTCGCGGATGGCGGCACGCTCTTCCTCGACGAGGTCGGCGAGATCCCGCTCGATCTGCAGGGCAAGCTCCTGCGCGTGCTGCAGGAGCGGCAGTTCGAGCGGGTGGGCGAGGAGCGCACCCGCGCGGTGGACGTGCGGGTGATCGCGGCGACGAACCGCGACCTGCGCGCGGAGTCGCGGCGAGGCCGCTTCCGCGAGGATCTGTACTTCCGCCTCAACGTCTTCCCGATCCAGGCCGCGCCCCTGCGCGAGCGGCCGGACGACATCCCGCTCATCGCTCAGCACGTCCTGCGCGGCGTCGCGCGCAAGCTCGCCATCCCGGACCTGCGCCTGACGGAGGCCGATCTGCGGCGCCTCCTTGCCTACGGCTGGCCCGGCAACGTGCGCGAACTGGAAAACGTCATGGAGCGGGCCGCCATCCTGTCGGCCCGCGGCCGCCTGCGCCTCGACCTGCCGGAAACGGAGGCCGCCGCGCCCGCGCCGTCCGCGCCGGAGCCGACCCGCGCCGCCCCGCTCACCGAGGCCGAGCGCCGCGTCCGCGACCGGGCGGATATCGAGGAGGCGCTCCGGCTCTGCGGCGGCCGGGTTTTCGGGTCGGACGGGGCGGCGGCTCTGCTCGGCGTGAAACCCACCACGCTCGCCTCGCGCATCAAGACGTTAGGTGTGATGAAGAAACGAAAGCATTAATTGCAAGGTAAATCCTGATATGCTAGACTCATGTCAACGCAATGGTACATGAATGTTGTCGATTTACTTAATGAGGCATATTATCTGCAAATATAAGATCTATTTCGAGCCGTGAATGATGCACGGCAATTCAATTGTTTGCATTATTTTTGGAATGCAATTAAATGATCACAGATCATCTTCCTTGGTTGAGGCTGCGATATTGGCGATGCGAGCAGTGTTGAACAGCTGGGCCGCTGTTGCTAACGCGACCAAAAGAGCGTAACACATCGACCAATATCCAAAGAATGAAAGTATTACTATGGAGTAAACTCGACAGAGCAAGCCGAAGAATATTGCAACGGTTTGAGCTGCGATGAAGTGAAAGAAAGAGGCAACGATTTTAATGAAAAAGGACTCGCTTCTACCTCCTTCTGTGAGGTATTTGAACATCGGTGATGCAGTAAAAGATAACATGATCGCCATGCCGCCCATCGAAAATCCAAGGATGTTTGGAAGTACGCTTAAGGGAAGTTGTGCCCATGTTCGTACACCATCTTTATCCAATTCAAGCCACGCTGGTGTAGTAAGTACTGTAAAAAATAAAGCGAACCATAGGTATGGAGATGTTAAGAATGCATTAAGACCACCATACGCCCTCCAGTAAAGTTTTATTGGCTTAAGTGCTGTCGAGTCGCGCAAAAATTCGCTTTGCAATTTGTATAGCTGTATCAATTGTCGTCGAATGAGGGTCAGCATATGCTTTATGACTCTTCGGATATTGCTTCGACGAAAGTATTATCTGGCCGCCTTCATTCTCGCCTTTAGCCTCCACAAATCCATGCCTTAAGGCTGCTGCGCCTTGCTCCCTCATTGTTTCATCAGGTTTCAGTCCCTCCTTTGAATCCGATACTCTGTATCTGATTATTTCTGCGCGAGCATTAATTCTTTCTAATCTTTCAATGATGCGGTCTGCATCTATAGAGTTATCATCGGGGTTTGGTCTTCCAATTTGGATTTCTAGCTGAGAGATTCTGGGAATACTAAATATTTTATCCAAAGTATTTTTTTCAACCACCAAATCAACTTCAACATGATACAAGGGATATCCATCAATCAAAACATATACAATGGAATTGGTTTGGAAAATTGTCCTGAATATTTTTTCTGCGTTAGAGGGTGCTAAAGTTCTTGATTCAGCATTGCGCGACTCAAATACCAATAGATGCCTTTCTTCGACAAAAACATAAATAAAACTTTGCCAATTGAATCCAATGTTTTCAGGAATAATGATGTCAGCGAGTTTTTCTTCGTCTGGTTTCTGCAGCAAGATCGTGTCAATTACGGGTTGATTTTTATCAATTTCAGTCCAAGAAAAAATATAGCCCCAGAAAACGCCGTCCTTTGTATCAGACGGTTTCGAAAAAGCTGCAATTTTTTCACCATAATATTTTACTCGCTTACCGGCCAAGCCCTCAAATAGCTTGCGATAGGCTCCCCGAGGATGAGGTGTTGCGCTAATGTTTAAAGCGTGAAACTCCACAGTTGCCATACTTACCTCCTAACAATTGCTTTGTTAGAAAGTTTTTATGGGCTGCGCAACCCCTTTCTCGCTATCGCTCACTCTATAAAAACACTTTTTCACTTAAATTTTCTTTGATGTAATTATAGTAATTATTAATAAAATGACATTTAGTGGGTTGTCTATCAATGTACTATCTAATGTGTAGAGGGATATTAATCTCCCTATTCTGTATAATCTAACTTAGCAATATCATTTTCCTATTTTGCTGCTACAATCGTTAAAGCTCGGCCAGCATCCAGAGTAGGTGCTTCGTGGCCGGCGGCGCCACGGCCAGGACAGCAGCCTCGCGCAGGCGGCGCTGGGCCTCGCCGTCGGCGAGGAGGCCCCGGCTGCCGTCATGCATCAGCGCGCTCTGGGCGGCCTCGACCGCGAGTTCGGCCAGCGCGAGCCGCACCTCCAGCACGCTGCGCCAGTAATCCGGGTCGGCCTCGAAGGGCGTCGCGGCGAGGCGGCCGACCTCGTCCTCCAGCGCGTCGAGCCGGTCGGCCAGGGCCCGGGGCTGGAGGGCGAGCCGGCCGTTGACGAGGCCGTGCGGGCGCGCGGCCTCGCGCATCAGGCGCAGGCAGGCCCGCCCGAGGCCCAGCGCCGTCCCGGCCTGCAGCAGCAGCAGCCCGGGGCGGATCCGCCGGAAGTAGGCCTCCATCGGGTCGGCCAGCAGATTCTCGTCCGCCACCAGCACATTCTGCAACTGCACCGTGTAGGTGCGGGCGCCGCCGAGGGCGAGCGGACGGCCCGGGGCCACGAGGCGCACGCCCTCGGCCTCGCAGGACAGGACCGCCATGGCGAGCCGCCCGACCGGACGCTCGAACGCGGCGGCGACGAGGTGGCCGGGGCCGAGATTCGATACCCAGGGCAGGGAGCCGGAGACCCGGTATCCGCCCGCCACGCGCTCCGCCGCGAGGCTCGGGCGCGCCAGCCCCGCGAGGGTTTCGATGGGATCGGCGAGGGCGATGCCGCCCAGCACCGCGCCGGAGGCGAGGCGGGGGCCGAGATCGGCGCGCAGGCCCGCGTTGTCCGAGCAGGCGACCGCGAGGGCCAGCGCCCCCTGGCACGCCATGCAGACGGCGGTGGTGAGGCAGTGTTCGCCGGCCTCGGCGGCGGCCTGGATGGCGCCGCCGAGATCCGCCCGGCCCGCCGCCGGAAGGTGGGTGGAAAAAGCGCCCGCGGCCCCGAAAGCGCGCAGCGGCGCTTCCGGGTAGAGGCCGTCCTCGTCGATCCGGCGCACGAGCGGAGCGAGGTCGCGCGCGGCGGCCGACCGGACCTCCGCCAGCATTCCGTCCGGGCCGGACGGGTCGTCGCTGTCGGCGCGCATCCTCAGGATCCGCAGCATGGTCGTCTCCCCCCGCTTCGTGCCGCCGCAGCGGAACCCGCGAGCGGTGCAGTTCCAAGATCCATGCCACCTCGGCGTGCAGAGCCGGTCGGTCCGGCCGAAATCGATCGTCCGGCCGTGCCCGGTGTCCCGCCGGGCAGGGCGCCCTACTTGGCGGGCGGAGCGCCCTCCTCGGCGGGCGACGGAGACTCCACGAGGCAGGCCAGGCATGACAGATCACCCCGCCCTCGCGCGCAGCCGCGTCGCCGTGATCACCGGGGCGGCGAGCGGCATCGGGCTCGCCGCCGCCAAGGGTTGCGCGGCGCGCGGTCTCGGCGTGGTGCTCGCCGACCTCCCCGGCGACGCGCTGGAGCAAGCCGCCGCTGCGGTCCGCGCCGCCGGGGCGCCGGAGGTGCGGGCGGTCGCCACCGACGTCGCCTCGCGCGAGGCGGTCTCCGCCCTGCACGCCGCGGCCGCCGCGGTCGGTCCGGTCTCCTTCGTGATGGCCAATGCGGGGATCGAGGCCGGCGGGCGCTTCTTCTCGGACGAGGCCACGTGGCACCGCATCCTCGACACCAACCTGTGGGGCGTCATCCACCTGCTGCAGGTCTTCGTGCCGGGACTGATCGAGGCGGGGACACCCGCCGCCGTGGTGGTCACCGGCTCCAAGCAGGGCATCACCACGCCGCCCGGCAACACGCCCTACAACGTGAGCAAGGCAGGGGTGAAGGTGGTGACGGAGGCGCTCGCCCACGAGCTGCGCGAGCGCGGCGCGGCGGTGAGCGCGCACCTGCTGATCCCGGGCTTCGTCTATACCGGCCTCACCCGCGCGCGGGGCGTCGCCGAACAACCCGCGGGGGCCTGGACGCCCGAGGAGACGGCCGCGATGCTCTTCTCCGGGATGGCGGCCGGGGACTTCTACATCCTCTGCCCCGACAACGAGACCACGCGGGCGCAGGACGAGAAGCGCATCCGCTGGGCGGCCGAGGACATCGTGCAGAACCGCCCGGCGCTCTCGCGCTGGCACCCGGCCCACAAGGAGGCGTTCGCGGCCTTCATGCAGGCGTCATCGGAGCCTGGAAAGCCGTCCGAGCCTTGAAGTCGGGCGCCGGCCGGGCTCCGATGGCCGGCGACTGGCGGCGGGCTTGCATCGCCGCCGCGAAGCGGGAGACCTGATCCCTCATGCCCATGATCATTCCCGTCGCGTCGTTCGACGGCGTCGTCTTCGGCGCGACGGGCGACCTGACGATGCGCAAGCTCTTGCCCGCGCTCTACTATCGCTTCCGCGACCGGCAGATCCCCGAGACGAGCCGGATCATCGCGGCGGCGCGCAGCCACCACCCGGACGCGGAATACCGCGCCATGGCGGAGGCGGCCCTGCGCCGTCACGTGCCGGAATCGGACCTCGACGACGACACGATCGCGGGCTTCCTCTCCCAAGTCTCCTACGTGGCGGTGGACGGGGCGGGGGAGGAGGGCTGGGCGGATCTCGCCCGGCGGCTCGGCGAGCGGCCGGATCAGGTGCGCTCCTACTACCTCGCCACCTCGCCGACCCTCTACGGCAAGATCTGCCGCAACCTCGCCACCCATGACCTGATCACCCCGCAATCGCGCGTGGTGCTGGAGAAGCCGATCGGCCACGACCTGATCTCGGCCCGCGCCATCAACGACCAAGTCGGCCGGGTCTTTCCCGAGAGCCAGATCTTCCGGATCGACCACTATCTCGGCAAGGAGACGGTGCAGAACCTGCTGGCGCTGCGCTTCGCCAACACCATCTTCGAGCGGCTGTGGAACGCAGACGTCATCGACCACGTGCAGATCACGGTGGCCGAGACCGTGGGGGTCGAGGGGCGCGGCGGGTACTACGACACGTCGGGCGCGCTGCGCGACATGCTGCAGAACCACATGCTGCAGCTCCTCTGCTTGCTGGCGATGGAGAGCCCGCTCTCGCTCGACGCCGACGCGGTGCGCGACGAGAAGCTGAAGGTGCTGCGGGCGCTCAAGCCGATCCCGGCCCACGAGGTCCCGGCCCGCACCGTGCGCGGCCAGTACACGGCCGGCGCGATCGGCGGGCGGTCGGTGCAGGGCTACGCGGAGGATCTCGACTCCGGTACGCGCAGCCTCACCGAGACCTTCGTGGCGCTGCGGCTCGAATTGATGATGCCGCGCTGGGCGGGCGTGCCATTCTACCTGCGCACCGGCAAGCGGCTGCCGCAGAAGATGTCCGAGATCGTGGTGCAGTTCCGCTCCTCGCCCTTCAGTATCTTCCCGCCCGAATCCTTCGCGCGCGAGCCGAACCGCCTCGTCATCCGGCTGCAGCCGGAGGAGGGCATCAAGCTCGAGGTGATGACCAAGGAGCCGGGTCCCGGCGGCATGCGGCTGCGCCCCACCGGCCTCGACATCAGCTTCGAGCAGACCTTCAACCAGCGCTACCCGGACGCCTACGAGCGTCTGCTGATGGACGTGGTGCGGGGCAACGCCACCCTGTTCATGCGCCGCGACGAGGTGGAGGCGGCCTGGGCCTGGGCGGACGGCGTGCTGCAGGCCTGGGCGGATCGCCCCGAGCCGCCACGGCCCTACGCGGCCGGCACCTGGGGACCGACCGCCGCCATCGCCCTCATCGAGCGCGACGGGCGCACCTGGCACGAGGACGTGCCGTAGGCGGGACGCAAGCCATCTGGTCCGTTCAAGGTCAGGCGCGGGTACCGCGGGAACCCCTCTCCCGTGCGGGAGAGGGGCAGGGGATCGAAGATCCCGCGTGAGGGTCCAGGTGGACCCGCAGTGAAGCGCTGAGTGTGGTGCGGGGAGCGGAACGCTTCAGGTTCAGCAACCAGCCTCAGTGCTGGTAGCGGCAGCGTTGGCGTCTTCTTGCTGATCCCTCCCGGGACCCTCATCCCTGCCCTTCTCCCGCACGGGAGAAGGGTTCCCCGCGCTTCATCTTGAGGCGTGTCCCTCGAAATCGAAGATGCGGTGTCAGGCGGCGCGGAAGCGCACCACCTCGCCGTTGCCCATCGTGCGGGCATAGAGGCTGCTGTAGCGCTCCGCCGCCTTGTCCCAGCCGAAGGTGCGGGCCATCGCGGTGCGGCGCATGATGTTGAGCTGGCGCTTCGACCCGAAGGTGTCGAGGGCCCGGCGGACCGCACCCGCGAGACCCCGCAGGGAGGCCTCGCCGAACAGGAAGCCGGTGACGCCGTCCTCGACGGTGTCGGCCAGCCCGCCGGTGCGGTGGGCGATCGGCAGCGAGCCGAAGCGCTGGGCGTACATCTGCGCGAGGCCGCAGGGCTCGAAGCGCGAGGGCATCAGGAGGAAGTCGCTGCCCGCGAACATCCGGTGCGCGTCCGTCTCGTCGAAGCCGATGCGCACGCCCACCGCGCCCGGGTGGCGGCGCGCCAGATCCAGGAAGGCATTTTCGAAGCGCGGTTCCCCCTGGCCGGTGACCACGAGCTGGCCTCCCTCCGCCACGATGGTCTCGGCCGCCGCCAGGGTGAGGTCGACCCCCTTCTGGTGGACGAGGCGCGACACGATGGCGAAGAGCGGCCCGCGCGAGACGCCGAGGCCGAAGCGCTGGCGCACCGCGTCCGCGTTGGCGCGCTTGCCCTTCCAGTCGTCGGCCTCGAAGGCGGTGGCGAGGTGCGGGTCGGTGCGCGGATCCCAGATCTCGTCGATGCCGTTGAGGATGCCGGCGAGCCGCCCCTGCCGGGCGCGGGTGCTCAGCAGCCCCTCCAGGCCGCAGCCGAATTCCGGCGTGGTGATCTCATGCGCGTAGGTGTCGCTGACCGTGGTCACGTGCGAGGCGTAGAACAGCCCCGCCTTCAGGAAGGAGAGCTTGCCGTAGAACTCGACGCCGTCGATGTGGAAGGCGTTTTCCGGCACGCCGAGCCGGCCGAGATTCTCGCGCGGGAAGAGACCCTGATAGGCGAGGTTGTGGACCGTCAGGATGGTCGGAACGCGCAGGCCCTGCCACGCCAGGTAGGCCGGGGCGAGCGCCGTCTGCCAGTCGTTGAGGTGGAGGAGGTCGGCGGTCCAGTCGGGATCCGCTCCTTGCGCGAGTTCCACCGCCGCGAGGCTCAGCCGTCCGAAGCGCAGGTCGTTGTCGTCGAAGTCGCCGTCCTGGTTGCCGTAGGGCGAGCCGGCGCGGTCGTAGAGGTCGGCGTTGAGGAGCACGTAGACCGGCAGGCCGTCGCCGGTCTCGACGAGCCCGAGCGCGGAGGGCGGCAGGCCGTCCCGGCCGGGCAGATGGGCCACGACCGGGATGTCGGCGTAGCGCTCCACCACCTGCCGGTAGCCGGGGATCAGGATGCGCACGTCGTAGTGCTGGCGCAGCGCCCGCGGCAGCGCCGCCGCCACCTCGCCGAGACCGCCGGTCTTGAGGAAGTCCGCCATCTCGGGCGTGGCGAACAGGATCCGCTGGCGCAGGGAGTGGCGGGGCTGGCGGGGTCGCAGAGGGGGAAACGGATCCGCGGGCGCAACCGAGGGCGAGCGCACCAACGCCGATCCGATCATCGAGAAAACCCCCAGGAGGCGGTCGCAGAATGCGGAGGGAGGGAAAAGCTGCGCCGCTCGTTGTGTCCCGAACGCGCGAGGGCGTCCCGGGTTCCGCCGCACTGCACAATAAACGTGAAAATTTCCCTGGCAAGCAAAATCGCGAGATTCGAGCCGATCTTGCTTGCCTGAACGAAGATATGGTCGAGCTGCGCGAGCAGACGGCCTAAATTTAGCCGGTTTCGTTCAGGTCGGACGCAGGCGAAGCGGGATCGTTCAGGAGGACGAGGGCTTCGTCTCCCGCAAGTGCGAGATGATCGCCGGACGGGCGCTCGCCGATGCGGCTGCCGGAACTCGACAGCAGCACCCGCCAGTCTCCGCCGGAGGGCAGCGGAGCATTGCAAGGCTCGTGCCCGAAATTGAGGACGACCCGGAGCGTCTCCGCTTCGTGCCGCCGCTCGAAGCACAGCACGTCCTGCTCGACCGAGACGGCCTTGTAGGCGCCCAGGCTCAGGGCCGGATGCTCGCGCCGCAGCGCCAGCAGGCGGCGGTAGAGCGTCAGGATCGAGCCCGGATCGTCGCGCAGGGCCTCGACGTTGCAGCGGCCGGCATCCGGATCGAGGGGGAGCCAGGGCTCGGCGGTCGAAAAACCGGCCTGCGGGCCGCGATCCCACTGCATCGGCGTGCGCGCGGGGTCGCGCCCGCGGCCCGGCTCGTTGCGCTCCCAGGGGTCGCGCTCGCGCCCGGGCGGGATCGGCACGCGGGCGAGCCCGATCTCGTCGCCGTAATAGAGGGTCGGGGTGCTGCGCAGCGTCAGCAGCAGCACCGCCGCCACCCGGGCCTGCGGCAGGCCGACCCGGGCGGCGATGCGGGGCTGGTCGTGGTTGCCGAGCACCCAGTTCGGCCAGCCGCCCGGCGGCAGCGCCGCCTCGTACTCGTCCACCAGCGCCGCCACGGTGGCGGCGTGCCAGCGCGTCAGGATGAGCTGGAAGTTGAAGGGCAGGTGGGCGCCCGAGAGGTCGACGCCGTAATAGGCCATCAGCCGCTCCAGCGGCAGGTAGATCTCCCCGATCAGCACGCGCTCGTCGTACTCCTCCAGTACGGCGCGCATCTCAGCCACCACCTCCATCACCTCAGGCTGGTCGGCGGAGTAGAGCGGCGACAGGGAGTTGATCTCGGCGTCGCCCGGCAGGTAGTCGGGGTTCGGCGGGTTATCGCGAAACCCCTCGTCCTTGATCAGGTGCCAGATCACGTCGACGCGGAAGCCGTCGACGCCGCGGTCGAGCCAGAAGCGCATGGCGGCGTACATCGCCTCGCGGACGGCCGGGTTGCGCCAGTTCAGGTCGGGCTGCTCGCGCAGGAAGGCGTGATAGTAGGATTGGCCGGTGGCCGGATCGACGGTCCAGGCCGGGCCGCCGAAATTGCTCACCCAGTTGTTCGGGGGCGACCCGTCGGGCTTCGGGTCGCGCCAGATGTACCAGTCGCGCCTGGGATTGTGGCGCGAGGCGCGGCTCTCCGCGAACCAGGGATGCTGGTCCGAGGTGTGGTTGGGGACGAAGTCCATGATGACCTTGAGGCGGCGGCGATGCGCCTCGGCCACCAGCCGGTCGAAATCCGCGAGAGTCCCGAACAGCGGATCGATGTCGCAGTAATCGGCGACGTCGTAGCCGTAATCGGCCATCGGCGAGCGGCAGACGGGCGACAGCCAGACGGCGTCGACCCCGAGCCATGCGAGGTAGTCCAGCCGGGCCGTGATACCCCGGATGTCCCCGACCCCATCCCCGTTCGTGTCTTGGAATGAGCGCGGGTAGACCTGGTATACTGTTCCGGTCTTCCACCAGAGTTCACCGGGCATGCCACGGCTCCGTGAGGGCAGGCTGAGATCCGCGGCCACGCTTATGCCGCCTCCGGCAGGCAAGCCGGAAGGCCTGCGGGGGTTCCCGGCGGCCGGCCGCGTCGCGTGCGGAACCGCATCGTGCCGGGTGGGTTCTGGCGGGTATCGTCGCGGTCTCCACGGTCTGGGGCACCCACCCGGGTTCCGTTCATGGCGGCTTCAGGCCGGAACGGACACAGTCGCGTCCAGTTTCCGTGGCACGTGTCGCGAAGGTCACACGCCGGAAGACTCCGTACCGGAGGCTTCGACCGTCTCGACAGGTGAGCGACTTGGTCACACCATGCCGTGGTTGGCCAACGGTCTTGCGGCTCCCAACGCGACGTCAGAGCGCAACGCCGCAAAACATGACCCTTGGCAACGATTGGGGGTTCTGAGGTGCTGAACGAAGCTTTACTGGCCGGCGACAAGCGGAGCGACGCCACGTCCGCCGAAGACCAGCACGCATTCTGGAGACCGCCGGCCCCGGCCGTGCCGCCGAGCGCGGACGCCGTGACGCTGCTGCGGGATGCCATCCTCCACAAGCTGGCCTACGCGCTGGGCCAGACGCCGGCCACCGCCCGCGACCGCGACTGGTTCGCCGCGACGGCGCTCGCCCTGCGCGACCGGGTGGTCGATGCCTGCCTCGCCTCCACCTCCCCGGTCGTCCCGAACAAGCGGGTCTACTACCTCTCGGCCGAGTTCCTGATCGGGCGGCTCCTGTCCGACATGATGGGCAATCTCGGCCTTGCCGACACCGCCCGGGCCGCACTGGCCCAGGTCGGGGTCGACCTCGACGCGGTGGCCGGAGCGGAGCCCGACGCGGCGCTCGGCAACGGCGGCCTCGGGCGCCTCGCCGCCTGCTTCATGGAGAGCATGGCGAGCCTCGCGATCCCGGCCTACGGCTACGGCATCCGCTACGATCACGGCCTCTTTCGGCAGCTGATCGAGGACGGGGTGCAGCGCGAGGTGCCGGAGACCTGGCTCGCCGAGGGCAACCCGTGGGAGTTCGAGCGGCCGGAGGCCGCCTGCACGGTGGGCTTCGGCGGCGAGGTCGCCATGACGGTGCAGCCGGACGGCTCGATCCGCCGGGTCTGGCGCCCGGCCGAGACGGTCCGCGCCGTGCCCCACGACACCCCGGTCATCGGCTGGCGCGCCAAGCACGTCAACGTCCTGCGCCTGTGGCAGGCCCGGGCGGTCGAGCCGGTGGATCTCGCCCGCTTCAACGGCGGCGACCACGTCGGGGCGGTGGCGGAGCGCAGCCGCGCCGAGGCGATCTCGCGCGTCCTCTATCCGAGCGACAGCACCCCGGCCGGCCACGAGCTGCGGCTGCGCCAGGAATTCTTCTTCACCTCGGCCTCGCTGCAGGACCTCGTGCGGCGCCACGTCGCCGAGCGCGGCGACCTGCGCTCGCTGCCGGATCACGCGGCGATCCAGCTCAACGACACCCATCCGGCCATCGCGGTGCCGGAGCTGATGCGGCTCCTCGTGGACGAGCACGGGCTGTCCTGGGAGGACGCGTGGCACGTCACCACGCACACGCTCGCCTACACCAACCACACGCTCCTGCCGGAGGCGCTGGAGACCTGGCCGGTGGAGCTGATGGAGCGGCTGCTGCCGCGCCACATGCAGATCATCTACCTCATCAACTGGATGCACCTCGAAGCGCTCTCGAAGCACGGCCGCGCCGATGCGGGCAGCCTCGCGGCGGTGTCGCTGATCGACGAGACGCACGGCAAGCGCGTGCGGATGGGGCATCTCGCCTTCCTGGGCGCGCGCCGCGTCAACGGCGTCTCGGCCCTGCACACGGAGCTGATGCGCCAGACCGTGTTCGCGCCGCTCCACGCGCTCGACACCGACAAGATCGTCAACAAGACCAACGGCATCACCTTCCGGCGCTGGTTCCACAACGCCAATCCGGGACTGACCCGGCTCGCTGTCGAGGCCGTCGGCGCCCGGGTGCTCGACGATCCCACCGCCCTCGACGGGCTCGCCGCCTTCGCGGAGGATGCCGGCTTCCAGGCCCGCTACGCGGCGGTGCGCCGGGGCCGCAAGGAGGCGCTCGCCCGCGTGGTGAAGGAGCGCACCGGGATCCGGCTCGATCCGGACGCCCTGTTCGACGTCCAGATCAAGCGCATCCACGAGTACAAGCGCCAGCTCCTCAACATCCTGGAGACGGTGGCGCTCTACCAGGCGATCCTGGCCGAGCCGCACCGCGACTGGCCGGCCCGGGTCAAGATCTTCGCCGGCAAGGCGGCGCCGAGCTACCATCAGGCCAAGCTCATCATCCGCCTCGCCAGCGACGTCGCCAAGCGCGTCAACGCCGACCCGGCGGTGGCGGGACGGCTGACCGTGGCCTTCGTGCCGAATTACTCGGTCAGCCTCGCCGAGGCGATCATCCCGGCCGCCGACCTCTCGGAGCAGATCTCGACCGCCGGGCTCGAAGCCTCGGGCACCGGCAACATGAAGCTCGCCCTCAACGGCGCGCTCACCATCGGCACGCTCGACGGCGCCAACATCGAGATCAAGGAGCATGTCGGCGACGACAACATCTTCATCTTCGGCCTCGACGCGGCCGGGGTTCAGGCGACGAAGGCCGAGCCTGCTTACGCCTCCCGCGCCATCGCGGCCTCGCCGCGCCTGAAGGCGGCACTCGACCTGATCGCCTCGGGCGAATTCTCGCCGGGCGAGCCGGACCGGTTCCGGCCGCTCCTCGACGAGGTGACCGGACCGGACCGCTACCTTCTGACGGTGGATTTCGACGATTACTGGCGCGCCCAGCGCGCGGTCGATGCCGCGTGGCGGCATCCGCACGAGTGGTGGCGCGCGGCGATCCTCAACACCGCCCGCACGGCGTGGTTCTCCTCCGACCGGACGATGCGCGAATACGCCGACGAGATCTGGCGGGTGCGGGTGGGGCAGGGGGGTTAGGCCGGTCCACGCTGGCGGGGGGAACCCCTCTCCCGTGCGGGAGAGGAGTTCCCGCGCCGCCCGCGCCCTATATGTCGCGGGTGAGCCGACCCGGCTCGGCCTCCCGGATTTCCTGCCTTGCCCGGCTATCTGCCCTTCGCGGGCGCGCTCCAGCTCCCGGCCTTCATCTGCGACAATTGCGGGTTCTGGCAGCGCCACTTCGCGACGCCGCCCTCCTGCCCGATGTGCCTCGACGCGCGCCACGTGGTGCCGCAGGACGGCTGGTCCTTCCGCAGCGTGGCGGAGGCGCAGGAGCGCTTCCCCTGCCACTGGACCGAGGTCGAGCCCGGCGTGTGGCGGTTCTGGAACGAGCCGGTCTCCGGCATCGGCCCGAGCGCCTACCTGATCGTCACCGAGGCCGGAAACATGGGCTTCGAGGGCTGCCCGGTCTTCAGCGAGGCGGCGCTCGACCACATCGCGCATCTGGGCGGCATGGCGGTGCTGTCCGCCTCGCACCCGCACAGCTACGGGGCGCTGGCGCAGCTACAGGACCGGTTCGACCCGGAACTCGCGCTCCCGGCCGCCGACTTCACCTGGAGTGCGGCCCTCCAGGTCTCCTGGCCCTACGACGACGTCTTGGAGCCGCTGCCCGGCCTCATCCTGCACCGCACGGCCGGCCATTTCGACGGCCACGCAGTGCTGTACGACCGCGCGCGACACATCCTCTTCTGCGGCGACGCCCTCAAGTTCGAACTCGATCCCGGCGATCCGCGCCACGCCCGCACGATCTCGGCCCACAAGGCGTTCGTGCGCGGCGTGCCCCTGACCCCGGCGGAGCTGCGCCGCTACCGCGAGGTCTTCGCGCCGCTCGACTTCAGGCAGACCTGGACGCCCTTCGAACAGGCGGCCAATGCGGGCCGAACCGAGGTGCTGGCGCTCATCGACGGCATGCTGGCGGGACGGCCGCACGCGTATCCGGTGCCGCTGTCCGACCTGCCGCGGGCCTGAGGAGAGCCGAACGGGACGGCGTGGGCGCGTCGCTCCAGATCGATCAGGCCCGATGCTTTCGAGCATAAGCCGGGGGCGGGATCTCCCGCCCGAGGCGGCGCGCGGCATCGATCCAGCAGAGAATCGCGTCCGCCACGTTGCGCTCGGCCTCTTCGATCGTCTCACCGTCGGACAGGCATCCCGGCAGATCCGGCACGGTGATCTGCCAGCCTCCCCCTTCTGACATCGGGAGACGGGCAAGTTCGACGTGATAATCATGCACGGTCATGCTGCCCCCTGAGTCGATCAACCAACGCCACGAGCCTGCGAATATACACGGGCTTGACCGGTCGTGCGTACGGCACCGTCAGAATGTCCGGCACGTCGGGATGCGACAGAGCGTAGTGTGATCCCCGTGCTGGAGACACACAAGCGATATCGAAGGTGCGGCAGATCGACTTGACGTCGGCGATGGTCCAATCGGCCGCCGGGTTGCTTCGCATCGCTTCAAGGCGTTTCTCCGCTTGAGCCACGCGCATGCACTTCGCTGGTGAATTCCATGCATCGCCATGCGACGCAGGAATCAAGGATCCTTCATGACCTTAGGTCATTCAGGCCATCGACGCCAGCGATGCCTTCGCGCTCGAATGCACTTGAGCGAGCGGTTCCGGCGCTCTCCGGTCAGCCCGGCGGAATGTACTGGTAGGTCCAGGTCTCGCTCAGCACCTCGTCGCCGCGGCGCAGGAAGAGGCGCAGCTCCACTGGGTCAGAACCGGTCACCGCGAGGTCGAACTCGGCCCGCCAGTGGCCGGGCACGTCGTCCGGCACGGCTTCGGTGCGGGCGAGCGGGAAGGTGCCGCGCGAGGCGGTGAGAACCGGTTCGGGCTTGACGCCGGCCGGCAGGCGGGTCAGCGGCTCGCCGAGGAATTCCACCACGAACTTGCGCACGCCCTTCGGCCGGTCGGTGCCGGCTTGGCCGCCGTTGCCCTCGCGGGTGGCGATGCAGCGCGCGAAGGGGGAGGGGTAGGGTTCGTCGGCCACCCAGTGCAGGCGGTAGGCGAGGTCGTGCACCGTGCCGGCCTTCGCGGCCTCGGCCGGCACCCACATCGCCACGACGTTGTCGTGGATCTCGTCGTCGGTCGGGTTCTCGACGAGTTGCACGCTGCCGCGGCCCCAGTCGCCGAGCGGCTCGACCCAGAGCGAGGGCCGGCGGTCGTAGTAGACGCCGTCTTGGTAATGGTCGAAGAGGCGGTCGCGCTGCATCAGCCCGAAGCCGCGGGGCCGCTCGTCCGAGAAGGCCGAGACCATCGTGCGGGGCGGGTTGCGCAGGGGGCGCCACAGCCGCTCGCCGGTGCCGGTCCACAGGGCGAGCCCGTCGGAATCGTGCACCTCCGGCCGCCAGTCCACCGGACCGGGCTTGGCGGTCTCCGAGAACCAGTACATCGAGGTGAGGGGCGCTAGGCCGAAGCGGCCGACGTCGCGGCGCAGGTGCAGCTGCGCCTCGATCTCCATCACCACCGCCCTGGTGCGGCGCATGCGGAAGCGGTAGGCCCCCGCGGCCGAGGGGCCGTCGAGGAGCGTCATCACCGTCACGGTGTCGGAGTCGGGCGCGGGCGTCTCGAACCAGACGTGGGTGAAGTCCGGAAACTCTTCGGGCCGGTCGGGCATCACCGTGTCGAGGGCGAGGCCCCGCGCCGAGAGACCGTACTGGTAGAGTTCGCCGATGGCGCGGAAGTAGGAGGCGCCCAGGAAGGCGACCCAGTCGTTCCGGCGCCAGTCGAGCGCGCCGCCGCGCCGCTCCTGGAAGCGGAAGCCCGCGAAGCCGGGATTCGGAGGCAGGCGCCGGGCGGGGCTGTCGGCCGGCATCTCGAAGGCGGCCGGATCGTAGATGATCTCGCGCGCCGTCCCCCCCTCGACCACGTGCATGCGCACCGGCTTCTGGAAGAAGCGGCCGAGATGGAAGAAGGTCACCGGGAAGGGGCTCGGCCCGTCCGCCCAGAGGGCGTGGTCGGGCTTGAACTTCAGCTTGCCGTGGGCGTCGTAGTCGATCGCCTGCAGCACCTCGCGGTCGGGCACCGCCGGGGCGGCGTAGGGCTTGGCCGCGAGGTCGCGGGCGCGGGCCTTGAGGGCGTCGAAGTCGAAGGGCGTGGGCGCCCCGAGCGGCAGCGCGGCGGCCTGGACGGCCGGGCCGGCGCCGAGCAGCAGGGCGGCTCCGGTGAGCAGCGTGCGGCGGTCGATCATGGCGGCCGTCAGCGCCGGGTGCGGATCGGCTCGATGCTGGAGGCGCGGAGCCAGAGCCGCACCATGATCCACAGCGCCAGCAGGCTGAACGCCCCCATCATGACGTGGCCGACGAGGTCGCCGAGTTCGAACAGGCCGGCGATGGCCCAGCCTGCCGCGATCGCCACGCCGAACACCTCGATGCCCACCAGCACCATGATGCTGACCAGCGTGACGAGGTTGCGGGTACTGAGGGATCCGGAGGGGGCCACGAGCGGAGCCTTCTGATCGCGAACGGGGAGGGCGCCAGCGTATTCCGTTCGGCGCCAGGGGGCGATAGCCTGAAGGGACCCCCCGGCGCAACCTCGCGCGCCGACCCTGCCCGAACGAGCCCGATGACCGAGACGCCCGTCTTCCCGCGCGCCGCCTGCGCGGCACCCCACAGCCTCGCCGCCGAGAGCGGCCGCGCCGTCCTGGCCGAGGGCGGCAACGCCCTCGAGGCGATGCTCGCCATGGCGGCCACGATCGCGGTGGTCTACCCGCACATGAACGGCATCGGCGGCGACGGGTTCTGGCTGGTGCGCGAGCCCGGCGGGCGCCTGCACGCCATCGAGGCCTGCGGCCCGGCGGGCGCGCAGGCGACCATCCGGCGCTACCGCGACAAGGGCCACGACGTGATCCCGTCCCGCGGGGCCGACGCGGCCGTGACGGTGGCGGGCGCGGTGGGCGGCTGGATCGCGGCGCAGCAGCTCGCGGGCGCGCTCGGGGGGCGGCTGCCGCTGAGCCTCCTGCTCGGTGAGGCCATCCGGTACGCCCGCGACGGCGTGGCGGTGTCCGCCTCCGAGGCACGCTACGTGCCGAAGAAACTCGACACGCTCTACGACCAGCCGGGCTTCGCCCAAACATTCCTGATCGACGGCAAGCCGCCGCAGGCCGGCGCGCACCGGGCGCTGCCGGCGCTCGGCGCCACCCTTGACCACCTCGCCCGGGCGGGGCTCGACGACTTCTACCGGGGCGATGTCGGGCGCGAGATCGCGGCCGAACTGGCGAGGGCCGGCAGCCCGGTGACCCGGGCCGACCTCGAAGGCTACCGGGCGGTGCGCCGTGCGCCACTGGCGGTCCGCCTCGCCGGCGGCACCGCCTACAATTGTCCGCCGCCCACGCAAGGGCTGGCCGCCCTGATGATCCTCGGGCTGATCGAGCGGCTCGGCCCCCTTCCCCCCGAGAGCCCCGCCTCCTGCCACGCGCTGATCGAGGCGACGAAGCGGGCCTTCCGCGTGCGGGACGCCGTGGTGACGGACTTCGACCGTCTGCGGCACGACCCCGCCACCTTCCTCGCGCCGGATTTTCTGGCCCGCGAGGCCGCGGCGATCCGCCCGGAGCGCGCCGCGGCCTATCCGCTGCGCCCGCTCGGCGACGGCGACACGGTGTGGATGGGGGCGATCGACGCGGACGGGCTCGCGGTGTCCTACATCCAGTCGGTGTACTGGGAGTTCGGCTCGGGCGTCGTGCTGCCCGCCACCGGCATCGCGTGGCAGAACCGCGGCACCTCCTTCTCGCTCGACGAGAAGGCCGTGAATCCGCTGGAGCCCGGCCGCAAGCCGTTCCACACCCTCAACCCCGCGCTCGCCGTCCTCGATGACGGCCGCGTCCTGTCCTACGGCAGCATGGGCGGGGACGGTCAGCCGCAGTTCCAGGCGCAGGTCTTCACCCGCTACGCCATCGACGGGATGGGCGTCGCCGAGGCGGTCGACGCGCCGCGCCTGCTGTTCGGACGCACCTGGGGCGCAGAGTCGATGACCGTGAAGGTGGAGGACCGCTTCGACCCGGCCTGCATCGCCGCTCTGCGCCGCTACGGCCACGAGATCGAGGAGCTCGGCGGGGCTTACATCGATTCGCTCGGCCATGCCGGGCTGCTCGTGCGCCATCCGGGCAACGGGCGCATCGAGGCGACGCACGACCCGCGCTCGGACGGCGGGGCGGCGGGAGTGTGATGCGCAGAAAAAACCCCTCTTCCGGGGAAGAGGGGTTTTTTGCGCCACCAAGCGTCAGCGCGGCGCGCGCTTGGCCAGGATCCGCTGCAGGGTGCGGCGGTGCATGTTGAGGCGCCGGGCCGTCTCCGAGACGTTGCGGTTGCACAGCTCGTAGACGCGCTGGATGTGCTCCCAGCGCACCCGATCGGCAGACATCGGGTTCTCGGGCGGGTCGGCCCGCTCGCCCGGCTGCGCCATCAGGGTGCCGTGGATCTCGTCGGCATCCGCGGGCTTGGCGAGGTAGTCGAAGGCGCCGAGCTTCACGGCCGTCACCGCGGTGGCGATGTTGCCGTAGCCGGTCAGGATCACGCCGCGGGCCTCCGGCCGCCGCTCCTTGAGGCGCGCGATCACGTCGAGGCCGTTGCCGTCGGCGAGCCGCATGTCGATCACCGCGAAGGCCGGCGGATGGGCATCGACCAGAGAGACGCCCTCCGCCACGCTCTCGGCCACCTGCACTTGATAGCCGCGCGCCTCCATGGCCCGGGCGAGCCGGGTCGAGAACGGCTTGTCGTCGTCCACGATCAGCAGGCTGCGGTCGGCGTGCGCCGCCAGCGGGTCGCCGTCCGGCAGGATGCCGGCAGCCGCCGGCGCGCTCTGGGTTCCGTACTGCGTCATCAAGAGACGCTCCTCGCTATTCGCTCTGTTTCTTCAGCACTTTATATAGGAACGTCGCGGGCTGGCGTTAGGGTCGGGGCGCCTGTCGTGCCGAGGATTCTTCGCGTCGCTACGTCCCTCTCGAAAACGTGACGAGGCCAGGCGATGCGCACCACCGCCCCGGTCGACGGGTCGGCCGCGTTGGCGAGCGTCATCTGCGCGCCCGACCGTTCGATCAGCGTCTTGGCGATGAACAGCCCGAGGCCGAGGCCCGACCCGCTCTCCTCGCCGCTCCGGGCGCCGCGCGTGGTCACGTAGGGCTCGCCGACCCGCAGCAGCACCTCCGGAGCAAAACCCGGGCCGTCATCGCGGATCTCGAGCGTGACCCGCTCGGCGCTCCAGCGCGCCTCGATGATCACCCGGCTCTCGGCGAAGTCGACCGCGTTGTCCACCACGTTCGAGAGCCCGTAGAGGATGCCGGGGTTGCGCCGGCAATGCGGCTCCGGCCCGTCCCCGCGCACCGCCACGTCGAGGATGATGCCGAGCGCCCGCTGGGGCGCCACCAATTCCTCCACGAGGTGCCCGAGCGAGATGGTTTCGAGGAAGCCCGACTGGTCCTCGTCGAGGGAGGTGAGCTTCGAGAGGATGCCGCGGCAGCGCTCCACCTGGTCGCGCAGGAGCTTGAGGTCCTCGGCCACGGCGGGCGTCGCCTGCGGACCGAGCGCCCGGTCGAGTTCGCTGGCGATCACCGTGATGGTGGCGAGCGGCGTGCCGAGCTCGTGCGCCGCCGCCGCCGCGAGCCCGTCGAGCTGCGACAGGTGCTGCTCGCGCGCGAGCACCAGTTCGGTGGCGGCGAGCGCCTGGGCGAGCTGGCGCGCCTCCTCGGCGACCCGCCACGCGTAGACGCCCGTGAAGGCGGTGCCGAGCAGGATCGCCGTCCACACCCCCGACACGTACAGGAACGGCAGGTCGAGCCGCTCGGCGGGAAACCAGGGCAGGGGCCGGTGAACCAGGGCGAGCAGCGTCGCGAGCCCCACGGCCAGCAGGCCGAGCGCCAGCGTGTGGGCCGGCGGCAGGGCGGTGGCCGAGATCAGCACCGGGGCCAGGAACAGGAGCGCGAAGGGGTTCTGCAGCCCGCCGGTGAGAAACAGCAGGGCGGCGAGCTGAACGATGTCGAAGGCCAGCAGGGCCGCCGCCGCCTCGTCCTTGAGCCGGTGGCTCGCCGGATAGCGCACCCGGAGCGCGAGGTTGAGCCAGGACGAGGTCGCGATGACGAGGAAGCACCAGCCGAAGGGGAGCGGCAGCCCGAGGCCGAGATGCGCGCCCGCCACCGCCGCGCTCTGTCCGGCCACGGCCAGCCAGCGCAGCCGGACCAGCGTGTCGAGGCGCAGATGCCGGGCGTCGTGCACGAGGTCGATCGGCGAGGGATCCTTCATGGCACCAGAATAGGGCGGTCCTCCGCGCCGCCCATCCGGGAGCGCCGCCGCCGGACGTGCGGACAGGCACAGCCCGCCTCGCGCCGGCGCGTCAGACTTTCGGATGAGCCGGCCCGCTCTTTCGGGGAAGACCGAGCCCTGTCCCGCTGGCAGGTGGCGCGAAAATGGGCAGTCCGATGCGACGAAAAGAGCACAGGCAGACCCATTCGAGGGCAGGTCCGGTCTCCTGCGGTCCACACCCGTTGTGTTGGCAAGCGGGAACCTTAATCTCCGTCAGTAAGTTTGCAGCTGGCGTCAGAAGCGGCGCCGAGGCGCTGCTGAATCCGGAATGAGCGGTAGCGTCATGGATCTCTCTTACTTTTGGTACGAAGCCGCTCACTGGATGCTGACGCCGGCCCGTGTCGCGGCCGACGCGACCCAGCTCGTGTTCCAGAACCCGGTCAACCCGATCGCCTACACGCCCTACGGCCGCACGGTCTCGGCGGCCTGCGAGATGTTCGAGCGCACCACCCGCCGCTACGGCAAGCCGGCCTTCGACCTGCCGACGACGGTGGTGGAGGGGATGGAGGTCGCGGTCCACGAGCGCGTGGTGTGGGAGCGCCCCTTCTGCAAGCTCGTCGGCTTCGACCGGGCGATGAAGCGCGCGCCTGCTCAGCCGCAGCCGAAGGTGCTGGTCGTGGCGCCGATGTCGGGCCACTACGCCACGCTGCTGCGCGGCACCGTCGAGGCGCTGCTGCCGGCCCACGAGGTGTTCATCACCGACTGGATCGACGCCCGCATGGTGCCCATCGATGCGGGCCGCTTCGACCTCAACACCTACGTCGACTACCTGATCGAGATCTTCCAGCACCTCGGCCCCGACCTGCACGTGATGGCGGTGTGCCAGCCGGCGGTGCCCGTCTTCGCGGCGGTGGCCCGCATGGAGGCGGACGACATGCCCGGCGTGCCCACCTCCATGACGCTGATGGGCGGCCCGATCGACACCCGCCGCTCGCCCACCGCCGTGAACCTGCTCGCCGCCGAGCGCGGCATGGAGTGGTTCAAGCGCAACTGCATCACCGTGGTGCCCCCCGGCTATCCCGGCACCTGGCGCGAGGTCTATCCGGGCTTCTTCCAGCTCTCCGGCTTCATGGGCATGAACCTCGACCGTCACCTGACGGCGCACTGGGACATGTTCAAGCACCTCGTGCGCAACGACGGCGACTCGGCCGAGAAGCATCGCGAATTCTATGACGAGTATCTGTCGGTGATGGATCTCACGGCGGAGTTCTACCTCCAGACCGTCGAGACGGTGTTCGTGGCGCACGCGCTGCCGAAGGGCGAGATGCGCCACCACGGCGCCCTGGTCGATCCCACCGCGATCCGCCGCTGCGCGATCATGGCGGTGGAGGGCGAGAAGGACGACATCTCCGGCGTCGGCCAGACCAAGGCGGCCCTCGACATCACCGTGAACTTGGCCCCGGAGCGCAAGCTCTATCACCTGCAGCAGGGCGTGGGCCATTACGGCGTCTTCAACGGGTCGAAGTTCCGCTCGCAGATCATGCCGCGCATCTCCGCCTTCATGCACGAGATGCAGGGCACCCAGCGCATCCCGCTGCTGCAGGCGGTCTGATCCAGGCAGGGCGATGGACAAGCTGGCGGGGGACCCCGGCGGCTTGATAGAGTGCGGGCATGGCCGTCGTGTTGCTGCGCCGTTCGGCGCCCGATCCCACTCACCTGTCCGTCGTCCACGAGGGAATCCCGTTCCGCGTGGCCGTGCGCCGCCGGGCGAGCGCGCGCCGCATCACCCTGCGGGTGTCGAGCGCCACCGGCGAGGTCGTCCTCACGCTGCCTGAGCGCACCGCGGTCTCGGCGGCCCAGCGCTTCGCGGACGCGCATTCCGCCTGGATCGCCGGCCGGGTGGCGAAGGTGCCGGCGCGCGTGATCCTGGAGGACGGCGCGGTGGTGCCGCTGCGCGGCGTACCCCATCGTGTCCTGCACTGGTCCGTGACGTCGGGCCTGACTATCGCCACCCGCGACGGCGAGGAGGCACCCGTGATCGCGGTCTCGTGCCAAACCCCGCATGTGGGCCGGCGCGTCCGCGACTTCCTGGAGACCGAGGCGCGCCGGGACCTCGTCGAGGCGGTGTCGCGCCACGCGCGGGCGCTCGGACGGATGCCCAAACGCCTCACCGTCCGCGACACCCGCAGCCGCTGGGGCTCCTGCTCGGCCCGCGGCCACCTCAATTTTTCCTGGCGGCTGATCCTCGCCCCGCCCTTCGTGCTCGACTACCTCGCCGCGCACGAGGTGGCGCACCTCGCCGAGATGAACCACTCGGAGCGCTACTGGCGGGTGCTCGACGGCCTGTATCCGCGCGTCGAGGAAGCCGAGCGCTGGCTCAAGCGCCACGGCACGGAGCTGCACCGCTACGGGTGAGGGGGCTTTTCAGCCCCTGGACTCAACCCTTGGAGCGGACCACGACGCGGCTGACCGCCGGCCAGGTCGGGCGCGGATCGACAGTGCCGGGGGCGAGCGTGCGCGGCGCGATGTTGTCGCAGATCTCGCGCTGGCGCACGATCACCGCGCCCGTCTCGTCGTACCGGCGGATCAGCCCGCCGTCGCGGCAGAAGCCGGCGATCTCGGCCGAGCGGGAGGCGCGGCGCCCGCGCGGGTTGCGCGGCACCGGCGGGTGTTCGATGGTCAGCGGTGCGTAGCGGTTGAGCGAGCGCTCGACATAGGTCGTCTCCTCCACCGGCAGCGGATCCGCGGCGGCAGACAGCGCTCCCGCCAGAACCAGGGGAAGAGCGGCGAACAGAACGACTCTCATGGAACCACTCGGGGCAGACGGACGCACCTGATCTTAGGTAGGGCAGGGGGCGGACGAAAGAGAGCGCGCGGGCCGGCCCGTCTTTCCGCCACGCTTGTGGCTTTGCGGCCGATCCTCCCCGTCGCTTGACAGGGGCGGGTCCTCGTGGTCCGAACGCGCCCGGGTATCAGGCCGCGGGCGCGGCGCGCAACGGAGCAGGACGAGGCGTGCGAGACGAAGTGCGACGGGCCGGATGGCGCCTGCGGGCCGGCCTCATGACCGCCCTCCTGCTCGCCGCGGGGATCCAGGCCGCCCCGGCCGCCGCCCAGGGGGCGGTGAAGCAGAGCTTCGACGACTGGCAATTGCGGTGCGAGACGCCGGCCGGCGCCAAGGCGGAGCAATGCGCGCTGGTGCAGTACGTGGCCGCCGAGGATCGCCCTAACCTCACCCTTGTGGTGATCGTGCTCAAGACGGCCGACAACCGCGGCACGCTGCTGCGGGTGGTGGCGCCGCTCGGCATCCTGCTGCCCTCCGGCCTCGGGCTGAAGATCGACCAAGCCGATATCGGCCGCACCCTGTTCGTGCGCTGCCTGTCGACCGGCTGCGTCGCCGAGGTCGTGATGGACGAGAATCTGATCAAGCAGCTGCGCACCGGGCAGCAGGCGACCTTCATCGTCTTCCAGACGCCCGAGGAAGGCGTCGGCATCCCGCTCTCGCTCAAGGGATTCGGCCCCGGCTTCGACAGCCTGCAGTAGCGAGATCCGCATCCGCGAACGAGGTCGCGACGATGACGAACGGTGGTTGGGCAGCGCGGAGCGCCGCGCTCGTGATCTGCGCCGCAGGGCTGGCGGGACCTGCCGCGGCCCAGAGCGACGGCGGCAATCCGTTCATGAACATGTTGCTGTACGGGGGCACAACCAAGCCGCCCGAGGCTCCGGCGAACACCGACGATGTCTACTGCCCGGCGATCGACGTCACCGAGGGGGGCGCCGCCCTCCTGCAGAACGGCAGCGGCGGGCTGCGCAGCCAGATCTCCCTCGGACAGGTGAGCCGCGAATGCACACCGGCCGGGGGCGGTGCGACCCTGGTGCGGGTCGGGGTGCAGGGCCGCGCGCTCCTCGGCCCCAGCGGCGCGCCGGGCCGCTTCGAGGCGCCGGTGACCATCACGGTGAAGCGCGGCAGCGAGGTCTTCGCCCGCCGCAGCCGGCGCGCCGCCGTGACGATCCCGCCGGGCTCGGCGAGCGCCACCTTCGCTTTCGTGGAGGAGGGCATCACGGTCCCGGCCGCCCACGCGCAGGATTTCGAGATCGAGATCGGGCTCGGCGGAGGCGCGGCCAAGCCCGCCCGGCGGCCGCGCAAGCCGGCGGGCTGAGGCGGGGCGCCCGCCGCACCCCCGCCGATGGCCGGCTTCCGCCTCGAACCCCACCCGGGCGATCCGGACTTCACCCGCAGGCTCGTCCTCGACCGCCCGGCCGGCGGGCGCTGGCTCGCCCTGACCTACGCGGGAAGCCGCTTCGACCGGCCCATCCGCCCGATGCTGCGGTTCGTGGCGGCAGACGGGGCCATCACGGAGGCGCTGCTGCCCGGGCCGGTGCTCGGACGGGCCGACTGGATCGGCCCGGTTCCGCCCGGCACCACGGCCATCCTCCTCGCCGCGCCCGAACCGGGCCTGCGCATCGAGGCGGCGCGCCTGCTGCGGCTTCCCGCGGTGCTGGTCCGCGCGGCCCGCCGGCCGGACCGGCTCGCGCTCGCCCTGAGCTTCGCGGCGCGGGGCGACCGGCGGCGCTTCCACAACACCCTGCGCATCGCCGCCGCCGTGACGCCGATGGCGGATTATGCCGCCTGGAAGGCCCGGGAGGCCCGCGCCTTCGAGCCCGCCCTCGACCGGTCGCCGCCCGCGGATCCGCTGCGCATCGGCCTGCTGATCGAGGCCCGGACCGAGGACGCGGAGGCGCTGCGCCGGACCCTGGGGTCGCTTCTGGCGCAGAGCCACCGCGACTGGCGCCTCGCCGTCCGGTGGCACGGCGCGCCCGCCGCCCTGCCGTCGGAACCCCGCGTGTCGCCGATCGACGGCCCCGGCCTGCCCGACGCGGACGCAATCGGCGTCCTGCATCCGGGCGACGTGCTCGCGCCCGACGCGCTGGCGCTGCTGGCCGCCGCCCTGGCGCATCCCTCCCGCCCCGAGATGGTCTACGCGGACGACGAGGTGGCGACGGCGGGCGGCTTGCGGCCGCGCCTCAAGCCCGGCTGGAGCCCCGACCTCGCGCTCGCCACCCTCTATACCGGCCGCCCGACCCTGATCACTCGCGACCTCGTCGCCCGCAGCCGCTGGAGCCCTGCCGACGGCATCCGCACCCTGGCGCTCGCCGCCGCCCTGGCGGTCGCGCCCGACCGCGTCCGGCACGTCGCGCGCATCCTCTGCCGCTGCCCGGCCGAGCCGGAGGCGCATGGGCACGGGGCCGCGCTGGCGCCGATGCTGGCCCGGGCCGGCGTCCCGGCCCGCCCGCGGGAGGAGGGCGGCACGACGGATCTCCTCTGGCCGCTGCCGGACCCGCCGCCGCTGGTCTCGGTGGTGATCCCGACCCGCGACCGGCCGGACCTGATCCGGGTCGCCGTGCGGGGCGTGCTGGAGGAGACCGACTACCCGGCGCTCGAACTCGTCCTCGTCGACAACGGCTCCACCGACCCGGCCGTGGCGGATTTCTACGCGCGCCTCGCCGGGGATCCGCGCGTGCGCCGGCTCGACCGGCCGGGTCCCTTCAATTTCTCGGCGCTCGTCAATGCCGGGGTGGCGGCCTCGCGCGGCGCCGTCGTGGTGCTCCTCAACAACGACGTCGAGGTGCGCGAGGCGCGCTGGCTCGCCGAGATGGTGCGGCTCGCGGTGCGTCCCGGGATCGGCGCGGTGGGCGCGAAGCTCCTCTACGGCAACGGTCGCTTGCAGCACGCGGGCGTCGTGGTGGGCCTCGGCGGCCGGGCCGGCCACATCCTGCGCAACCGCCCGGCCGACACGCCGGGGCATCTCGGGCGCCTGCGCGTCACGCACGAGGTGGCAGGCGTCACCGCGGCCTGCCTCGCCGTCGGCCGTGCGGCCTTCGACCGCGTCGGCGGTTTCGACGCGCAGGCCTTCGCGGTGGACTTCAACGACATCGACTTCTGCCTGCGACTCGGCGCGGAGGGCTTGCGCACGCTCTGGACGCCGCACGCGGTGCTGGCCCACCACGAATCGGTCAGCCGCGGCCCGGCCGTGGGCGCGGCCCGGGAGCGGTTCGAGGCCGAGGCGGCCCGCTTCACGCAGCGCTGGCGCACGGTCATCCGGGACGACCCCTACTATCACCCGGCCCTGTCGGTGACGACGTTCGGGGAGGATCTGGAGTGAGGGCGATGACGCGCCGGGCGGGCGTTGCGGGGCAAGCCGGATGAGGCGGCCCTCGTCCTTTCCGGCGCAGGCCGCCTGCGACGTGCTGCGCTTCGCCGAACCCCTGCGATCCTCGCCGCTGCGCCTCCTCGCCGCGCTGCCGGTGCTGCGGCGCCACCCGGCCGCCGCGCTCGCCATCGCGCGGGCTTGGCTCACCGGGAGGCGGGTGCGGGCGCGCAACCTCGCGGTGGCGCTCCTCGGCGACGCCCATCGGCTGGTGCCGCCCGGCCCGCCGCCGGAGGAGCCGAATCCGGACGCGGCCGAGTTCCTGATCCTCTGCCCGCCCGGACATGCCCTGGTGGCGGGCGCCGGGGTGCGCATCGCCGCCGCCTTCGCGGAGAACCCCGGCCTTCGCGCCCTCTACGGCGATGCGCTGGTGCTCGGCCCGCGCGACGAACCGCTGCTGCCGCTGCTGCGGCCGGCCTTCGACCCGGATTACCTCCTCGCGGTGGACTATATCGGCCCGGTGGTGGCGCTGCGCCGGGCGGCACTCGACCGCGCGCCGGTCCCGGCCGACCTGCCCGCGTTGCTGCTGCGCCTGCACGCCGAGGCCGGGGAGGGGGCCGTGCGCCACCTGCCCGTGCTCCTGTCGGTGTGGCGGCCCTTCGCCGGACAGGACGAGGGCGGCCGAGAGGCGCGGCGCGTCCAGGCGCAGGCCGCCGTTCCCGGGGCCACGGTGGAGACGGGGCCGGACGGCGTGCTCACCCTGCGCCGGCCGCTGCCCGATCCCCTGCCGCTCGCCAGCCTGATCGTGCCGACGCGCGACCGCCTCGACCTGCTGCGCACCTGCCTCGACAGCCTGCGCACGCGGACCGACTGGCCGCACCGCGAGATCATCGTCTGCGACAACGACAGCCGCGAGCCCGCGACGCTGGCCTACCTGCGTGACCTCGAGCGGGAGGGCGTCGCGCGGGTGCTGCCCTGCCCCGGCCCCTTCAATTTCGCGGCCATGAACAACGCGGCGGCGCGAATCGCCCGCGGGCGGCTCCTCGTCTTCGTCAACAACGACGTCGAGGCGTTCCGGCCCGACTGGCTGCGCCGCATGGCCGAGGAGGCGCTGCGGCCCGAGGTCGGGGCGGTGGGCGCGAAGCTCCTCGATGCGGAGGGGCGCATCCAGCACGGCGGCATCGTGCTCGGCACGGGCGGCCTCGTCACCCACGCGCACCGCCACTTTCCTGGCGATGCGCCAGGGTACCTCCACGCCCTGCGGGCGACACACCGCGTCTCGGCCGTGACGGCCGCCTGCCTGGCGGTGGAGGCAGAAAAGTTCCGGGCGGTCGGGGGGTTCGACGCGCAGGCCTTCGCGGTCGATTTCAACGACGTCGACCTGTGTCTGCGGCTCGACCGGGCCGGCTACCGCACCCTCTTGGTGCCGGGCGCGGTGCTGCATCACCGCGAGGCGGCGAGCCGCCGCTGGACCCCGGAGGCACGCGCCCGCCACGAGGCCGAGGTGGCGCGGCTGCGGGAGCGCTGGGGTGCAGCGCTGGCCGCCGACCCGCATTACCACCCGGGCTTCGACCCGCAGGCCGGCACCTACGCGCGGCTGCGGCCCGTCCCCGTACCCGCCGCCATGCGCTGAAAGCAGAACGGGGCCGCCTAACCGGCAGCCCCGTCGCGGAGTAGGAGTGACCGGCGCGCCTACTGGACGAGGCGCGGGCCGCCGCTCTGGACCTTCTCGTTCTCGCCCAGGATGCCGAGGCGGCGCGCCACCTCGGTATAGGCCTCGATCAGGCCGCCGAGATCCTTGCGGAAGCGGTCCTTGTCGAGCTTGTCCTGGCTCTTGATGTCCCAGAGCCGGCAGGAATCCGGAGAAATCTCGTCGGCAACGACGATCCGCATCAGGTCGCCCTCCCACAGGCGCCCGGTCTCCATCTTGAAGTCGACGAGGCGGATGCCGACGCCGAGGAAGAGGCCGGACAGGAAGTCGTTGACCCGGATGGCCAGCGCCATGATGTCGTCGATCTCCTGGGGAGTCGCCCAGCCGAACGCCGTGATGTGCTCCTCCGAAACCATCGGGTCGTTGAGCTGGTCGTTCTTGTAGTAGAACTCGATGATCGAGCGCGGGAGCTGCGTGCCCTCCTCCAGGCCGAGCCGCGTCGCCAGCGAGCCGGCCGCCACGTTGCGCACCACGACTTCGAGCGGGATGATCTCGACCTCGCGGATCAGCTGCTCGCGCATGTTGAGGCGGCGGATGAAATGGGTCGGCACGCCGATGTCGTTGAGATGCTGAAACAGGAACTCGGAGATCCGGTTGTTCAGCACGCCCTTGCCGTCGATCACCTCGTGCTTCTTGGCGTTGAAGGCGGTCGCATCATCCTTGAAGTGCTGGATGAGCGTGCCGGGCTCGGGACCTTCGTAGAGGACCTTCGCCTTGCCCTCGTAGATGCGACGGCGGCGGTTCATAGGCGTGTACCGTGGTTTGAGGAAATCCATGGGGCCGTGGCTCCAGAATACGTGTGAGGCCCGCGGCGCGGCGACCCGCAATCAGGTCGGGCGAGGGACGACTCGAACCGGATCGTCCCTGCAGCCGGTCGCAAACTACCCGAAGCGAGAAGGCAGCACAACGCGTTAGCCCGGTCGCAGGGATGCCTGCCGGGAGCGCGCCAGTGGCATCGGGGACACCATCCGTCCGTGCCGTTCGATGCCGGAATGTGGTCCCGCCGGGTCCGGGTTTCAAGAATCCCCGGATCTCGCGCCGGATAAGCCCGAGCGTCGCGCCTCGACGCCCGTGGCGGCCCGACCTAAGGTCCCGCGGTTCGGCCGGCCGGACCGGAACCCGGCGGCCGGGGCTGGACGACCACGGGGAGGATGCGCATGGCGGAACGGGGTGGAGCGGTCGCGGCGCTGGCCGCGCGGCTGCGGGACGGTCGACCGCTGATCACGGCCTGGAGCGGCATCGCCGAGCCTGCGGTGGCCGGAATCCTCGCGGGCGAGCCGGGCTTCGACGCGGTGGTGCTCGACATGCAGCACGGCGCCCACGACGTCGCCAGCGTCACCCGCTCGGTGCCGCTGATCGCCGCGCGCGGCAAGCCGACCATCGCGCGGGTGCCGGTGGGTGCCTTCAACACGGTCTCGCGGATGTTCGACGCCGGCGTCTCGGCGGTGATCGCCCCCATGGTCAACAGCGTGGAGGATGCCCGGCTGTTCGCGGGCTTCGCCAAGTTCCCGCCGCTCGGCGAGCGGAGCTGGGGGCCGCTGCCGGCGCTGGCCCTCTCGGGGCTCTCGGGCGACCAGTACCTCAAGGAGGCGAACGGGCTGTGCCTCACGCTGGCGATGATCGAGACCCGCGCGGCGCTCGACGCCATCGACGGCATCCTCGGCGTCGAGGGGATCGACGGCGTGTTCATCGGGCCGTCCGACCTGTCGATCGCGCTCTCGGGCGGCGCCGGGCTCGACCCGGACGGAGCCGCGACCCGAGCGGCCCTCGACCATGTGCTCGCGCGCGCCCGGGCGGCGGGCAAGCACATCGGCGTCTACTCCCATTCCGGCCCGCGCGCCCGCGAGCTCGCCGGCCAGGGCTTCGACCTGATCGCGCTGGCGAGCGACGTGGGGCTGCTGCGCGCGGGCGTGCAGGCGGCGCTCAAGGAGGCACGGGGANCCCATTCCGGCCCGCGCGCCCGCGAGCTCGCCGGCCAGGGCTTCGACCTGATCGCGCTGGCGAGCGACGTGGGGCTGCTGCGCGCGGGCGTGCAGGCGGCGCTCAAGGAGGCACGGGGATAGAGCATTTTCCGACGAAGTGGATGCCGGTTCGTCGCAGAAAATGCGGCAAAATCAAAAACCTAGAGCAGGCTTCACGTTTCAACCTGATCGAAGCCTGCTCTAGCCGCGTTATCGGCCAGCGAAGGCCTGGGCGAGGAACAGCCCGGCATGGTGCAGGGCGCCCTCGTCGATGCCGTGGGCGGTGCCGGCCGAGAGGTGCCACTCCACCGGCACCTCGGCCCCGGCGAGGAGGTCGGTGGAGAGGAAGAGGGCCTCCACCGGGATGACGTCGTCCTGGTCGCCATGCACCAGCAGGATCGGCGGGACCGAGCGGATGGCCGGCATCAGGCTCTCCGGTCCCTTGCCCTCCTCGACCACGAGGAGACCCGACAGCCCGACGACCGCGGCGAGCCGGCGCGGGCGGCGCAGGCCGACATGCAGCGCCATCATGCAGCCCTGGCTGAACCCCACCAGCGCGAGGCGGCTCTCGTCGAGGCCGTGGCGGGCGAGTTCGGCGTCCAGGAAGGCGTCGAGACCAGGGGCCGCCCGGTTCACCCCGCGCCAGCGCTCGTGCGGGTCCCGGAAGGTGAGGGGGAACCATTGCCGCCCGAAGCCCTGGAGGCAGGGCTCCGGCGCGTGGGGCGACACGAAGGCGGCGTCCGGCAGGAGCGGCTGCCACGCGCGCCCGAGCTCGATCAGGTCGTTGCCGTCCGCGCCGAAGCCGTGCAGCAGCACCACGAGCTGGCGCGGGGCCCAACCCGAGCGGGGTGGCAGGCGCGGGCCGGTGAGCGTCGTCATCGGGGGCTCCGGTTTCAGGGCTGGATGGGCGCGGCGTCGCGCGCCTTGGCGACCCGGTAATACGCCCAGAGCACCTTGGCGGCGACCCCGCGCCAGGGCCGCCAGCCTTCCGCCCGCTCGGTCAGCGCCGCGGCGCTCGGGCGCGCATCGAGGCCGTCGGCGAGCCGCGCCGCCTCCTGCAGCGCGAGGTCGCCTGCCGGGAAGGCGTCCGGGTGGCCGAGGCAGAAGAGCAGGTAAACGTCCGCGGTCCAGGGGCCGATGCCGCGCACCGCCACCATCAGCCGGTGGGCCTCGTCCGCCGGCAGCGCGTGGAGCGCGTCGAGCGGCAGGCTGCCGGCCGCGACCGCCTCGGCCACCGCCCGCAGGGTGCGGATCTTCGGCCCCGACAGGCCGGCGGCCCGTAGGGCGGCGTCGTCGGCCCCCGCCAGGGTCTCGGCCGTGAGGTCGGGCAGGCTCGCCTTCAGCCGCCCCCAGATCGCGCCCGCGCTCGCGGTGGAGAGCTGCTGGGCCACGATGATGGCGGCCAGTCCCTCGTAGCCCGGCGGGCGCTTGCGCAGGGGCGGCACTGCGCCCTCCGCGACGATGCGGGCCATCACCGGGTCGCAGGCGGCGAGCGCCGCCACGCCCTCGCGCAGCACGTCTTCCGAATCGAGGAGCCGCGCGGGCGGGGCACCATCGACGGCGCGCCTCGCCATCCCCATCTTCGGCTCAAGCCTGCTGCGCCCCATGCCGTCCCGTCCTCCGGTCTTCCGCTTCGCCCCGAGCCCCAACGGGCGCCTGCATCTCGGCCATGCCTACTCGGCTCTCCTGAACGCGGAGATGGCCGGGCGGATGCACGGGCGGCTGCTCGTGCGCATCGAGGACATCGATCCCGTCCGCTGCCGGCCCGACTTGGCGGAGGCGATACTCGCCGACCTGCGCTGGCTCGGGCTGCGCTTCGAGGAGCCGGTACGGCGCCAGTCGGATCATCTCCCGGCCTACGCGACCGCCCTCGCGTCCCTGCGCACGCGGGGCCTCGTCTATCCGTGCCTCTGCTCGCGCAAGGAGATCGCGCAGGCGAGCC
The DNA here is from genome assembly GCF_046557895.1 of Methylobacterium oryzisoli. Lineage (NCBI taxonomy): Bacteria > Pseudomonadati > Pseudomonadota > Alphaproteobacteria > Hyphomicrobiales > Methylobacteriaceae > Methylobacterium > Methylobacterium oryzisoli. The sequence goes on along the minus strand of NZ_JBKIBX010000009.1, from coordinate 166,601 downwards.
TCGGGCGCGACCCGGACGGGGCACCTCTCTATCCGGGCACCTGCTGCGGGCGCGCCGATCTCGCGGAGCGGATCGCCGCGGGCGCGCCGCACGCGTGGCGGCTCGACATGCGGGCGGCCCGCGCCGCCTGTCCGGGCTCGCTCCGCGTCGACACGGTCGACGCGGCCGGCACGCCGGGCGACCGCCCGGCCGATCCCGAGCGCTGGGGCGACGCGGTGCTCGGCCGCAAGGACGTGCCGACGAGCTATCACCTCGCGGTGGTGCTGGACGACGCCGCGCAGGGCGTCACCCACGTGGTGCGCGGCCAGGATCTCGACGCCGCGACCGACCTGCACGTGCTGCTCCAGCGCCTGCTCGGCCTGCCGAGCCCGCGCTACCACCACCACGCGCTCCTGCGCGATCCCGAGGGCGAGAAACTCGCGAAGTCGCGGGGTTCGCTCGCCCTCGCCGACCTGCGGGCGCAGGGCGTGACCGCGGCGGAGATCCGCCGCCGGCTCGGCTTTCCCTGACGCGGGCTCACGCCCGCCTCTCCGCGAAGCGCTCGCGGTAGGCGCTGGGGCTCGTCCCGACGAGGCGCAGGAAGGCACGCCGCAGGGTCTCTTCCGAGCCGAAGCCGCAGCGCGTCGCCGCCGCCGTCACGGGCATCCCCTGTTCGAGCAGGCGGCGCGCCGCCTCGACCCGGATTTCTTCGACCGCGCGGGCGGGCGTGCGCCCGGTGGCCTGCCGGTAGCGGCGCGAAAAGCTGCGCCCGCTCATCGCCGCGCGCTCGGCCAGGACGGTCAGCGACAGGTCGGCCCGCAGATTCTCGCCGATCCAGGCGTGGAGCCGGTCGAAGCGCCCGTCGCCGGACTGGAGCGCCAGGAGGGCGCTGAACTGCGCCTGCCCGCCGGGACGCTTGAGGAAGACGACGAGCTGGCGCGCCACCGCGAGGGCGGCCGGACGGCCGAGATCCTCCTCGACCATCGCGAGCGCGAGGTCGATGCCGGCGGTCACCCCGGCCGAGGTCCAGATCGCGCCGTCGCGCACGAAGATCGGCTCCGGGTCGAGGCGTACGGCCGGGAAGCGGCGCGCGAACTGGGCGCAGCGCTGCCAGTGCGTCACGGCGCGCCGCCCGTCGAGCAGGCCCGCGGCCGCGAGCAGGAAGGCGCCGCTGCACACCGAGGCGACGCGCGGGGCACCCGCGGCCCGCGCGCGGATCCAGGCGAGGAGGGCGGGGTCCTCGCTCGCCGCATCGACGCCCCGCCCGCCCGCCAGCACGAGCGTGTGCGGCGGCGCCCCATCCTCCAGCGGCCCGGCCGCCAGGGCGAGGCCGGCGCTCGACATCACCGGCGTTTCGGCGGCCACGACCACCGGCTCGTAGGGCTTAGCACCCTGCGCGAGGTCATTGGCCGAGGCGAAGACCTGCAACGGCCCCGTCACGTCGAGGAGCTGCACGCCCGGGAAGGCCAGGATCTCGATGCGGCGGACGGCGTTTGGCATGATCCGAGGGGTGTTTGGCGTTTCCGCCAGATCTTGGTGGCGTATGAGGGGGCCGTCAATCCGGGAGCGGTTCCATGACCCTGAACGTCGGCATCCTCGTCTTCCCGCAGGTCCAGCAGCTCGACCTGACCGGTCCCTACGAGGTCTTCGCCTCGACGCCCGACACGCGGGTGCACCTCGTCTGGAAGGATCTGGAACCCGTCGCCTCCGCGACCGGCCTTCCGCTCGTCCCGACCGCGACCTTCGCGACCTGCCCACCCCTCGACGTGCTCTGCGTGCCGGGCGGCGCGGGCGTGAACGCGCTCTTGGAGGACGAGGCGGTGCTGGGCTTCCTGCGCGAGCGGGCCGGGCAGGCGCGCTACGTCACCTCCGTCTGCACCGGCGCGCTGGTGCTGGGCGCCGCCGGCCTCCTCGCCGGCAAGCGAGCCACGACGCACTGGAACGCCCTCGACTTCCTGCCCCGCTTCGGCGCCGAGCCGGTCGAGGCGCGCATCGTTCAGGACGGCACGCTGATCACCGCGGGCGGCGTGACCTCGGGGATCGATTTCGGGCTCGCCGTCGTGGCGGCGTTGCTCGGCCGCGAGGAGGCCGAGACGATCCAGCTCATGCTCGAATACGCCCCCGAGCCGCCCTTCCGGGCCGGAACCCCGCGGGAGGCCCCGGCCGAGATCGTCGCGCGGGCGCGCACCCGCTTCGCCGGATCGCGCGCCGCCCGGGAGGCGATCGTGGCGCGCCTCGGCCCGTTCTGAGCGGGGGGAACCCCTCTCCCGTGCGGGAGAGGGGCAGGGGTGAGGGTCCAGGTGGAGCCGCAGTGAAGCGGAAAGCGCGGTGAGGGGAGCGGGGCGCTTCAAGGTCGCGCTCGAACGGCAGTGCTGGTAGCGGCAGCGTCCCGCCTTCTTGCTGCACCCTCCCGGGACCCTCACCCCTACCCCTCTCCCGCACGGGAGAGGGGATCCCGCACCTCGCTCTCAGCTGGTCGGAAGTCTTTGACGAAGCAGGTTTTCCGAGTGCCGGGACACGATGCGCGAACCCGGCGCCCCGCGCTTGATGCCTCAGCGCATGGCCTCGCGCTGCGCGAGCGCGGGACCGCCGCTCGTCGAGCGCTGGAGCAGGCCGTCGGATTGCTCGCGCTGGCGCCGGAACTCGGCGAGGAGCCGGCCGTCGAGTTCGCGCCCGCGGGGAACGCGGATCTTCATCGGGTCCACGAAGTGGCCGTTGATGATGACCTCGTAGTGCAGATGCGCGCCGGTCGAGAGGCCGGTGGAGCCGACATAGCCGATCACCTGCCCCTGGCGCACCTTGCTGCCGGCCGCGATGCCGCGGCCGAACCGGGACATGTGGTTGTAGGTGGTGACGTAGTCGTTGAGGTGCTGGACCTCGACCCGGCGGCCGTAGCCCGAATCCCACTCGGCCTTCAGCACGGTGCCGTTGCCCGCCGCCACGATCGGCGTGCCGATCGGGACCGACCAGTCCACGCCCGTGTGGAGCTTGGCATAGCCCAGCACCGGGTGGCGGCGGTAGCCGAAGCCCGAGCGCATGATGCCGTCCGCGACCGGCTTGCGGATCAGGAACTTCTTGAGCGAGCGACCGCCCTCGTCGAGGTAGTCGACGGTGCCGTCGTCGGGGGACTGGAAGCGGTAGATGCGCCGGGTCTCGCCCCCGACGCTGAGGGCCGCGTAGAGCAGGTCCGGGCGCTCGGCCGAGCCGCCGGATTCCTCGTCGTAGGTGTAGAGCAGTTCGAGGTTGTCGCCGCTCGCCACGCGCCGCTGGAAATCGACGTCGTAGCCGAAGATCCGCACCAGATCCTCGACCATGCTGCGGGGCAGGTCGTGGCGGGCGGCCGTCTCGTAGAGGCTGGCATAGAGGCGCGCGCCGGTGCCCTCGTCCTCCTCGTCCGCGGCCGGGTCCGTCCGGGGGGCGCTCCCCTCGGTGGGGGGCGGCGCCACCGACACGAAGACGCCGCGGTCGTTCATGGCCGCGATCGCCTCGATGCCGCCCGTCCCGTACAGGATCACCCGGGTGAGCTGGCGCGGATCGCCCGGCTTGGCGCCCGGCCCGATCTGCAGCCGCATCTGCTGGCCCTCGCCGACCGCGCCGGCCTTGGCCCGGCCGCCGAGCGCGGTGAGGATCGGCCGCACCTGCTCGTCGAGGCCGCCATGGGCGCGCAGGACCGCCTCCAGCGTCTCGCCGCGCTTGACGGTGACGTCGCGCTCCTCCACCAGCGGCGCCTCGCGCGAGCGCGCTTCGAGCTTGGGCAGGTCGGTCACGTTCTCGCGCAGGACCCGCACCTCGATCGACTTGAACGGGGAGGGGTCGCGGGCCGCCTCGGCCCCGTCGAGGCCGGGCAGCGTCGCGATGTTGCGCAGCGCGCGCGACAGCATGAGCTGCGGGGCGATCGGCAGGGCGGCGAGGCGCCCGGCCTCGGCGGCGAGGCGCCGCTCCTCCTCGATCTGGGCCGCCACGTCGTCGTCGCCGAGCGCCGGCGCGCCGGCGCCCACCTCCGCCTCGCCGAGGTCGCGCTTGACCACCGAGACGTCCGCATCCGGCGCCTCGCCGGTTCCCGCCTCGGGCGCACGCTCCCCGTTGCCCGGTTCGGCGAAGAACCGCATGGGATCGAAGGGCGGGATGTCGGTGGCGGCGAGGCCCGCCGTGGTCGAGAGCGCGGTGGCGATCCGCACGAAGGGGCGGACCTTGATGATCTCGCGCTCGCCCGCGCGGATCGTCACCGGCGCCCGGAAACTCTGCTTGGCCAGCGCCACCATCGGGTTGCGCACCAGCCGGTCGGCCTTGCGGGCGAGGTTGCTGCCGCCGTCGCTCGGCTGCGGGCGGGCCGCCGTCGCGACCACCTGCGGGGCCTGCGCGAAATGCGTCTCGCCCTGGAGCGCGCAGTAGATCGCCGAGCCGATCAGCCCGGCCCCGGTCATGCCGGTGAGCACGCAGGCCGCCAGCCAGCGCAGGTTGACGTCGCGGCGGTCGGCCTGCGGGGAGACGGCGCCGAGCAGATTGAGGGGCGGCTCGTGACCGGGATCGCCGACCCTCCCGGAGCGGGAGGGCGGTGGCGGGTTCCCGGCCGGTTCGAGACGCGCGCGCTTCACCGTGGCTCCTGCAGGGATGTCGTTGCCGCGTGTCGTGGCCGATCGGGTAAGCGACCATGCTGAGCCCGTGCGCCGAAATCAACCGACGCGTGCCGCGGGACCGAAGACCGATGGGAGAAGCGTGTCGGTCGCCAGCATGTCAGGATTGAGGCGGCCCGGCGCCGTCGCCCCCGTGACCGGGCGGCGATTGACGCTTAAGCTCGCGCCCGCCCATCCGATCCGGAGCCCCCCATGACGCGTCCTCTGCCCGGCCTCCTTCCCGGTCTCCTCGCTGGTTTCCTGGCCGTCCTCGCGCTCGCGCCCCAGGCCGCGCTCGCCCATGGCGGCCACAGCGAGGCCGCGGGGTTCTCGGCCGGGTTCGCTCATCCGCTCGGCGGGGCCGACCACGTGCTGGCGATGGTGGCGGTGGGGCTGCTCGCGGCGTTGCGCGGAGGGCGGGCGCTGTGGGCGCTGCCGCTGGCCTTCTTAGGGATGATGACCCTCGGCGGCCTGCTCGGCGCCCTCGGCTTCGGCCTGCCCTACGTGGAGGGGGCGATCGGGGTCTCGGTCGTGGTCTTCGGCCTCGCGGTGGCGGCGGGCGCGGGCCTGCCCGTCGCGGGCCTCGCCGCTACGGTGGGTTTTTTCGCGGTCTTTCACGGCCATGCCCACGGGGTCGAGATGCCGGAGACCGCCTCCGGCCTCGCCTACGGCGCGGGCTTCGTCCTCGGCACGGCGCTCCTGCACGCGGCCGGCCTGGGCCTTGGCCTTCTCGGCGGGCGCCTGCGGAGCGCGGCTCCCCTGGCCGGGGCCGCGGTGGCCCTGGCGGGCGTGGCGCTCCTGGTGCGGTTGGTCTGAGCGGGCACTCAGCCCGGATTCGTCGCCGTCACGAGCCAGCAGGACGCGGCGAGGCGCACCGGCCGGGTGCGCGGCATCGCCGCCAGTACGGCCGCATGGGCGCGCGCCCGGGTCTCGGGGTCGAGATCGCGCATCAGGGCAGAGACCGGACCGATGGTGAGGGCGAAGCGCGCGGCCTCCTCCGGGTCCTGCCCGACCGTGATGGCGCGGTCGATCCGCTCGGCCGCCACCGCGGCGAAGCCCGCCTCCGCCAGGAGGGCCGTGAGGAGGTCCGCGTCGGCGAACCGAAACGGCCCCGGCGCGCCTTCGGGCAGGGGGTCGGGCGGCGGCACCACCGTGAGGGCGGCCTCGCGCGGCAGCGTCACCCATTCGTTCTCGTGTGGGCCGCGCCAGCACAGCACGCCGAGCCGCCCGCCGGCCCGCAAGGCCCGGCGCAGATTCGCGAAGGCGGCCCGCGAATCCTCGAAGAACATCACTCCGAACCGCGACAGGACGAGGTCGTAGTCGGGCGCGAATCCGACCGCCTGCGCGTCGCCCTCGATCCAGGTGACCGGCGCGCCCTGCGATGGACGGCCGCGCGCGCGGGCCAGCATCGGGCGGGAGAGATCGAGCCCGGCGGCGTGGCCGCCGGGGGCGATGCGGGCGGCGGCGAGCAGGGTGGTCTCGCCGCACCCGCAGCCGATATCGAGGACGCGCAGGCCCGGCCGCAGGTCGAGCCGGTCGAGGAAGGCATCCGTGAGGGGCGCGAACGCGGCATCGAGGTCGGCCTGCATCCGCGCCCAGCGCTCGCCCACTTCGCCGTTCCAGTACTCGGCCTGCGGCATCAAATCGGGCATGGGCGTGTCTCCGGTCGGCGCGCGGCGGTAGGAGGCACGCCGCGCCGGGCCTCATATGGAGGGCATGACGTCATGGACGAGGTGGGAATGGACAGGCCGCTGAGCGCGCAGGAGATCTGCGCCGGCCTCGCGGCGATCGGGCAGGTGGCGGCGCGCCATTCGGACCCGCACCGGACCATCCGGGCGAGCCTCGCGCCGGACGGCATCGCGGTCGAGGGGTTTCGCGGCCCGAAACGCATCGACGGGTTCGTCATCCCGCTGCGCGATCTCGCGCGGCGGCCGGGCTACCTGCTGGCGCACGAGGTCGAACGCTTCGCCGGCCGGATCTGAGCGGCCCCGCGCCTCTTCCCGGGATCAGCCGTGGTGGGGCTCGCCGGGGGCGAAGCGCGGCGCCGCCCCGCGGTCGATGGCCGCCCGCACCCGGTCGGCCAGTTCGGATTTCCGATAGGGCTTGCCCAGCACGTCCATGGTCGGCGCGGCCGGTCCCTCGGCCACCAGATCCTCGGTGTAGCCGGTGGTCAGGAGCACCGGCAGGTCCGGACGGCGGCCGCGCGCCGCCGCGACGAGGCCGAGTCCGTCGAGGCCGCCCGGCATCACGATGTCGGAGAAGAGCAGGGCGATGCCTGGCTCCGCCTCGATGACCCTCAGCGCCTCCCGCCCGTCGCGGGCGAGCAGCACCGTGTAGCCGAGATCCTCCAGGTACTCGCTGGCGAGCGAGCGCACGTCGTCGCTGTCCTCCACCACCAGCACCGTCTCGCTGCCGCGGCGCGGGCGGTGGCTGCTCGGCGCGGGCGCCGCCTCGGCGGCGGCATCGCTCGCCGGGAAGATCATCGAGACGGTGGTGCCGCACCCCTGGCGGCTCGCGATCTCCAGCCGCCCGAGCGATTGCTGCACGAAGCCGTGCACCATCGCGAGGCCGAGGCCGGTCCCCCGGGCGGCGCCCTTGGTCGAGAAGAACGGCTCGGTCGCCCGCGCGATCACGTGCGGGGGCATGCCCTCGCCCTCGTCCACCACCCGCAGCGCCACGTACCGGCCCGGCGGCAGGCCCTGGGCCACCACGTCGCCCTCGACCGTCACCGGGGCGGTCGCGATCGTCACGGTCCCGCCCTTCGGCATCGCGTCCCGGGCGTTGAGGAGCACGTTGAGCAGTGCCACCTCCAGATGCGTGCGGTCGAGGGTGACGGCGGGCAGGCCGGGCGCGAGGTCGAGCCTCACCGTGATCGCGTCCCCGAGCGTGCTCCCGATCACCTCGGCGAAGGCCAGAATCAGGGCGTCGAGCGCGAGCGCCTTGGGTTCGAGCCGCGTCTCGCGGGCGAAGGCGAGGAGCTGCTGGGTGAGCTTCGCGCCCCGCTCGGCGGCCTGGAGGGCGCGGTTGATCTGGCGCGCCGGCCGCTCCTCGGAAACCGCCTGGATCGCCATCTCCAGGTTGCCGGTGACGACCTGCAGCAGGTTGTTGAAATCGTGCGCCAGCCCGGCCGTGAGCTGGCCGATGGCATCCATCTTCTGCGCCTGCCGGAAGGCCTGCTCCGAGGCCCAGCGCCGCGTCACGTCGAGCTGCGAGGCGACGAAGTACAGGACGTCGCCCGCCTCGTCGAACACAGGTCCGATGAACACGCTGTTCCAGAACGGCGTGCCGTCGCGCTTGTAGTTCAGGATCTCGGTGGCGAAGGCGCGCCGGGCCATCACGGCGTCGCGCAGCTCGTCCACCGTCCGCCGGTTGGTCTGGGCGCCCTGCAGGAAGCGGCAGTTGCGGCCGATGAGTTCGGATTCCTCGTAGCCCGTGAGGTCCTGGAAGGCGCGGTTGGCGAAGATGATCGGGTTATCGGGCTGGCGCGGATCCGTGAGGATCATCGGCATCCGGGTCATTTCGATCGCCGCGAAGTAGACGCTTCCGCGCTCATCGAGGCCCGGACGGGTGACGGTGGCGGATCGCAGGTGCGGGCTCGGCCGGGCGCCCGGCCCCGGTGCCGGAAAACCCTCAGGCCCGTCCCCACACCCGTTCGTCTGCTCGTCCTCGCTCAATCCAGCACCTGGCCTGATCCGTCCGAAGTCTGGCACCCATCCGGGCGCAAGGTGCGCGTGGGCGGGCATCCCCTACGTCGCAGGCAGGATATAGGATCGTCGCGCATCAGAACGAGCGCGCGTTGTCACGGGAAGGGCCGGTCTCGCCCCGCGAATGAGAACCCGCGTGGAATTCCCCGATTTCGCGCCGCCTCGCCGCTTGCGGCCCACGTGAGCCGTCGCTATAAGCCCCCACGTCGGCGCCGCCGACGCTTCGGAGTGTAGCGCAGTCTGGTAGCGCACCACGTTCGGGACGTGGGGGTCGCAGGTTCAAATCCTGCCACTCCGACCAAAATTCCCGAGATTCCACGAACTTTCCTCATAGCGTGAACCGGCGGCGGGCGGGATGGTGCGCGCGAGCGGGGCGCCGAGCCTGCTTGCGACGCGGTGTTTCCTCCCGCTCCTCCGTCGTTGGCCGAGCGGGTCTCAGCCCTTGACCGGGCCGCCCCGCGGCGAGGACGTCTGCGCCTCGACAGTGCCGTCGCTCCGGTGCCACGATGCGGATCCGGGCAAGCCGCACGCCACGATCCTCGGAGCTTCAGGCCGAACGGGGCTCCGCGGCAGGGGCTTCCCGGATCCGGACGGGTTCGGCCGCGAGCGCAGCCGCAGCGCTCGCCGGCGAGGTGTTCAGCGTGAGCCAACCCTCTGCACGCCGCCTTCCTTTCGCCGGAGCCGTCGCCGGCCGATCGCTGTTCGCCAAATACCTCGTCGCGCTGTTCACCGCCGTCGTGGTCCCGCTCCTGGCGAATGGCGCCACGGAGGCGTGGTTCGGCTACCGCGACCAGCGCGCGCAGCTGGACGAACTCCTGGGCGTGGAGGCGCGGGCGGCCTCCTCCCGCATCCAGAGCTTCATCGACGGCATCCGGGATCAGCTCGGATGGGTGGTCCAGCTGCCCTGGACGCCCGGCGCCGAGGAGCGCCAGCGGCTGGATGCGCTGCGCCTGCTGCGGCAGGTCCCTGCGATCGTGAGCCTCACGCTGGTCGACGGGGAGGGGAGGGAGCGGCTCCACGTCTCGCGGGTAGGGCTCAACCGGATCGGCAGCGGCGTCGACCGGTCCGGGGAGGCCGCGGTCGCCGGGGCGAAGGCGGCGCGCCGCTGGTACGGGCCGGTCACCTATTTTCGCGGCTCCGAGCCCTTCATGACGATCGCGGTGGCCGGCAACCGCGCGGCCGTGGGCATCGCGGTCGCGGAGATCAACCTGAAGCTGATCTGGGACGTGATCTCGGCCATCCGCATCGGGCGGACCGGGCAGGCCGTCGTGCTGGACGGCCCCGGCCGCGTGATCGCGCATCCCGACATCAGCCTCGTCCTGCGTGGCGACGACGAGGCGGTGGCCCGTCCCCTGGCGCAGCTGCGCGACGTCGTCCGGGCGGCGGGCGGCGCTGCTGCGATCGGACGGGACGGGAGCGGGGCGGCCGTCATCGCCGCGCTGGCGCCGGTGCCGGGCGTTGACTGGACCGTGATCGTCAGCCAGCCGCTCGCCGAGGCCTTCGGCCCCATCTACGACGCGCTGTGGCGCACCGGGGCGCTGCTGCTCCTCGGCACCGTCTTCGCGGGTCTGCTCGCCATCTGGCTCGCCCGCCGGATGACCGGTCCGATCCGCCTGCTGGAACAGGGGACCGAGCAGATCGGCGCCGGGCATTTCGAGCACAGGATCGCGATCGATTCCGCCGACGAACTCGGCCGGCTCGCGGACCGCTTCAACGTCATGGCGGGCGAACTCGCCCTCTCGCGCGACCGGCAGGAGCGCATCGCGCGGCTCAAGCGCTTCCTGGCGCCGCAGGTGGCGGAACTCGTCGATCGCGCGGGCGACGACAGCGTGCTCGAAGGCCGCCGCCAGGAGGTCGCGGTGATCTTCGGGGACCTGCGCGGCTTCACCGCCTTCTCGGCGCGGACGCCGCCCGAGGAGGTGCTGCACGTGCTCGACGCCTATTTCGCAGCGCTCGGCCGGGCCATCACGGCGCACGGCGCCACGCTGATCTCCTTCTCGGGCGACGGCCTCATGGTGCTGGTCAACGCCCCCGTGCTCCGCCCCGACCCTGGCCGGACCGCTCTCGAACTCGCCCTCGCCATGCAGGATGGGGTTCAGGCGCTGGTCACGGGCTGGGGGGCCAGGGGTTACGCGATCGGCTTCGGCGTCGGTGCCGCGATGGGGCCGGCCACCGTCGGGCGGATCGGCTACGAGAGCCGGTTCGACTACACGGCGATCGGGCCGGTGGTGAACCTCGCGGCCCGGCTCTGCGCCGCCGCCGCGGACCGGCAGATCCTGGTGGACGCCACGCTGGCCGGCGAGGCGCGGGACTGGGCCGAGGTCGTGCCGCTCGGGGCGCAGCCCCTGAAGGGCCTCTCGGAGCGCACGCCGGTCTTCGCGGTCGCCCGGCGCGCCGCGGCGACCGGCACGGGTGCGGCTTGACTGGTACAGAGACCGCGCCGTCGGCCGGCAGCGCGGACCCGGGTCACTCGATCACCATGTCGGCGCTCGTCAGGATCGACGCCGGGACGCTGAGGCCGAGGCGGGCGGCGGCCTCCAGGTTGACGAACAGCTCGACCTTGGTGACGAGCTGGACCGGCAGTTCGGCCGGTACCTCGCCCTTGAGGATCCGCCCCGCGTAGCGGCCGGTGTGCCGGTGCGACTGCTCGAAATCGCCCCCGTAGCTCATCAGCCCGCCGGCGAGCGGGAAGTCGCGCGACTGCGTGACTGCCGGCACGGCGTGGCGCATCGCGAGTTCGGCCAGCCGCTGGCTGCGATAGGCGAAGTAGGGGTCCGACGAAAAAACCAGGCCGGCCGCGCCCAGCCGGCGGGTCTCGGTGAACAGGGCGTCGAATTCGACCTCGGCCCGGGCCTGCAGCACGTGCAACTCGACGCCGAGGCTGGCCGCGGCCGCCTTCAGGTCCCTCACCTGCGAGCGCGAGGTGGGGCTCGTCGGGTTCACGGCCGCCGCCCAGGCGGGGGCCCTCGGCAGCAGCTCGTGCATGAATTCGAGCCGCTTGGGCGTCACCCCCACGCTCAGGCTCGACACGCCCGTGAGGTTGCCTCCCGGCCGCGACAGGCTCGCCACCACGCCGAGCGCGATCGGATCGCCCCCCAGTTCGATCACGACGGGGATCGTCGTGCTGGCGGCCTTCGCGGCGAGCACGACCTCGGCCCCGCCGGGCGCGACGATGGCGGTGACGCCCTGCGCGGCGAGCTCGGCGGCGAGCGCCGGCAGGCGGTCGTACTGGCCGTCCGCCCAGCGGTACGCGATGACGACGTTGCGCCCCTCGACATAGCCGGCCTCGTCCAGCCCCTTGCGAAAGGCGTCGAGGCGGCTGGCGTAGCGTTCGGGCGTTTCCGAACCGAGATAACCGATCACCGGCATCGCCGGCCCCTGTCCGAACGCCCCCGACGGAACCAGGGCCGTGCCGGCGAGGCCCGCGATGACGTCTCGCCGCCGCAGCGCCGCAGCGGCGCCGCGCCGGTGGTCCGACCGGGTCGGGGACGTGGCTGAACCGGCGATCATCGCCCCACCATCCTCGGGGCGCCCTGCCGCGCCGCTCGCAGAATCCGGATCGGGCCGGCACCGCAGGGCCCGCGCGCATTCTGGCGCCCGCGCTCCGCGTCGTCCACCCGATCGGTGCGGGGGTGGCCCGGCGGCGCACGGCTTTTCCAAGCATGGAGAAGCGCCCCGCGGAAGGCCGCGGGGCGCTCGGTCGTCGCGGTGGCGTCGCGCGCCATGCTCAGGCGGCGCGCACCCCGGCCAGGAAGGCGCCGACCTCGCGGGTCAGGTTCTCGGAGTGGCGCGCCAGATCCTGAGCGGCACCGAGCACCTGAGTCGCCGCCGCACCGGTCGAGCCGGCGGCGTCGCGGACATCCGCGATGCTGCCGGTGACCTGGCCGGTGCCGCTCGCGGCCTCCTGCACGTTGCGGGCGATTTCCTCGGTGGCGGCGCCCTGCTCCTCCATGGCCGCCGCGATCGCGGCCGAGACCGAGGCCATCTCGGCGATGGTCCGGCCGATGCCCCGGATCGCCCCGACCGACTGGTGGGTGGCCTCCTGGATCGCCCGGATCTGGCTGGCGATGTCTTCGGTAGCGCGGGTGGTCTGGCCCGCCAGCGCCTTGACCTCGGCGGCCACCACCGCGAAGCCGCGGCCCGCCTCGCCGGCCCGCGCCGCCTCGATGGTCGCGTTCAGCGCCAGAAGGTTGGTCTGCCCCGCGATGGTGCTGATCATGCCGACGATCGCGTCGATCCGCTCGGCCGCGGAGGCGAGCTGCCCGACCAGGGCGTCCGTCCGGTCGGCCTCCTCGGCGGCCTGATGGGCGATGCGCGCGGACTGGCCGACCTGCTGGCCGATCTCGCGGATCGAGGCGGACATCTCCTCGCTCGCCGCCGCGACCGTCTGGACGTTGGCCGAGGTCTGCGCGGCCGCCCCCATGGCGGTCGCCGATTGATGCGCCGTGTGCGCGGCGGTGGCGGTCATCGCGCGGGCCGTGGCCTCCATCTCGGTCGCGGCGCCGGCGAGACCCTGGGTCAGGATCGACACGTTCTGCTCGAAGCCGCGGGTGACGTGGTCGAGCCGTTCGGCGCGCCGCATCTTCGCGTCGGCCTCCACGGCGGAGCGCTCGTCGGCCGCCTGCTTGGCGATCAGGGCGTCCTGGAAGACCTGGACGGCGCGCGCCATGGCGCCGAGCTCGTCCCGGCGCTGAAGGGCCGGCACGCTCACGCCGAGATCGCCCGCGGCGAGCCGCTGCATCGCCTGGGTCATGGCGGTGAGCGGCCGGGCCACGCCCTGGCCGACGCGCCACGCGAGCACGCCGCCGATCGCCAGCGCGGCCGCGCCGATGCCGAGCACGAACAGGCGCAGCTCGCCGGCCTCGGCGCTCACCGTCGTCATGAAGTGCTGCTGCTGACGGACGGCGCTAGCCCTGGCCTCGCTGCCGAGCGCCACCAGCGCGTCGCCCGAGAGCTTCAGGGCCAAGAAGGTGCGATCGACCTCGGCCGAGCCCGTGACGACGCCCTCGAGCGCCGCCTTGAACGCCGGCAGCTTCGCCTGCACGACCTTGAGCGCCCCTTGGAGCGCCCCTTGGAGCGCCCCCTCGCCGTCGAGGCGGGCGAGGGCGGCGAGCTCGCGGGCGTAGCGCGCGGCCTCGACGGCGGCCGTGTCGGCATCGGCCGGATTGCTGCCGATGCGGAACTGCGCGACGGCGACCATGGCGCTCTGAAGGGCGCGGTCGGCGCGGAACGCCGCGGCCGCGAGGTCGGGCGACCGGGCGCCGCGTTCCGCCATGGCGTAGCCGGCGTTCGACAGCACGGCGCCGTGCTTCACCACGTCGGCCAGGGCGGCCTTGCGCGATTGCAAGGCCCCGATCAGCGCCTCGGCGCCGGAGACGTAGCCCTGGACCCGGGCCTTGATGGCCTGGGACTCGGCATCGCCCGACCGGCCGAGGCGCTCGCCCTCGGCGGTCAGCGTCGCAAGGCCGGTCTTCAGCTCGGCAAGCATCTCGCCCTGTTCGGAGCGCGCGTAGTTGAGGACGAGGCGCCGGGTGTTGTTCAGGAGGAGTTCGAACGTGCTGGCGCCCTCTGCGGCCTGGACCCGGGCGCCGGCCTCGGCGACCCCGCCGGTGAGGGAGCTCACGCCCCGGAAGGTGGCCAGCGCCGAGACGCAGAGCAGCAGCAGCACCACGCCGAAGCCGGCCAGGATGCGCTGGGCGACCGTGAGACGGTCGAGACGAAGACGGGACAACATCGGACGAGCCTCGTGCGGTCTCAACGGACGGACTTGATCTGCTGGATGAGGTCGGCGCCGAAGCGCTTGCCGAACTCGGCGGTGGTCGCTTCGAGGCTCGCCTCGAAGGCGGCGCGGTCGACCGACGCGACGACGTTCATGCCGGCCTTGCGCAGGTCGTCCACGCCCTCCTTCTCGGCGCGTCCCGCCACCTCGCGCGAGACTTGGCCGCCGGCCCGGGCGGCCTCGACGAACGCCTTCTGCTCGGCGGCGCTCAGCGTCTCCCAGGCGGGCTTCGAGATCAGGATGGCGGCCCAGGAATAGATGTGGCCGCTGAGCGTCAGGTGCTTCTGCACCCGCTGGAAATGCGAGGCCGTGATGACGGCGATGGGATTCTCCTGGCCGTCGAACTGGCCCGACTGGAGCGCGCCGTAGAGGGCCGGGAAGGCGAGGGGCTCCGCCTTGACGCCCAGCGCACGGAAGCCGGCCAGCATCACGTCCGATTGCGGCACGCGCATTGACAGGCCCTTGAGGTCGTCCGGGCTCGCCACCGGCCGCCTGCCGTTGGTGATGTGGCGCATGCCGTTCTCGCCCCAGGCGAGCGCCACGAAGCCCTTCTGCTGGAATTTTCTCAGGTAGTCCTGGCCGATCGGGCCATCGAGCACCGCGTGGGCGTGGCGGGCATCCCGGAACAGGAACGGGATGTCGAAGACGCCGAAATCCGGGATGATCCCGGAGAAGGGCGCGCTCGTGATGAAGGCCATGTCGAGATGGCCGATCCGCAGCGCCTCGGCCATCTCGACCTCGCCGCCGACCGCGCCGTTCGGATACAGCTCGATCCGGTAGGCGCTGCCCGTCCTCTTGGCGACATCGGCGGCGAAGCGCTGCGCGCCGGTGCCGAGCTGCGAACCCTGGGAAAACAGATAGCCCAGCCGGAGCACGCGTTCCTGCGCCTCGGCGGTGCCGCCCATCACGGTCGCACCGATCCCGGCGAATGCCAGTGCGAGCCATAAACCTTTGCGCATCGTCCCGTCTCACTGATAGAGCCGGTGCGGGTTACGCCGCAAAAATTAATAAAATTGTCGAGATTGGAATTTTGGCCGTACAGTCGCTCCATTCTATCAATGGAGGTCAGGTTACGGTTTGCTCTCAGCTTGCATCGGGTTTGGGCAACCTGCCGTTCCGCGAGGCGGTCGGCGCGCATCCTGCCCCTAGGGCACATAGCCCGGACTTGGCACGGCGAGATCGGCCGATTATTCGACATCTCAAAGAAAGAAGCAGGCAGGAGGAACGGACCTCATGGGCGGATACTGGTTCTGCCACACCATGCAGGGTGAGTTCCGGATCGTGCTCACGCGGTGGGCCGGGCGGGACCGCGTCGTGCTCTCGTACGAAGGCGAGGCGCTGGGCTGCTACGAGACGGCCGAGGCGGCGCTCGACCGGCTGATCCACGGCGAGACCTACAAGCCCTCCTGCGGCCTCGACATCCGCCATCTCGCGGTGCCCACCAGCCTCTCGGATTGGGTCTTCGCGCCGGCGGCGCGGCACTGAGCCTAGCCGGATCCCCGCAGCCGCGCCCCGATCGCGACGCGCAGGGGAGCGAGGAGCGGGTTCAGCGCCAGCACGAAGGCGATGCCGCCGAGGATGCCGGCCAGCCGGTCGATGGCCGGCAGGATGTCGGTGGTGGCGGCCGGTCCCTGCACCATCGCGAGCAGGACCGCGATCGCCGCCTGCTGCCCGGCATAGGAGGCGTCGCCCCGCCCGTGCAGGACGATGCTGGCGAGCAGGAGCCCGCCGGTCAGGAACACGACCCAGGGCAGGAAGGCGTCCGCCACGATCGCCATGGCGACGAGCCCGTAGAGGCCGCCGAGGAGGCCGCCGATGATGCGGTTGATCGCCTTGAGGCCCGGCTCGTGCCGGGTGGCGGTGATGATGACGAAGGCGGTGATCGGCGTCTGCGCGAAGCCCGGAAGCTGGAAGGTCTCCCAGACGTCCGGAATCAGCGCGACCGCGATGCCGCCCGTGACGGCCACGGCCAGGAGGTCGGCATCGATCGGGCGGGCAAACATCCCCGGCTTCTCGGCGTCGGCCGCCGCACCGGCCCCGCTGCCGATCGCGTACTCGACGAGGCAGCCGACGACGATGCCGGTGAGCACTTCGAGGAAGCGGTAGACCGCGAAGTGCAGGCCGTCGCCCGGGTTCGCCAGCGTCCCGAACAGGACCAGGATCGCCGTGATGCCGGCGAGCAGCACCGCGTAGCTCGCGCGGCTGCGCTCCTGCCCGTAGACGGTCGCCGCCACGACGACGACGCAGCCGACCTGGAACAGCAGGTGCCGGTCGATCAGGGGCGTGAGCGCGTAGCCCGCCACGGCGCCCGCGAAGGTGCCGGCGACCCGCTCCAGGCTGCGCCGCAGCGTGGCGGCGATGCGGCCCTGGAGGATCGACACAACGGTGATGCCGGCCCACCACGGGTTGTCGAGGTTGAGGGCGAGCGCCACCAGCACCGCCGCGGTGGCGCCCACGCTCGTGCACAGGGCCGCCCGGACCGTCTCGCCGCCGCGGGCGAGCGTGAGCACCTCCTCGGCCAGGTCCCGGGCGATGCGCGCGAGGGGATCCGCCATCGCGATCCGCCTCAGCGCAGGAAGAACACGCGCGCGTCCGCGCCCATGAACAGCGCGTCGCGCGGCACCGCCCCGTCGAGCAGCACCGTCACCGGCAGCCGGCGCCGCAGCCGGATCCAGTCGGTGGTGGGCGCCACGTAGGGCAGGAGCTGGCCCGGCACCGGCTCGCGGGCGATGCCGCGCGCCACCCCCTGCACCCGGCCGCGCCAGAGGCGCCAGGGGCGGGTGTCGAGCCAGACCCAGACCTCGCGGCCGACCGGCACCGAGGCCGCCACATCCTCCTTGAAGTTGGCGATGACGCGCCACTGCCCGTCATCCACGAGACCCACCACGGGATCGCCCGCCCCGGCGTAGCGGCCGGGGCGGACGTCGAAGTTGTTCACGTAGCCCGCGACGCTGGCCCGGACGCGGGTGCGGCTGAGGTCGTACTCGGCCACGTCCAGCGCCGCCCGGGCCGCCTGCGCGTCCCGCCGCGCCTGCTCGGTCTCGCGCTGCCCGACGGCGGCCTGCGCCTTGGCCAGCGCCAGGGCACCCTGGGCGCTGCGCAGGCTCTCCCGCGCCCGATCGAGCGATTCCTGGGAGGCGTCGCCGCGCGTGGCGAGCTGGCCGAAGCGCTGGAACTCGGCCTGCGCGAGGTCGAGCGCGGCCTCCGCGGTCTCGATCCGCGCGGTCTGTTCGGCCTCCGCCTCCTGCCGGACCGTCACCGTCGCGTCCGCGCTCGCGACGCCGTCCTTCTTCGGCGCCACCGCCAGCGCGAAGGGCGCGGGATCGAGCGTCAAGAGGAGCGCCTGCGCCTCCACGCGCTCGTTGTCCTGCACGTGCACGCTCAGGACCGGGCCGGAGACCTCGGGCGCGATGCGAATCAGGTCGGAGCGGATATAGGCGTCGTCCGTGTAGGCGACGACGGCGTCCAGGCCGAGATAAGCGGCGAGCGCGAGGCCCAGTCCGGCGCAGGTCAACCAGAACCGTCGCGCGATCCGCGGTCCGGAAGCCGCCGTTCTGCCGTCCGCATTCATGACGCCACGCCGATCCCGCACCGCGCGCGTCGAAGGTCCGGCGACGGACGCTCACGCTGCGCCGGGAAAAAGCTTAGCGGAGTCGGAGCGTTGCAGGAACTCTTCGGACGAGCCTCGGGGTGCATGCCGCCGCGATGCGAGGATCGCACGTGAACATGAGTCGACAGCGCGGCGCAGGCGAGAGGGCGTCACACGATTTCCTGTCGGGAAACCAATAGAGCGCGGGGAACCCTTCTCCCGTGCGGGAGAAGGGCAGGGATGAGGGTCGAGGTGGGGCCGCAGTGAAGCGCGGAGGGTTGTGAGGGGAGCGGAACGCGTCAGGATCACGCTCGAACGGCAATGCTGGTAGCGGCAGTGATCCGGGTACTTACGGCACCCTCCCGGGACCCTCACGCGCGATCTTCGATCGCCTACCCCTCTCCCGCACGGGAGAGGTTATCCCGCGCTGTCTCATTGTTCGAGCGGATCAAGCGTAAATCGGACAGGAAAACGGGCCCGGGCGCGCGGCAGTCTCCGACGCCCGCGACCACGCCGAAACCCCGGCAGAGGCCTTCCCCCGCCGGGTCGAACAGGTGAATGCATCGGAGCCGTCGTGCCGGACCGTGTCCGGCGCCGACGGTGTCCGGGTCAGCAATCGTCGCGCTTGCCGACCTGCTGGTTGGCGCCCGCGTTGTTCATGGCGCCAACGGTGCCAGGCGAGGCCGGCTGCTGCCCGCCCGCGAGATTCTTGGCGGCCGGGTCGGTGCGATCACCCGTGCTGGTCGATCCGGTCGTGTTGCCCATGCCCTGGTTGGCGCCGACGTTGTTCATGGCAC
Source organism: Methylobacterium oryzisoli (assembly GCF_046557895.1). Lineage (NCBI taxonomy): Bacteria > Pseudomonadati > Pseudomonadota > Alphaproteobacteria > Hyphomicrobiales > Methylobacteriaceae > Methylobacterium > Methylobacterium oryzisoli. The sequence goes on along the minus strand of NZ_JBKIBX010000009.1, from coordinate 148,140 downwards.
CGACGGTGCCCGGGGAGGCCGGCTGCTGGCCGCCCGCGAGGTTCTTGCTGCCGCGATCAACGTCCGAGCTTTGCTGGTTCGTCGCCTGCTGATCGGGGGATTTGCCCTTGGTCGAGCCTGTATCGCAGGGACCAGCGAGCGCAGCGCCAGCGGTCATGGCCAGGATGGCCGCCGCACCGATCCATGTCGTAGACTTCATAGCGTCTTCCTCCAGCCGTCATTGGCAGGGAAAAGCTTCAGGGCGGGCGGAAGTTCCTGCACCGGTATTCGACCTTCTGGTGGATAAGTGCGGCCGGATCGCGTGAGGGGCGGTCCCGGTCGGGCGGCAGCGATCCTGTTTCAGCGGCAGGCCTGGGGAGCCGCCCCGATCCGTCGCTGACCCGGAACGCGTGCCGCGTGACGACCGGCTCCGGACCCGGAAATGCGCTATGGTGGCGCAGTCGGGACACCACGCGCCCGCGGAGACCCGTCGATGAGAGCCGTGATCGCTGCACTTCCGCTGATCGTGCTCGGGGCCGGGGCCGAAGCCTGGGCGCAGGCGCCGAACGAGGTTCCGATCCAGCGCGACCTCCAGCGCGAGCGCCGGTTGGAGCGCCGGCTGCGGAGCGAGCAGCCGCCGATCCGCAACCCGAACATCACCCCCGACAATCCCGATGGCGTGGTCGGCTGGGACGGGCCGCCCGGGATCTTCGACGACGACATCGAAGACAGCGGGCCACTGCCCCCCGGCTCGCCGGCCGAAATCGACGACGATTAGATCGTCGGAGCGGCGGCTTCGGGCGAACGGCCGGCAACTGCTGCGACGCGATCGGCGTTGTCGCCTGCCACCGAGGATCCCGCCGGAGGTTCAGCCGATGAAGACGCTCGCCGCGGCCGTGGCCGCCCTTCTGCTCGCAGGCGCCGCGCCGGCGCTGGCGATGACCTGCTGCGGAGGCGGCAAGGGCCGGACGGCGCTATGCGGCAAGGGCGCCATGGCGATGAGCCACGGCATGCCGCGCGGCCAGAAGGGCAAGAAGGGCTGCTGCTGCGAGGGCATGTCCGCCGCCATGAGCCGGCGCGGCTGATCGTCCGGCGCGTCCCGGCGGGTGCCGTGGCGCGAGGGGCGTCGCGCCGACCCGCCATGTGCCGAGACGCACGCGCTCCCGCCTCGCCAGCCCGCTCTGGCGACGCTGCGGCCAGCCGTGCTAGACTGGCGGCATGACCCGGATGCGCCCCCTTCTGCAGGTGCTGGTGGCGATCGTGATGATCGCCGCCGGGTTCATGCTGTCGGATGCGCACGCCCATCCGGGCCATGCCTTTGGCGTGGCCGCCCATGCCCATGGCATGGCCGCGCAGACGCACGGCGCCGCCCCACCGACCGTCGCCGTCGGGGACACCATCGCGCTGGCGGACGGCGATCACGGTGCCGATTCCGATCGGTCCCATCCCGGCCAGGCCCATGCGGGCTGCTGCTGCGCGGGTCCGTGCTGCGTGGTGCTGGCCGCGCCCGTCGGCCTTCCGGTGCGCGCCGCGCATCCGGCCCGGCTGACCGGCCTTCCCGCCGATCCGGCGCATCCGGACGCCCTGTCCGAAGCTCTCCCCCGTCCGCCTCGATCCATCGCGTGAGACGCGCGCGCCCGCGCGCCTGACACCGCCGCCGCTGCGGCGGCCGGCTCTCGCTGCGAAGGATCCGTCGTTTCCATGCCTACCACGTTCACCGCGGCCCTGCGGGCGGCCGCCTTGGCCCTCGGCCTGTGGGCCGGCAGCGCCTTGGCCCATGAAGGGCACGACCACGGCAGCGAGGCCGCTGCGCCGGCAGCCCCACCCGCGCCGCGCGGCTCGTCGAGTTCGGACGCCTTCGAGCTGGTCGCGGTGGCCCGCCACGGGGCGCTGACGATCTATCTCGACCGCACGGCCACCAACGCGCCCGTCACGGACGCGGTGATCCAGGCGGACACGCCCGCCGGCACTGCTGCGGCGTCGGCGCAGCCGGACGGCAGCTATCGCCTCGACGCGCCCTGGAGCGACAAGCCCGGCGAGCACGAGGTGGTGATCACCGTCACGGCGGACGGCACCTCCGACGTCTTCCCGGTGACGATCGACGTCCACGCGCCCGCCCCCCCCGGACCGACGGCCGCGGCCGCGGCCTGGAGCGCGACCCTGGCGGTCGCCCACGACGTGCGCCAGCACCTGATCCAGCGCGATCCGGTCGCCCTGCTCATCGGCGGCGGCGGCTTCGTGCTCGGCGGGCTGGTGATGCTGCTGCTGCACAGGCGCCGGGTGGTCCCGGCCGTGGCGGTGCTGGCGCTCGCCGCCGGGCTGGTCTTCGCCACCTCCGCCCTCGCGCACGAGGGGCGTGGCGGCGACCACGCCGCCTTCGTGGCGCCGGGCAGCCGCGACCTGGCCCAGCGCCTGCCGGACGGCGGCGTGTTCGTGCCGAAGGCGACCCAGCGCCTCCTGTCGGTCCGCACCGCGGTCACCGCGCGCGCGACGCTGCCGCGCACCATCGAGCTGCCCGGCCGGGTGATCCCCGATCCGAATGCCAGTGGCGTGGTCCAATCCTCGGTCGGCGGGCGCCTCTCGCCCCCCGAGCAGGGTTTTCCGCGCCTGGGCGCCCGGGTGCGGCAGGGGGAGGTGCTCGCCTACGTCACGCCGCCCGTGCAGGCGGTGGACGTGTCCGACATGCGCCAGCGCCAGGGCGAACTCGATCAGCAAATCGCCATCGTCCAGCGGCGCGTCGAGCGCTACCAGAAGCTCACCGTCAGCGGAGCGGTCGCCCAGGTGCAGCTCGAAGAGGCCCTGGACGAGCTGAAGGGCCTGCGCGACCGGCGCGCCGCCCTCGACCGGATCCGCCGAGAGCCCGAGGCGCTGGTCGCCCCCGTCGACGGGGTCATCGCCGAGATCAACGCCATGACGGGCCAGATGGCGGGTCCCGGCGCGCAGGTCTTTTTGATCGTCGATCCCCGGCGGCTGTTCGTCGAGGCCTTGAGCTTCGACGCCCTCTCGCCCGCCCAGACGGCCACCGCGCGCCTCGCGGACGGCCGCACGCTGTCGCTCGCCTATCGCGGCGCGGGCCTCGCCGACCGCAGTCAGGCGGTGCCGGTGCAGTTCGCCGTCTCCGAGGCCGAGGCCGACCTGCGCACCGGCCAGTTCGTCACCGTGCTGGCGGCCACCGGCACGCCCCAGGACGGGCTGGCCCTGCCGCGGGCGAGCGTCGTGCGCGGCGGCAACGGCCAGTCCATCGTCTACGAGCACACCAAGCCGGAGCGGTTCGAGCCGCGCGAGGTGCGCGTCGAACCCCTCGACGCCGAGCGCGTGCTGGTGCTCTCGGGGCTGTCGGCCGGCCGGCGGATCGTCACCCAGGGCGCCGAACTCCTCAACCAAGTGCGCTGAGGAGCCGGGGCGATGTTCACCTTCCTGGTCTCCCGCTCGCTGCGGAACCGCCTTCTGGTCCTCGCCATCGCGGGCGTGCTCGTCGTCTACGGCGCCTTCGCGGTCACGCGGCTGCCGGTCGACGTGTTTCCCGATCTCAACCGGCCCACCGTCACGATCATGACCGAGGCCGAGGGGCTGGCGCCCCAGGAGGTCGAGCAGCTCGTCACCTTCCCGATCGAGACGCAGATGAACGGCCTGCCCGGCGTCACCCGGGTGCGCTCGGTCTCGGGCGTCGGCCTGTCGGTCACCTACGTCGAGTTCGACTGGGGCACCGACATCTACCGCAACCGCCAGCAGGTGGCGGAGCGCCTCGCGATGGTGCGGCCGAACCTGCCCGCCACCGTCTCGCCGATGCTCGGTCCGGTCTCCTCGATCATGGGCCAGATCGTGATGGTGGCGGTCACCGGCGAGACGGTCTCGCCGATGCAGCTGCGCGAGATCGCCGATTTCACCATCCGGCCGCGGCTCCTGACCATCCCGGGCGTCGCGCAGGTGATCCCGATGGGGGGCGAGGTGCGCCAGTTCCGCGTCGCCCCGCAGCCGACCGCCCTGCGGGCGCTCGGCGTCACCTACGAGCAGGTCGAGCGGGCGCTGGCCCAGTTCGGCACCAATGCGGGCGGCGGCTTCACCGATCAGAACGCCCGCGAGTACCTGATCCGCAACATCGGCCGCACCACCAGCCTGGACGACCTGCGCAACATGGTGGTGGCCACCGTGAACGGGCGGCCGATCCTGCTGCGGCAGGTGGCCGAGGTGTCCTTCGCCGCCCGGGTGAAGCGCGGCGATGCCGGATACCAGGGCCGGCCGGCGGTGATCGTCTCGGTGGAAAAACAGCCGGGCGTCGACACGGTGCGGCTGACCGGGGCCGTCCAGGCCGCCCTCAGGGAGCTGAGCGCCGCCCTGCCCAAGGGCGTGCAGGCCGAGGAACTGGTCTTCCGGCAGGCCGACTTCATCGAGACCTCGATCCGCAACGTCGAGACGGTGCTGATGGAGGCCATCGTGGTGGTGGCGCTGGTGCTGTTCGCGTTTCTGCTCAACCTGCGCACCACGCTGATCTCGCTCACCGCGATCCCGGTCTCGATCCTCGTCACGGCGATCGTCTTCCAGCTGCTCGGGCTGTCGATCAACACGATGACGCTCGGCGGGCTCGCCATCGCGATCGGCGAACTGGTCGACGACGCGGTCGTCGACGTCGAGAACATCTTCCGGCGCCTGCGCGAGAACCGCGAGCAGGGCGAGCCCCGCTCGGTTTTCGCAGTCGTGGTCTCGGCCTCGCAGGAGGTGCGCTCGGGCATCGTCTACGCGACCATGGTCATCGTGCTGGTCTTCGTGCCGCTGTTCGCGCTCTCGGGCATCGAGGGCCGGCTGTTCGCGCCGCTCGGCCAAGCCTACATCATCTCGATCCTGGCGAGCCTCGCGGTGTCGATCACGCTGACGCCGGTGATGGCCTACTACCTGCTGCCCGGCCTCAAGCGCCTGAACGCGCACGAGAGCGGCCTCGTGCGTGCCCTCAAGCGCGGCAACCGGGCGCTGCTCGCGGGCGCCTTCAGGTATCCCCGCGCGGTGATGGGCCTCGCGGCGGCGGCGGTGCTCGCGGCCGGCACGGCGGCCATCGTCCTGCCGCGGGCCTTCCTGCCGCCCTTCAACGAGGGCTCGTTCACGGTCAACATGACCTTCAACCCGGGCATCTCGCTCGCCGAAAGCGACCGGGTCGGTCGGATCGCCGAGACGCTGCTCCTCGAGATGCCGGACGTCCGGTCGATCGGCCGGCGTACCGGCCGGGCCGAACTCGACGAGCACGCCGAGGGCGTGCACTCCTCGGACTTGGAGATCGCGCTCAAGCCCGACGCCCGCCCGAAGACCGAGCTGGTGGCCGACATCCGCGACCGCCTCGCGGTGCTGCCGGTCTCGGTCAATGTCGGTCAGCCGATCTCGCACCGGCTCGACCACATGCTCTCGGGCGTGCGCGCCGAGATCGCCCTCAAGATCTTCGGCGAGGACCTCGACACCCTGCGGCGCCTCGGCGAGGACCTGCGCCGCCGCATGGCCGGCATCCCGGGCATCGCCGACCTGCAGGTCGAGAAGCAGGTGCTGATCCCGCAGCTGGAGATCCGCGTCGATTACGGCCGGGCCGCCCTCTACGGCGTGCAGCCCGCCGCCTTCGTCGAGCAGCTGAGCCGGCTGTCGAACGGCAGCGTCGTCTCGCGGGTGGTCGATGGCTACCGCCGCTTCGACGTGGTGATGCGCCTGCCCGATGCCTTGCGCACCACGCAGCGCCTGGGCGACCTCCTGGTCGAAACACCCTCCGGCTGGGTGCCGGCCCGGCAGATCGCCGACATCCGCGAGACCGACGGCCCCAACCAGATCCTGCGCGAGAACGCCCGCCGGCGGCTGGCGGTCTTCGCCAACACCGACGGCCGCACCGACATGGCAGGCATCGTCGCGGCCATCCAGGCGCAGGTCGGGGCGACGTCCTGGCCGGAGGGCTATACGGCAAGTCTCGAAGGCTCGTTCCAGGCGCAGGCGGAGGCCAGCCGCACGATCGGCGTGCTCTCCCTCGTCTCGCTCGCGCTGATCTACGCGATCCTCTACAGCCGCTACCGCTCGGCGGTGTTCACGCTGATCATCCTCGGCAGCATCCCGCTCGCGCTGATCGGTTCGGTGGCGGCCCTGTGGCTCTCCGGCCAGCCGCTCAGCGTCGCCTCGATGATCGGCTTCATCACGCTCGCCGGCATCGCCACGCGCAACGGCATCCTGAAGATCAGCCACATCCTGAACCTCGCCCTGCACGAGGGGCTGCCGTTCGGGCGGGATCTGGTGATCCGCGGCAGCCTGGAGCGGCTGACGCCGGTGCTGATGACCGCGCTCTCGGCCGGCGTCGCGCTGGTGCCGCTGCTCTACGGGGCGGATGCGCCGGGCAAGGAGATCCTGCACCCGGTCGCCGTGACGATCTTCGGGGGCTTGATCAGCGCCACGCTGCTCGACGCCGTGCTGACGCCGGTGCTGGTCCTGACCTTCGGCCGCGAAGCACTGGAGCGGCTGCGCGCCGCCCATGGCACGAGCCCGGACGGCGCCGAAGCATCGCCCGCCGAGGCGTTCTAAGCCCCGCTCCGGCGAGATTCTTCCGGGGCTGGGTAGCCCCCTGTCAGAGGAGACGTTCCGATGCGCATTCCTGCTCTCGCGATCCTGCTGGCTGCGGGGCTCGCCGGCTCCGCGGTCGCGCAGACACCCGGCCCCAACGGCGGTCAGACCACCGTTGCGGACGGTCACCCGATCGAATTCGTCAGCCGTGACAAGGAGATCACCTTCTTCGTGATCGGCGAGGACGGCAAGCCCGTCGACACCAAACCTCTGAGCGCGCGCGCGGTGGTGCAGGTGGGTGGCAAGACCCAGACCATCACCCTGGCGCCCGCGACGCCCAACAGGTTCACCGGGGCGCTCGCCGCGCCGCTCCCGGCCGGCAGCAAGGTCGTGCTGACGAGCAAGGTCCACGGCCACAGCCTGCAGGCGCGCTTTGAGACCAAGTAGTCTCCCGTCCGCCGCGCTGGCGGCTCTGCTGTCCGGCCTGAGCTGCGCCTCGCCGGCGCTGGCGGACCACCACCGTCTCAAGCGCGCGTTGCAGGACGCGCGCTGCATCGCACGCAGCACGACCGTGGTGGAGCGCCAAGGCGCGCTGACCGTCTACGACGTCACCTGCCTCGGGCCCGAGCCCGACCGGGTGCTGATCGTCTGCAACGGCCGGGTCTGCCGGCCGGACGATCCGGACGACGGCCGGGATGAGGAGACCCCATGAGCCCCGGGTGATGGCGGGGCCGTTCGGGCCGGTTCATCGCCACCCCTCCCTCATGGCTTGAAGGCCGACCGGAAGGCGCGCCGCAGCCGCTCGCCGTCGATGGGCTGCATGCGCAGATGAGGGCCGATGAGCTTGCGGAAGGCGAAGGCGGCCTGACCGAACTCCTCCTCGCAGCCCTCGGCGCGCTCCCTCGGCAGATCGTTCCTGGCGAGGATGGGCCGGTAGCGCCGCTTGTCCGATCCGTAGGCGAGGCAGGCGAGATTGTAGAAGCGTTGCCAGGAGAGCCCGTGCACGTCGGCGAAGGCGCCCTGGTCGATGATCTCGTGCCGGCCGAGCGTCGCGAAGAAGTGGCCGCTGCCGGCGACCACCATGCGGGCGTCGGCCGGGGCGAGGTGCAGCAGGATGAACGAGGCGACTTGGTCGGCCGCGTCCTCCTCGCGGCCGAGGATCGGGATGTCGAGAAGGTCGAACAGAGCGTGGCTGCTCTCGTGCAGCAGGATCTGGATCACCGGGCCCCGGATCGCGTCCTGGCGCGTGATGCCGCTGGCCGATCGCGTCCGCGGCGCGGCGCGCACGACGCTGTCGATCAGCTCGTAGCAGACCGTCACGCTGTGGTCCTCCGGCGCGTACCAGGCGTTCCGTTCGCCCGCGCATTCCTGGAGCCGGTAGGTGAGGCGGGCCGGCAGGCGGACGAGGCCGATGATGGCTCCGACCCGCTCCAGGACGCGGCTCTGGCGCATCTCATCGTGGATCTCGCGAAAGGCCGCCGTTTTCGGGGGCTCGTAGACGACCCGAACGGTCTCTCCGTCGCGCCCGCCCGCGCCGACCGGCGACAGGAGGCAGGCCGCCAAGGCGATCGACAGGCCGCGGCCGAGCGAGCGGCGCCGGCTCGCGCCGAACCGGACCCGCCATTCTTCGCCGCGCGCCCGCAGGGCGGTGCACCCGGTCGGCTTCGACGCCTGGGTTCCGGCAGCCGCCGGGGGAGGGCGGTCGGGGATGATCGCACCCGTCATCGGTCGCACCTCGTCGCGCGCCGGAGCGGCAGGTCGTCGATGGCGTCGGCCGCGCCGCGAGAGGACGGCCCATCCGGGCGGCGTGGGCGCAGCGTCGACGGACCTGCCCGCCGCGCTGACGCCGCAGCGTCTCCCGGGCGTTCAGTCCCGTGTCGGCACCCGACTGATGAGATTCACCTCCGCGAGAGTAGAGCCGCGCCGCGCCGGGACCCATCGGGGAAAACCCGCGATCATCCGGAGACGGATCCTGAACGCCGGACCGCGCACAGCCTCAGGGCTCGATGATCTTGTTGCGGACGGCGTAGCGGACCAGTGCAGCCGTCGTGCTCAAGCCCAGCTTGTGCATCGCCGAGGCGCGGTGGGTCTCGACCGTCTTGAGGCTGATGGCGAGCGTCTGGCCGACCTGCTTGTTCGACAGCCCCTCGGCGATCAGCTGCACCACCTCGCGCTCGCGCGCGGTGAGGGCGGCGGGTTCGGACCCCTCGGCGGGATGCGCGAGGTAGTGGGCCAGCAGGGTCTGGCTCACCCGGCCGGTAAAGTAGGGCTGGTTGCTTGCGAGGGCTTCGACGGCGGCGATGAGCTGCTGGTCGGCGTCGGATTTCAGCAGGTAGCCGCGCGCACCGGCGCCCAGGACCTCGCGCACCAGCGCCTCGCTCTCGTGCATGGTGAAGACCAGGACCTTCGTCCCCGGGCTCGCTTCCCGGATGCGGCGCGTGAGCTGCGAACCGTTCATGACCGGGAGCGAGTAGTCGATGATGGCGACGTCCGGCCTGTGCCGGGCGGCGAGGTCGATGGCCTCGGCCCCGGTGCTCGCTTCGGCCACGACCGCGAAGTCATCCCGTGCTTCGAGGATGGCCCGGACGCCGTGACGGATGGCGCTGTGGTCATCCACCGTCAGGATGGTCACCGACACGCGATCACGTCCTCCCGATTCGTCACCTCGCCGCACCCACGACCGCCTCGCAACCGGCTTCGGCCACGACGCGGGAAGGACGCGCCGGGCTGGTACAATCCCCGGCTCGCCCTCCCGCGCGCAATCAGGGTGAATCCGGAGCCGGACAGGTGGAAACCCCCGATACTTTGTTAATGCGCCGATCAGTACAGCGCAGATACGTTACAGGCTTCGCAAGAGGATGTGGTCTGCCTTTCGGATCACCGATCGCCTTCCGCGTTGAGTTTCAGCGTCTTCGATAGGATGTCCTGGCTGGGGCCGACGAGACCGTCAGGGCGAGAAGGCTCGCCTGGGGCTCCTGGTCCCCGCAGGATATCGGCCGGACACGAGGCCCGGCCACGTGTCGGGTCATGCCCCGCCACAGCCTCATGAGCGGTCCTGCAAGGAGGCTCGCACGTGGAACCGGGTCGCGCGCGACGCGAGACCGAACCGGCCGGCCCCGGCCGAGCGACGCCGGTCGCGTCGGAGGCGTCTCACCGACTCGGGCGAGGATGCCGGCTCGCCGTCTTGGAAAGGATTTTGCGCCACGAGGACGAGGAGCGTCGGCGCATCGCGCGGGACTTGCACGACACGACCGGGCAGAACCTGATCGCGGCCGGGTACGAACTCGGGATCGTCGAGCGCGCCATCACGGATCCGCCGCCGCAGGTGCGCGCGGCCCTGGCACAGGCGCGCGCGCTGCTCGACGCCAGCGTGGCGGAGCTGAGAACGCTGTCCTACGTCCTCCATCCGCCGCTTCTGGAGGAGGCGGGCCTGGGCGTCGCCCTGGCGACGCTGGCGGACGGGTTCGCGCGGCGCGCGGGCATCCCCGTGGCGGTGAGCGTCGCCGCGGAGATCGTGGACCGCCGCTGGCCGCCAGAGGCCGAACTGGCGCTCTACCGGGTCGCCCAGGAGGCGCTCACCAACGTCCAGCGGCATGCCGGCGCGACGCAGGCCCGCCTGTCCCTCCGCGTCCGGCGGTGGCGGCGACTGGAACTGTCCGTGGCGGATGGGACCGTACGGCGCGCCGCGTCCGCTCCGAGCCCAGGTCTGAGCATCGAGGGGGCTCCGGTCGTCGAGGGAGCCGGCATCCGGGGCATGCGCAGCCGGCTCGCAGCCTTGGGCGGCACCCTGACGGTCAGGCGGTCCGGGGACGGCCTGCGTGTCACCGCGACCCTGCCCCTGCGCACGCAGGCCTGTCCAGGAAAAAATCTCGACAAGGATGGCGCGGGAACCCCTCTCCCGTGCGGGAGAGGGGAAGGGGTGAGGGTCCAGGTGGGGCCGCGGGGAGCGTGGTGAGGGGAGCGGGACGGGTCAGGCAGATCCACCACCCGTCATGCTGGTAGCGGGCACCGTTGCGCCCCCTTGCTGATCCCTCCCGGGACCCTCACCCCTGCCCCTCTCCCGCACGGGAGAGGGGTTCCCCGCGCCATCGATGTCCCCGGACAGCCATGCTGCGCACGGACGGAGCATGACGCCGCCCGCAGTGGGCCACCCCCCATGTGCAGGTTCAGCGGCGGAAGCGCCCGCCGCCGCCGTAGACCCGGCCGCCCCGGAACCCGCCGCCCCGATAGACGCCGACGCGGCGGCCGTAGACCGCGCGCCCGCCGTAGACCCGGCCGCCGCGGTAGACGCGCCCGCCATAGACGGCGCCGCCCCGGTAGCCGTAGACCCCGCCGCCGCGATAGCCGTAAACCCCAGGCGCGCCGTAGACGTTCGGTCGGCAGCCGCCGTAGGGGCCGCGGTGGAAGCCGGGCCCGCAGCCTCCCGCCGCCAGCGCGGGAGCGATTCCGGGCCGGCCCGGATCGAGCGAGCCCGCCCCGAGCCACAGGCCGAGCGTCAAGGCCGCGAGCGACAACAGTCTCAGCCGCTTCATGCTCTCCTCCCGAGTCGGACGGTCGAGAGGCTAGCGGATGGGCGAGGGCGGCCCCATCGGGGAGAACCCGCATTGCCGCGGGTGAGAATCCTGAGCTGCGGTCCGGGACGCGGGCCGCAGGCCGGGCGGGCCTACAGGCAGCGCTCGAAGATCTCCTCGGCTTGGCGCACCGTCATCCGGCGGGCTGCCGGGCTGGCGATGACGGTCCGGTCGTGCGCCGTGGCCGGATCGAAGCCCTGGGCGGCGATCCCCGCATAGAGGCCGGGCACCGCGCGCCGCGCCATCTCGCGCACGCGGTCCCGCGGCAGCTGCTCGGCCGTGAAGCGATCCGGGAAGTCGATGTCGGCGTAGAGCGCCCGCACCGCCTCCGCGCAGGCCGCGATCGTCTCCTGGCGCGACAATCCGGCGGTCTCGACGTCGAGCGCCTCGGCGAGCGGCCTCACCTTCTCGGGCAGCACCGCGAGGTTGAAGGTCATGACGTGCGGCAGCAGCACCCCGACGCCGTAGGGGTGGGGCAGGTCGAGATGGCCTTCGAGGGGGAGGGACAGGGCGTGGCCGTGGCCGAGGCGGGCGTTGCCGCAGGCGATGTTCGCCATGCAGGAGGCGACGAGGTTGTTTTCGCGGGCGCGGTCGTCGTCCGCGTTGATCGAGGCCCTGAGCGAGGCGTGCTGCAGCCGGACCGCCGCGAGCGCCACCGCATCGGTGAGCGGCGAGGCGATGCCGCTGAGATAGGCCTCGACGCCGTGCGTGAGCGCGTCCACGGCCGGCAGCGCCGCAACGTGCATCGGCAGGGAGCGCAGGGTGGCGGGATCGAGGAGCGCCGCGTCCGGGAAGCTCAGGGGACCGCCGCCGAGGAGCTTGAGGTGGCGCTCCTCGTCCTTGACGATCGTCCATTGCGAGACTTCGGAGCCCGAGCCCGCCGTGGTCGGCACCATGATCATCGGCAGGGCCTTGCGGTCGAAGCGGCCGACGCCGGTGCACTCGGCCATCGGCTTGCGGTTCGTCGCCACGATGGCGATGCCCTTGCCGGTGCACATCACCGAGCCGCCGCCGATGCACACGATCCCGTCGATGCCCTCGCGCCGCACCCGCTCGCCCTGCTGGTCGATGTGGGAGCAGCGCGCGTCGATCCCGCACTCGTCGAAGCGCGCGACCGGGAGGCCCGCCTCCGCCAGCGCGTCGAGGGCGGCGGCGTGGAAGCCCTGCGCCGAGATGACGGGATCGGACACGACGAGGATCCGCGTCATTTTGAGGTCGCGGGCGAGCGTGCCGATGGTCGCGAGCGCGCCCTGGCCGGCGACGATCCGGGTCGGCATGTAGAAGCTGGTGATCATGCGGACGTCTCCTCGAAGGCGGGCCGCTCCTTGAATCCCGCGCTGCACGGGGCGGATCGGCCTCTCTTCCCTTGGTGTTGACGCCCCGCGCGGGCCGCGTCCAATAGGAACCGCAGACGAAACCCATAATCAGACATGATGGCGCCGCACGAGCCGGCAGCTTGGCCGTCAGATCGATGTCCGGCCCAAGACCACGGGCTCCCATAAGCGAAAACGATGGAAGAGGCGGCCCGCCGATATTGGACGCGGATTGTCCTTCATCACGATAATCGGCGCGATCCACCAGCATCGCTCCGACGCCCGAACCGGGCTCGCAACGACGATGCAGCCTGAGGAAACGCCCATGCCGCGCACCACCTGGACGCGACGCCTCGCGCTCGCCAGCCTGTTCGCCACCTGCCTCGCCGCGCCGGCCGGCGCGCAGATGCCGTTCCGGATCGGCGTGATCGAGGACCTGTCGGGCATGTATTCCGGCAACGGCGGCCCGAACATGGTGCTGGCCGCCCAGCTCGCCGCGGAAGAGTTCGGCGGCAAGGTGCTCGGACGCCCGATCGAGGTGACGGGCGTCGACCACCAGAACAAGCCGGATATCGGCTCCGCGCTCGCCCGGCAGCTGGTGGACCAGCGCGGCGTCTCGGCCCTGGTGCTCGGGGGCGCGAGTTCGGTCGGCCTCGCGGTGCAATCCTACGCCCGGGACCGCAAGATCACCACGATGGTGACCGGCGGCTACGCCTCGCCGTTCTCCGGCCAGAACTGCTCGCCCTACGGCACGCAGTGGGTCCCCTCGACCGGCGAACTCGCCAACGCGGTGGCGGGCTCGGTGGTGCAGGCCGGCGGCAAGTCGTGGTACTTCATCACCGCGGACTACGTCTTCGGCCACGGCCTCGCGGCGGATGCGGGCAAGGCCGTGAAGGCGGCCGGCGGCAAGGTGCTCGGCGAGATCCGCCACCCGCTCGGCGCCACCGACCTGTCCTCGCAGCTGATCCAGGCGCAGGCCTCGGGGGCCGACGTGATCGGGCTCGCCAATGCCGGCCCGGACCTCGTCAACACGATCAAGCAGGCCCGCGAGTTCGGCATCACCTCGAAGGTGGTGGCGATGCTGGTCTTCACCAACAACACCACGGCGCTCGGCCTCGACGTCGCCCAAGGCATCCGCATGGCGGTGAATTTCTACTGGGACGCGAACGACGCCAGCCGCGCCTTCGCCAAGCGCCTGATGGCCCGCAACGGCAACGTGGTGCCCACCATGGGCCACGCCGCTGCCTACGTCTCGACCCTGCACTACCTGAGATCCGTCGAGAAGGCCGGCACCGACGACGCGGCCATCGTCAACAAGGTGATGAAGGAGACGCCGATCACCGACGGGATCTACGGCAACCCGCGCATCCAGGCGAACGGCCGCGTGGTCATGGACATGTCCCTCGTCGAGGTGAAGAGCCCGAAGGAGTCGAAGAGCAAGGCCGATCTCTACCGCATCGTGGAGACGATCCCCGGCGAAAAACTGTTCACCCCCGCCGAGAAGAGCGGCTGCCCCCTCACCGCCGGCTGACCGGAGCGCGCACGATGAAGCTGTTTGCCAACCCCACCTCGCCCTTCGTGCGGATCGTCCGCATGACGCTGATCGAGAAGGGCCTGGAGGACGCGGTCGAGACCGTGTTCGTGGATGCCTGGGCGGACGACCAGGCCTTCCTCGACGCCAATCCGGCCGGCCGCGTGCCGGCCCTCGTCACCCGCGAGGGCGTGCGGTTGCCGGAAGCGCTGCTGATCCTGCGCCACCTCGAAGCGGTCCGGCCCGAGCCGGCCGTTTTTACCGGGGACGCCGGCGCCCTGGCCTGCGCCGGGCTCGCGATCGGCGTGTTCGACGCGGCGGTCGCGGTGATCATCGGGCGCAAATCGGCGCCGGACTTCGATACGGGCCTCGTGGGCACCAAGCGCTACCGCACCATGCGCGAGGGGCTCCGGCGCCTCGACGCGGCGCTGCCTGCTTCCCGGCCCGGCCCGTTCGACCTCGCCACCATCGCGGCCGTGACCGCGCTCGATTACCTCGTCTTCCGCTTCCCCGACCAGGATTGGCGCAGTCTCGCCCCGCGGATCGCGGCCCTGCGCGACGCGCATGCCGACCGGCGCTCCGTCAGCGAGACCGCACCGCGTCCGTGAGCCCCGGCTGATCGGATCACGCCACGATCACCCCTCTTTCCCGGGCGCATGCAGCGTCCGCGGAATGCGACTCGGGCTTCAGGGGATAGGGGCCGCGAAGCGGCTTCCGCGTGGCGGCACCGTCACTGAAGGCGGACGCTTCGCGACATGATGTGTCTGGGTCCCGGATCTCCTTCCGCTGGCGCTCCAGTCGTCTGGGAAAAGGGCGCGGTGACTGGTTCGAGCCCGAGCGCCGACCGGCGCTCGTCGGCTCCAGCCTCTCCGACGACGCGGCTCAGGCGCCGCCGATTGCCCGGATGGGCGGGCGCTGCCACACCCGCGGTCCCGTGGCGTGCACGCTCTCGCCCTCGGCCGTGACCGCCACGGTCACCGGCATGTCCTTGACCTCGAACTCGTAGATCGCCTCCATGCCGAGATCCGCGAAGGCGAGGACCCGGCTCGACCGGATGGCGCGCGAGACGAGGTAGGCAGCGCCGCCCACGGCGCTGAGATAGGCGCGCCGGTGGGCCTTGATCGCCGCGATCGCCGCCGGCCCGCGCTCGGCCTTGCCGATCATGGCGAGCAGCCCCTGGCCGAGCATCATGTCCGTGAAGGCGTCCATGCGGGTGGACGTCGTGGGACCGGCCGGCCCCACCACCTCCTCGCCCACCGGATCGACCGGCCCGACATAGTAGATGACGCGGTTCTCGAACGAGACCGGCAGCGTCTCACCGCGCGCCAGCATGTCCCGTATGCGCTTGTGGGCGGCGTCGCGGCCGGTGAGCATGCGGCCGGACAAGAGCAGCCGGTCGCCCGCCTGCCACGTCTCGATCTCGGCCGGCGTGAGCGTGTCGAGGTCGACCCGGCGGGCCTGGGCGTCGGGCGCCCACGCCACGTCGGGCCAGGCGGCGAGATCCGGGGTCGGCAGGAAGGCGGGGCCCGAGCCGTCGAGGACGACGTGCGCGTGGCGGGTCGCCGCGCAGTTCGGGATCATCGCCACCGGCTTCGAGGCGGCGTGGGTCGGCCAGTCGAGGATCTTGACGTCGAGCACGGTGGTGAGGCCGCCGAGCCCCTGGGCGCCGATGCCCAGCCCGTTCACCCTGTCGTGCAGTTCGATGCGCAGGGCCTCGATGTCGTTCGCCGGGCCGCGCGCCTTGAGCTGCGCCATGTCGATCGGCGCCATCAGCGACTCCTTGGCCATCACCATGGCCTTCTCCGCCGTGCCGCCGACGCCGATGCCCAGCATGCCCGGCGGGCACCAGCCCGCGCCCATCAGCGGCACCGTCTCCATCACCCAGTCGACGAGCGATTCCGACGGGTTGAGCATCTTGAACTTGGCCTTGTTCTCCGATCCGCCGCCCTTGGCCGCGACGGTGATCTCCACGGTGTCGCCCGGGACGAGTTCGACATGGACCACGCTCGGCGTGTTGTCGCGGGTGTTCTTCCGCGTGAAGGCGGGGTCGGCGACGATGGAGGCGCGCAGCGGGTTCGCGGGATCGAGATAGGCGCGGCGCACGCCCTCGTCGATCACGGCCTGGAGGCTCGCCTCCGAGTCCAGCGTGCAGCCCTGGCCCCACTTCACGAACACCGTGACGATGCCGGTGTCCTGGCAGACGGGGCGATGGCCTTCGGCCGACATCCGGCTGTTCGTCAGGATCTGCGCGATGGCGTCCCGGGCGGCGGGCGATTCCTCGCGCTCATAGGCCCCGGCCAGCGCCTGGATGTAGTCCAGGGGATGGTAGTAGCTGATGTATTGCAGCGCGTCGGCGACGCTGTCGGTGAGATCCGCGGCCTTGATCACGGGCATGGGCGTGGCTCTCCAGAGAATCGTAGCATCCCCTCTCCCGCACGGGAGAGGGGATGCTACCTGCGTCTCATCCGGCGGCGGACCGATGCCGGCACCCGTTCACACCGTGCGCCCGCCGTCGACCGGCAGTTCGACGCCCGTGATGAAGTCGGCCGTGGCGAGGTAGAGCGCGGCCTGCGCCACGTCCGGCGGCTCGCAGAGCCGGCCGAGCGGCACCGTGGCGATGAACTTCGCACGGTTCTCGGGGCTGTCGGGCACGCCCATGAAGTCTTCGAGCATGCCGGTCGCGCCCATCACCGGGCAGATCGCGTTGACCCGGATCTTCCAGGGCGCGAGTTCCACCGCGAGCGACTTCGACATCAGGTTCACGGCGCCCTTCGAGGCGTTGTACCATGTCAGCCCCGGCCGCGGCCGGATCCCGGCGGTCGAGCCGACGTTGATGATCACCCCGCCGCCGTTGTCGCGCATGGCCGCTGCCGTCGCCTGGACCATGTGGTAGATCGATTTGACGTTGACGTCGAAGACCCGGTCGAAGGTGGCCTCGTCGACCTCCAGCAGCGGCCTATTCCGGTGCGTGTAGCCGGCGTTGTTGACGATGATGTCCGGCGTCCCGAAGCGGCGCGCGACCTCGCCGACGAGGCGGTCGATGTCGGCCCGCGACGAGACGTCGGTCCGGACCGCGATCGCCCGGTCCTCGCCGAGCGACCGCGCCACCGCCTCCGCCTTGTCGCCGTTCAGGTCGGCGATGGCGACGCGTGCGCCGTTCTCCACGAACAGCCGGGCGGTGGCCTCGCCGAACCCGGCGGCGCCGCCGGTCACGACGGCGATCCTGTTCTCGAGCCGCATGGCTCCTCCTCCCCGAACTGGAGCATTTTCCGACGAAGTGGATGCCGGTTCGTCGCAGAAAATGCGGCAAAATCAAAAACCGAGAGCAGGCTTCACGGTTCGACCTGATCGAAGCCTGCGCTAGCGGCGTCAGCCGTGGTTGAACACGGTCGTCTTGGTCTTGCTGAAGTCGTGGAGCGCCGCGAAGCCCTTCTCGCGGCCGTGGCCGCTCTTGCCCGAGCCGCCGAAGGGCAGTTCGATGCCGGCGCCCGCGCCGTAGCAGTTCACGAACATCTGCCCGGTGCGCACGCGCTTGGACAACCGCATCTGGCGCCCGCCGTCGCGGGTCCAGACCGCCGCGACGAGGCCGTAATCGGTGCCGTTGGCGAGCGCGATCGCGTCGGCCTCGTCCTCGAACGGGAGGGCGACCAGCACGGGGCCGAACACCTCCTCGCGGGCGATGGCGTTGTCGCGCGGCGTCGGCCCGAAGAGGGTCGGCCGCACGTAGTAGCCGCTCGACGGCGACCCCTCGGCGATCTCGGCCTGCGCCAGGATCGGGATCCCGTCCGCGACGGCCCGGTCGATGAAGCCCTGGACGCGCTTGCGCTGCTTCTCGGTGATGATCGGACCGCAATCGGGATCCATCTCGGGCGGGCCGACCCGCACCGCCGCGAAGGCAGTCTTCAGCCGGCCGATCACCGCGTCGTAGGCGCTGCGCTCGATCAGGATGCGGCTGCCGGCCGAGCAGGTCTGGCCGCTGTTCTGGATGATCGCCTTCACGATCACCGGAATCGCCGCGTCGAGGTCGGCGTCGGCGAAGACGATCTGCGGCGACTTTCCGCCCAGTTCGAGCGTGCAGGAGATGAAGTGGTCGGCGCAGAGCTTTTGGATGATCTGCCCCACCTCCGGCGAGCCGGTGAAGGACACGAAGTCGACGCCCGGATGCGCGGCGAGGGCGGCGCCCGCACCGGCGCCGCGGCCGGTCACGATGTTGACGGAGCCCTTCGGGAATCCGGCCTCGTTCACGAGGTCGGCGAGCGCGAGCGCGGTCGCGCAGGCATCCTCGGCAGGCTTGAGCACGGTGGCGTTGCCGACCGCGAGCGCAGGGGCGAGCGTGCGCCCGAACATCTGCGCGGGGTAGTTCCACGGCAGGATGTGGCCGGTCACCCCGTGGGGCTCGTGCGTGACGGTGACGAAGTAGCCGTCGAGGTAGGGAATCGTCTCGCCGTGCAGCTTGTCGGCGGCGCCGCCGTAGAATTCGAAGTAGCGGGCGAGCGCGACGATGTCGGCCTTGGCCACGCTCGCAGGCTTGCCGGTGTCACGCGCTTCGATGGCCGCCAGGCGGTCGGCGTCGCGCTGGATCAGCGTGCCGAGGCGGATGAGCAGGCGGCTGCGGTCGAGTGCCGTGGTTCGGCCCCAGGGTCCGTGGTCGAAGGCCTCCCGGGCCGCCGCGACGGCGCGGTCGACATCCTCGGGGGTGCTGTCGGCGATGGTGCCGATGACCGCGCCGGTGGCCGGCTCGTAGACGTCGAGGACCGCCTCACCGGACGAGCGGGTCCATTCGCCACCGATGAAGTTCGAGGGTCGGGACATGGCAGCAGGCTCCTGTGCGGGGAGAACCGCGCCGGCCGGACGGCGAGCCTCCGCGCGCCTCGACGAAAGGCTCCCGCGGACGACGACGTTTCCTCCGAGCGCCGTCTGCGGCGGCTCTCATTGGGCGAACCATAGCCCCCCGGGCCGATAAGGTCTAATAAGGTGCAGGTCCTCAGGCGATGCATCTGGCTTATGGAATTCCGGCATTTCCGCTACGTCCTGGCAGCGGCCGAAGAACTCCATTTCACGCGCGCGGCCCAGCGGCTCGGGGTCGCCCAGCCGGCGCTGAGCCAGCAGATCCGCCAGCTGGAGGACGAGCTCGGGACGCAGCTCTTCCACCGGCTCACCCGCGGGGTCGAACTGACCGAGGCGGGCCGCGCCTTCGTGCCCTACGCCAAGGCCGTGCTCGCCGCCGCCGAGGAGGGCGCCGCGGCGGCGATGCGCGCCGCCAAGGGCGAACTCGGGCAGCTGCGCATCGGCTTCACCTCCTCGGCCTCCTTCAACCCGATCGTGACCGGCACCATCGGCCGCTTCCGCGACGCCTATCCGGGCCTGGAGCTCGACCTGCAGGAGCAGGTCACGGCGGTCCTGCTGCGCGCCCTGCGCGAGGGCCGCATTCAGCTCGCCTTCCTGCGCGCGGCGGCCGACGAGACGGAGGGGTTGCGCTGCACGGCGCTCCCGGAGGAGCCGCTCTGGGCCGCCCTGCCGGCCAAGCACCGGCTGGCCGGCGAGGCGAGGATCGCCCTCGCCGACCTCGCGGCCGACCGCTTCATCGTCTACCCGCGGGCGAACGGCCGGCTGCTCTACGACGCCATCGTGGCGGCCTGCGGCCGGGCGGGCTTCAGCCCTCGCATCGTCCAGGAGGCCCCGCAGATGGCCTCGACCGTCAACCTCGTGGCGGCGGGCGTCGGCGTCGCGCTCGTTCCCGCCTCGATGCGGCAGATCCGGGCGCCCGGCGTCTCCTACCTCCGGCTCGCCCCGCCGACGCCCACGGCCTCGCTCGCCCTGGTGCAGGGGGCCGACCTCCTGATGACGGCGGCGGTGCGCAACTTCATCCGCTGCCTGGAGGACGCCGTGCGCGATCCCCTGACCGCCGAGATCGTGGTCGCCGGGCAGGCGTAGCGAGGGGGCTGATGCGGCGGTGGTCGGAGCGGCGACATGTCCTGCAGGTCTGGACCCATCGGCTCGACTGTGCGGAGGGCTGCTGGGGGTGGGGCGCGGAGGCTCGATGATCGCGCGGCGAATGTTCGGATCGCGGGCTGAAGCGGACGATTCAGCCATTCAACGGCTCTTCGGTTCAGCCGCCTTACCCACGAGGATCATTCGTGTGGGACGGCTTCTTCGGCCTTGCGGCTACCCGCTACGGCGATAGTCAGTCCCCCCAGGATCAGGACGACGCCAGCAGCGAACAGGAGGCCGAGCCTGTCGCCAAACATCAGGGATGCCGCCGCAATGCCGAACACGGGTTGCAGGTACTGGACGCCTGCCGCGACCGGCGCAGGCACCGTGCGCAGCACATGCAGCCAGAGGAACAGGCCCGCGACGCTCACCATGACCCCGAGATAGACTGCCACGCCCACGGCCTGAGCCGTGATGTGGATCGGGACCTGCCATAACTCCCAGCCTGCCCAGGGCAGCAGCGCGAGGAACCCGAACAAGGTGCTCCAGGCCGCCACGGGAGCGGTGCCATACGCCTCCGTGAGTTCGACGCTCCAGACGTAGTAGAACGCGATCGCCAGCGCCGAGAGCAGCATCCAGGCCGCGCCGCTCACGGTCGAAGCCAGGATGGTGCCGCCATCCTGGCCGTGTCCGAAGGCCACGAGGGCGATACCGGCGAAGGCTGCCAGCAGACCCAATTGCTGCCGTCCGGATACCGGCTGCCTCAGACGGCGAGCGGCGAAGACGACGACAAAGACCGGGATCGTCGCCGAGATGATGGTGCCGACCGAGGCCGCCGTGCCCGCGATGCCGAACGCCTGGGCGACCTGACCCACGCCGATGCCCAGCACCCCCAGCGCGGCTGCGTGGGGCAGCGCCCGGAGCCGAAGCCGGGGCTGGCCCAGCGTGAAGAGGAACAGCAGCGGCACGGCAACGGCGAACCGCATGGCGGTCAGCGTCAACGGGGGCACGGTCACGAGGCCGAGCTTCGTCACCGGGATCGACAGACCCCACATCAGGGCCAGCACGAGCATCGCCGCGAGACTGCGCACCGACACCCCGTGCGACGCCAGACGCGCAAAGCGGGTCCGTTCGAGTGGAAGCACATCCTCGGTCATGCGGCCCTCGGCACCGCACCCCGGCGGATCAGCTTGAGCGCCCCGGTCTGCACCAATAGCGTACTCGCGGTTGCGGCGATGAAGGCGGGCAGAATGCCGAGTGGCACCAGCAGCAAGCCAAGAACGAAGAAGAACGTGGCGAAGCCGTACAGGGCCAGCACCATGCCGCGCAGCACCTGCGTTGCCATGGCCGTCCCGCGCATCTGGTGAGCGAAGATCGCCAGGATCGCGCCGAACACCGGGAAGCTGGCGAGCACGCCCGCCGTCTTGGCTCCGACGAACGCAGCAGCGGCGGTGAGGGTCAGGACCAGGGTTGTTGCGACCGCCATGCGGGCCGGAAGGTCCCACCACGGCGCGGCGATGGTACTGCGCACGGCCTCGCGGCGCGGGATGAGGTGCGCCGAAGCGGTGAGCGTGACCAGCGCCAGGGCGAAGTAGCCCCAGAGGGGCAGCGGCAGCATCTGGACTAGGAAGCCGGAACCGGCGTAGGCCGCTGCGCCACCCACCAGGGCGAGGCCCCAGCCCAGGGGGGCCAGCAGGGCGTAACCGAGGCTGAAACACGCCTGAGCCGCCGTGCCGACCAGCGAGCCGTTGGTGGCGGTCGCCGCGAAGTCAGGGCCGTACTGGACGGCGAGAAAGGCCGCGACTGGGCCGGAGGTGAGCGGCAGGCCAACCAGCCAGCCGCCGATCGCGTCCCCCCACCGTCGCCCCGCCAAGCTCGCGGCGAGGATCAGCAGCGGCGGCAGGATTAACTTGAAGACAATGAGGCTCATCGGGGCTGCGCTACGTCGTTCTGGTGCGCCGCCAACGTAGCGCAGGATACGGCATCTGTGATTTCCTTTTGAGCCTTGTCTCGGGCCTTGACGTGCTAGGATCGGCCTGAAGGAGAAATCTTCAATGCGAAAAGCACCGCCTGACTTTCGAAATAGAAAGCGCGCCGAGGGGCAGGAGAGCGTACTCGACGCGATCGATCGGCGCATTCTCGACCGATTACAACGGGACAGCACAATCTCGAACCAAGAGTTGGCTGAGCAGGTCGGCTTGTCACCTCCAGCCTGCCTGAAGCGCGTGCGGGCCTTGCGGTCGGCCGGGGTGATCACCCGTACCGTCGCGATCCTGTCGCCTGAGGTGTTGGGCTATCCGATGTTGACCGTCGCACGAGTCAAGCTGGAGTTGCCGAACGAGGCCGCCAACCACGCCTTTGAGGCTCGGATGGCTGAGCTACCCCGTGTCGTGCAGTGCATGACCGTTGCGGGCGACTTCGACTACATCCTGCTGATCCGTAGCCGCGATGTGGGCCACTATCAGGATTTCGCCCGCAGGGTGCTGAAGCTCGCGCCTGGCATCCGCTCCTACACGAGCGAGATTGTCTTGCAGGTCCACAAGGCGACCACTGAAGTGCCCATCGATCCGACCTGATCGGCCGCTTTTCATCATCTACGATCTTTGCGAGGGGCAGGCTCGAAGGTCCGAGTAGGGTCGAAGCCACCGCTTGAGCTGCCACGCCGAGTGAGCCTTCACCACGGAGCAGACCCGGATCGCCGCGCGTCCGGCTTCCAACCCCCCACGCACGCTCATAAGCCACCGTTATCACGCGCCCCCGACCCGCGTATTGGACGGATGGCCTGCCCTCGCGTCTATTCGGCGCGGAGGATCCGCGCTCCGGGCGCACCGGACGCGGCTTCCTGACAGCCTCGATCTCCCCGCGTCTCCAGCGCGCGTGTCCGCACGGGTCAGCCGATGTCGATCCCCTCCTTCATCGAAGGCTATGGCGCGGTGAGGCTATTTCGCGGCGCCTTCGCGGCCCCGCGCGACAGCCTCCGGGCCGGCGCCCGCATCCGCGCCCAGCATCCCGGCGAGGGCAAGGTGCTGCCCTCGATCCGCGAGGCGATACGGGCCTGCGGCCTGAAGGACGGGGCCACGGTCTCGTTCCACCACCACCTGCGCAACGGCGACGACGTGCTGCGCGCGGTGATGCAGGAGATCGCGGCCTTGGGGCTCCGCGACATCCGGGTGGCGGCGAGTTCGCTGTTTCCGGTGCACGCGCCCCTCGTGGAGCACATCCGCAGCGGCGTCGTCACGCGGCTCGCGACGAACTACGTCACCGGGCCGGTGGCCGAGGCGATCGCGGCGGGCGCATTGTCCACCCCCGCCGTGCTCCAGACCCATGGCGGCCGCGCGCGCGCGATCGAGGCGGGCGAACTGCCCATCGACGTCGCCTTCGTGGCGGCACCGGCCGCGGATTCCTTCGGCAACCTCAACGGGGTCGACGGTCCTTCCGCCTGCGGGCCGCTCGGCTACCCGATGGTCGATGCCCGCCATGCCGCGCGCGTGGTCGCGATCACCGACGCGCTGTCGCCCCACCCGCTCGCCTCGATCGACATCGCGCAGGACCTCGTCGACTTCGTCGTGCCGGTGGACTCGATCGGGGACGCCACCAAGATCGTGTCGGGCACCACCCGCGTCACCGAGGACCCGGTCGGGCTCGCCATCGCGGCGACCGCCGCGCGGGTCATCGACGCCTCGGGCCTCCTGGTCGACGGGTTCTCGTTCCAGACCGGGGCGGGCGGCATCTCGCTCGCCGTCGCGCAGGACGTGGCCGCGATCATGCGCGACAAGGGCGTGGTCGGCGGCTTCGCGGCCGGCGGCGTCCACCAGGGCATCGTGGCGATGTTCCGCCAGGGCCTCTTTCGCACGCTGTTCGACGTGCAGTGCTTCGACCTCGCGGCGGTCGCCTCCTACCGGGAGGACCGGGGCCACGTGGCGATGTCGGCCTCGCTCTACGCCAACCCGGCCTCCAAGGGGGCGCTCGTCAACCACCTCGACTGCATGGTGATGGGCGCCGCCGAGGTCGACCTCGCCTTCAACGTCAACGTCACGGCGGTGAACGGCGGCGCGATCATCGGCGGCTCGGGCGGCCACGCCGACACGGCGGCGGGCGCCAAGCTCGCCCTCGTCACCACCAAGCTCGCCGCGGGCGGCGCCCCGAAGATCGTCGATGCGGTCGAGTGCGTGACGACGCCGGGCGAGACGGTGGACGCCGTGGTCACGGAAGCGGGCGTCGCGGTCAACCCGCGCCGCGCCGATCTCGCCGCGCGCCTCGCCGCCGCGGGCCTGCCGCTCGTCGACATCGCGCGCCTGCGCGACCTCGCGGCGGACAGGACGAAGGGCGCGCCGCGCCCGCAGGTCGACCCGCAGGGCCGGATCGTGGCGGTGGTGGAATACCGGGACGGCACGGTCATTGACGTCGTGCGCCAGCGCCGCAACTGACATAGCGTGGGCGCGAGCGGCCCCAAGGACCGCCCGCGTGAACGACAAGACGAGAGGGAGGATGCAATGGTGGGTAGCGACAGCGCGCGCGCGTCTCTGACGCGGCGGGCCGCCCTCGGGGCGATCGGCGTCGGAGGGCTCGCCCTCGCCGGGCGGACGGCCCAGGCGCAGGGCGCCAAGCCCCAGGAGATCAAGGTCGGCATCGCCACCTACCTGTCGGGACCCGCGAGCGTCTTCGGCGTGCCCGGGCGCCAGACGGCCGAGATGCTGTTCGACGAGATCAACGCGGCGGGCGGCATCGCCGGCCTCAAGGTGCGCCCGATCTTCGTCGACGAGGGGCCGGGGGTCGACCACGTGGTCGGCGAGTACCGCCGCCTCGTGCAGAACGAGGGCGTGCACCTCGTCTTCGCGGCGATTTCTTCGGCCGATTGCCTCGCCTGCGCGCCGCTCGCGGACGAGCTGAAGCGCCCGACCCTGCTGTGGGATTGCGGCACCCAGCGCATCTTCGAGGACAACCGCTACACCTACGCCTTCCGCACCCAAGCCAACGCGACGCCCGAGATCCTGGCGGCGCTGCTCTACCTCCTGAAGACCAAGCCCGACTTCAAGTCGATCGCGGTCATCAACCAGGACTACGCCTGGGGCCGGGATTCCTGGGACATCTTCCGCACCGCCCTCAACACCCTGAAGCCGGGCGTGAAGGTCGCGGCCGAGCTCTTCCCGCGCTTCGGCGCCACGGACTTTTCGACCGAAGTCACCCGGGTGCTGGCCCTGCGGCCGGACGTGGTCCTGTCCACCTCCTGGGGCGGCGACCTCGACGCGCTGATCCGGCAATCCTCCGACCGCAAGCTGTTCGAGCGCGCCACCTTCGTGATGCCGCTCGCCGAATCCTCGCTGCAGCGCGTCGGCAAGGCCCTGCCCGCCGGCCACATCGTCGGCGCCCGGGGCGACCACTGGTTCCTGCACCCGCAGCCCGCCGACCCGGAGCGCCTGAAGCGCTTCACCGACACCTACCGCAGCCGCTTCAACGCCTACCCGATCTATCCCTGCTTCCACATGGCCCAGGCGGTCTCGGCCATGAAGGTCGGCATCGAGAAGGCGGTGGCCGCCAAGGGCGGCGGCTGGCCCACCGACGCCGAACTCGCCGCCGCCTTCAAGGGCCTGGAATTCCCCTCGCCGACCGCGAGCGTGCGCCTGCGCGAGGACGGGCAGGGGCTGGAGAACCAGCTGATCGGCACGACGCTCCACAGCGACCGCTACCCCTTCCCGGTGCTCACCGACATGGTGGTCTTTCCCGCCGAGAGCGTCACCACGCCGGTCGGCCAGAAGAGCGCGGACTGGCTCAAGACGCTCACGCCCGACATCGTGGCCAAGGTGCCCCAGGCCCTGGCGTTCAAGTAGGCGCCCGCGATGTCCTGGTTCGCCGAGAACGGCCTCCTCGTCGGCCTCGCGCTCCTCGACGGGCTCTCCTACGCCGCCGCCGTGTTCATGGTGGCGGTGGGGCTGAACCTCGTCTTCGGGGTCCTGCGGGTGCTCAACGTCGCGCATGGCAGCCTCTACGCCATCGGCGGCTACGCGGCGGCCTCGCTCGGGCTGTTCGTGGCCTCGCTCGGGGCGCCGCCCTGGGTCGGGCTGCCGGTGCTGCTCGCCGCGGCCGTGCTGGTCGGCGCCATCCTCGGGCCGCTGATCGAGCGGCTGCTGCTGCGGCGGATGCAGGACCAGGAACCGGTGCTGCAGCTCCTCGTCACCTTCGCGCTGTTCATGATCCTGGAGGACCTGCAGAAGCTCGTCTGGGGCGTGCAGCCGGTGGTGTTCGACGCGCCGCTGAAGTGGCTCGGCACCGTCGACGTGCCCTTCGGGCAGGATGCGATCCCGTTCACCGCCTACCAGCTCTACGTGCTGCCGGGCGTGGCGCTGGCGACGCTGGCGATCCTGGCCTTCGTGCTGCGCTACACCCTCGTCGGTCGCATGGTCGTGGCGGTCACGGTGGACCGGGAGGCCGCCCGCGCCATGGGCATCGACGCCGCCAAGGTGACGCTACTCACCTTCACGGCGGGGGCGGCGCTGGCGGCCCTGGGCGGCGCGCTCGCGGCCCCCACGGTCTCGCTGGTGCCCGGGGTCGGCGCCTCGACCATCGTGCTCTCCTTCGCGGTGGTGGCGACCGCCGGGCTCGGCCAGATCGAGGGTGCGGCGGTGGCCGCCCTGCTGATCGGGCTCGGGCGCTCCTTCGCGGTCTACGTCGCCCCGGAATTCGAGGTGGTGGTGCCCTACGCCATCATGGTGACGGTGCTGCTCTTCCGGCCCCAGGGCCTGTTCGGCGTAGCGGAGACACGGCGGATATGAGCGAGCCCGCATCTCTCGCGACCGGAGGCGGCGCCCGATGAGCCGCCGCGCCGAATCCCTCCTGGCGCTTCTCGGCGCCGCCCTGGTGCTGGGCCTCGCCTACGCGGTGCCGTGGCTGCGCTTCGTGCTGACCATCGCGCTCGCCAAGGGCCTGGCCGTCCTCGGCATCCTGCTCCTCCTGCGCGCCGGGCAGGTGAGCTTCGGGCACGCGCTCTACCTCGCGCTCGCGGCCTACGCGGTGGCGTTCGGCACGGCCGTCGTGCCGGAGGCCCTGCTGCTCGTCCCGGCCGCCGCCCTCATCGCCGGCCTCGTCGGGCTCGTGATCGGGCTGTTCGTGGTGCGCTACCGCGAGATCTTCTTCGGCATGCTCAATCTCGCGCTGAGCATGGTGTTCTACTCGGTGCTGGAAAAATTCTACGCGATCACGCACGGGGCGGACGGCATCCGGCTCGGCCCCGTCACCTTCCTCGGGATGCCGCTCGCCGGCGAGGCGGCGGAGTGGACGGTGCTCGGCCTCGCCCTCGTCCTGGTGCTCGGCTTCGGGGCGCTGGTGCGGGTGGCGCTCGTCTCGCCCTGGGGCGAGGCGCTGGCCGGCATCAAGACCCGCGAGACCCGGCTCGACTTCATGGGCGTCTCGCCCAAGCGCGTGCTGCTGATCGCCTACGCGGCCTCCGCCGTGATGGCGGGCTGCGGGGGGGCGCTGATCGCCCTCACCACGCGCCACGTCACCCCGGCGCTCGCCTACTGGACCACCTCCGGCGAACTCGTCTTCATCGCGATCCTGGGCGGGGCCGGCAGCGTGCTGGGGCCGTTCCTGGGGGCGGCGGCCTACGAGCTCACCCGCGTCTACGCGGCGGCGCTCGTCGCCAATGCGTGGCAGGCCGTGCTCGGCATCGTGCTCCTCTGCGTGATCGTGTTCGCGCCGGGCGGCCTGTGGGGGATGATCGCGCGCCGACGGAGGGCCGCATGAGTGTTTTGCTCTCGGCCCGGGACCTGCGCCTCGCCTTCGGCGGCCTCAAGGCGGCCGACGGCATCGATCTCGACGTCGAGGGCGGCGAGTTCCTGGCCATCATCGGCCCGAACGGCGCGGGCAAGACCACCTTCATCAACATGTCGACCGGCTACCTGAAGCCGCAGGGCGGCAGCATCCGCTTCGACGGGCAGCCGATCCTCGGCCTCTCGCCGCGGCGGATCGTGGGCTTGGGGATCGCCCGCAGCTTCCAGCTGCCTCAGCTCTTCACCGAGCACACGGTGCTGCAGAACGTGGCCCTGGCGGTGGCGGCCCGCGAGGGAGGGCTGTCGGTGCTGACGCCCCTGCTGCGCCGCGCCTTCCGCGACGAGGCGGCGGCGCTGATCGGGCGATTCGGCCTCTCGGGCGTCGCCGAGACCCGCGCCGACGCCCTCAACGAGGGCACCCGCAAGCTCGTCGACATCGCCATGGCGGTGGCGCTGCGCCCGCGCCTGATCATGATGGACGAGCCGACGAGCGGCGTCGCGGCCTCGGAAAAAATGGCCATCGTCGAGACCCTGGTGCGGGTGCTGCGCGGGGCCGGCGTGACGGCGGTGTTCGTGGAGCACGACATGGACGTGGTCGGCCGCTTCGCCGACCGGGTGGCGGTGTGGGGCCAGGGCAAGATCGCCGCGCTCGGGCCGCCGCGCGAGATCCTCAACGACCCGGACGTGCAGCGCACGGTCATCGGCATCGTGCCGGCGGGAGGCGTCCATGCTCCGGCTTGAGGGAGCCGCGGTCGAGATCGCGGGCGTCACGGTGCTGCGCGGCGTGTCCTTCGCGGTGCCGCCGGGCGGCCGCGTGGCGCTGATCGGGCGCAACGGCGCGGGCAAGACCACGACCCTGCGCACCCTGATGGGCCTGCTGCCGATGCGGGCCGGTCGGGTGATCCTCGACGGGCAGGACGCCACGGCGGTCCCGGCCCATCACCGGGCGCGGCTCGGCATCGGCTACGCGCCGGAGGAGCGCCGGCTCTTCGGCAGCTTCACGGTGCGCGACAACCTGATGCTGCCCGCGCAGGTGCTGGGGCTGCCCGGCCCGGAGATCGCGCGCCGGCTCGACGCCGTCTACGGACTCCTGCCCGAGCTCAAGGAGTTCGGGCCGCGCAAGGCCGCGGGTCTGTCGGGCGGCCAGGGCAAGATGGTGGCCCTCGGCCGCGCGCTGATGGTGGGCACCCGGGCGGTGCTGCTGGACGAGCCCTTCCAGGGCCTCGCCCCGGCCCTGGCCCTGCGCTACGCCGAGGCGCTGGCGCGGCTCCGCGCCGCGCTCCCGGACGTCGCGATCCTCATCACCGAGAGCAGCCCCGACCTGCTGCGGGCGCTGGTCGACTCCACGATCGAGATCGAGCGGGGCGAGGTCTCGGCGGCGTGATGCCGCGGACCGCGCCCGGCGCCGGGCGCGGGTTTCCGGCGGTCCTTGCCCTGCGCCGCCCGTGATCATCTATCACCCCTGGATGACCGAGCGGCCCCTGCGCGGGCGGGACCTCGCCGCGCCACCAGGGATGGCACCGTGCCTCGTCGTATCCTGATCACCGGCGCGAGTGTCGCGGGCACCACCGCGGCGTGGTGGCTCGGCCGGTCCGGCTTCGACGTGACCGTGGTCGAACGGGCCCCCGCGTTCCGCGATGGCGGCCAGAACATCGACGTGCGCGGCATCGGCCGCGAGGTGCTGCGGGCGATGGGGCTGGAGCAGGCCGCGCTGGACCGCGGCACGGGCGAGGAAGGCACCGCCTGGGTCGACGCGCAGGGGAGGGTGGCCGCGCGGTACATCGCCGAGCCCTCCCAGGGCGACGGGCCGACCGCCGAAGTGGAGATCCTGCGCGGCGACTTGGCGCGCCTCCTCCACGAGCCCGCCCGCGCCTGCGCGGCCTTCCGGTTCGGCGATCGCGTGGAGCGGATCGAAGAGGACGCCGAGGCCGCGACCGTCCATTTCGCGAGCGGCCACGCCGAGCGCTACGACGCGGTGATCGTCGCGGAGGGCGTGGGCTCCTCGACCCGCGAGCGCGTCTTTCCCGCCGAGAACGCGCCGCGCTGGATGGATCTCACCATCGCGTACTGCACGATCCCCCGGACTCCGACCGACGACCGGATGTGGCGCTGGTACAATGCCCCGGGCGGCCGCAGCGTGTCGCTGCGCCCGGATCGCCACGGGACCACGCGGGCGATGCTGTCGATCCAGCAGCAGCCGGGCGGCGAGCAGGACTGGGACGGCGACCGGCAGCGCGCCTTCCTGCGCGAGCGGTTCGCCGATGCCGGCTGGGAGGCGCCGCGCGTGCTGGCCGCCCTGGACGACACCGACGACTTCTACTTCGACGTGCTCCGCCAAGTGCGGATGAAGTGCTGGTCGCGGGGACGCGTGGTGCTGACCGGCGATGCCGCGTGGTGCGCCACGCCGCTGGCCGGAATCGGCGCCACGTTGGCGATCACCGGCGCTCGCGTCCTGGCAGGCGAATTGTCTCTCACCGACGACGTGGCCGGTGCCTTCGCGGCCTACGAGCGGGCCATGCGCCCCATGGTCGAGCAGGCCCAGGGCGTGCCCAAGCTCGCGCCGCGGCTGATGAATCCCCACAGCCGGGTCGGCATCCGCCTCCTCCACGCGGCCCTGCGCGTGGCGAGCCGACCCCCGTTGCGCGGTCTCGCGGCGAGACTGTTCGCGGGCTCGCCCGCGGAGCCGGATCTGTCTCGCTACGGGGACGGCAGGTCGACGGCACGCCGGCCGGTCAATCAGTCCGGCGTCGCAGGATGACGCCCGGCGCGGTGGCGCAAGCGTCTCGGCGGCTCGTTCGCCTCACTGAGAAATCAAGGAAAGAGTGGCTGGGGCGCCAGGATTCGAACCTGGGAATGGCGGTACCAAAACACGCCCGACCGATGTTCTACCGCCTTGATCTCTTAGGCTTTTCCAGATCAGTCCGCCGCCCCTGTGCCGGCTTTTGTGCAACGATCGGCTCGCCGGTACGCGGATCAAGGTCGATCGCGGGCGCCTCGCCGGCCCCGTGCGCGGCCGAGCGTCGATCCTCGACCTCCAGGAACGCGTAGGCCCGTTCGGTCTGCGCGAGGGTGGTGTGCCCGAGCTGGTCGCGCACCATCTCCAGGCGCCACTTCTCCTCCTGCAGCAGCCGGCAGCCGTGCGTACGCCGCAGGTCGTGCCAGCGCAGCGCCGCCACCTTCGCGCGGGCAGCCGCGCGCTTCAGTCCGCGGTCGAGATGATTGAACCGCTCGCCGTCGTTCCGGTCCGGGCGGGGGAGGGCCGCTCGCCGCGTGGCGCCGCGGGTGGTGGTCGCCGCCCCATGGTGGAAGACGTAGGGACTCGTCATGTGGCGCGGCATCCGCTGCAGCACCTCGACGGCCGGCGGCAGCAGGATCACGGTCCGCTCGCGCTTGCCCTTGGCGGTCTCGGCCGAGATCGTCAGGTGCTTGCGGGCGAGGTCGACCTGCGGCCACGTGAGCGAGAACTGCTCCTCCATCCGCAGGCCTGTGTAGATGGCGAACAAGATGGCGTCGCGCACGTAGGGGAGGGCGCCGTCGAGCAGCCGCGCCTCCTCGGCCCGGGACAGGTAGCGCGTCCGCGGCGGGCTCTCGCGCAGGCCGCGCCGCTTGCGCTGCTTCAGGAAGGCCGTCACCGGGTTGACGTCGGCCCACTCCTTCTCGATCGCGAATCCGAAGATGGTCGAGAGGCAGGCGAGGTCCCGCCGGATGGTCGGGGCCGTTGCGCCGGCCGTGCGCCGGGAGGTCTCGAACTCCTTCAGGTCGGCGGTCTTGATCTCGAGGAGCAGGCGGGCGCCCAGCTGCTGGTTCAGCCACGTGATCGACACGCCGTAGCGCCGCAGCGTGCTCGGGCGCAGGGTCGGCCCATGCTCGCGGATGAAGTCGGCCATGACGGCGTTCAGCGTCAGCCGCGGCTTGGCGCCCCACGCCTGGGCTTCGAGCTCGGAGAGCCAGATTGCAAGACGCTGTCGAGCAACGACTTCAGATCGTGTTCCGAGGGACGCGCGGAGATCCTGGCCGCTCTTCTGGACTCGGCCCCACCACGTCTTGCCGCGGAGGTAGATGTCGGCCATTCGGGCACCGTCCTACGGGTTGCTTCCCACCATCGACGCACCGCTACCAGATCGAACTTCCAACTTGACCGCGGGCCAAACGGCTGTCGAGCACCCGGCACGCGGCCGGCCGCGGCCATGCGGATCCAGTGCCGCTCGGTGAAGCCGAACTCCTCGACGAGGCGGGCGGCGCTGACGTTCACGGCCCCCTCCGCAGCAGCTGCCATGCGAATGCGGTCGCCTGGGTCCTGAAGCGGAGCCAAGCGTTTGCCTCCTGTCGGGAATCGCGGGGCGCGCGCTGGTACGCGGCCGCCGCGTCGTGGAGCGGCTGCGGGATGGCCGCCGCAATCGCCGCCTCCGCCACCCACTGCCACACCGCTTGGCCCTCTGGCCCAAGGTCGTCCCAGGCCGGCGCGGCCCCGCGCGGCCCGAGCGTCATGCCGGCCCATCGGGCCTCGTAGGCGGCGCGGCCGAGGTCTTGCTGCTCAGTGCGCATTCGCCGCCTCCCGCTCTATGACGAAGGTCAGCTCCGGCCTATCGGCCAGCACGAGGAATCGCGCGTCCGGCCGGTAGTAGGTCTTGCCCTTGATGAAGAGGACGAGCTCGCCGCGATCACCCGCCGGCGGGAAGTCGAACCAGTCGACGTTTAGGAACGCGATCGGGTGGCCGCCGCCGAAGCAGTAGCCGTGCGTCAGCCGCTCCGGCAGCTGGTAGACGTGCAGGCGCCGCCGCTCGGCGAACATGAGGTCGAGATCAACCGGCATGCCCACCTCCCCCAATCCCCACCGCCGCCTCGATGGCTTGAGCCTTCAGCCGTCGCCATAGGCGGGCGGCGGCGTAGTTCACGAAGGGCGCCCGCTTGCGACGAGCGCGCGAGTAGGCTCGGCGCCGAGACTTGGGGATGACGGACCAATGCTTCTGGCACAGCCACTCGGTGTCCGGGCGCAGCCGGTCCGCCGCAGTGGTCCTTCGGCAGAACGGGACGCAGCAACAGACGCGGTCATGCGGCATGGCTGCGCTCTCCCAGCTGAGCTGCCTCGATCGCCTGGGCCCGGATCCGCCGCCACAGGCGCACCGCAGCCGCCGCCCGACGGTCCCGCAGCCTCTCGCAGGCCTTCCGGTAGGCCCGGCGCCGGATCGCCGGCACGGCGGCGAAGTGCTCGCGGCACAGCCATCCCGGGGCGCCCTCCTGGATCTGCTCGGCCCGGATCATCTCCCGGCAGTGCGGGACGCAGCAGGCGATGCGGATCATGCGCCCACCTCCGGCATCCCGGTGAACAGGCCAGGCTTCTCGGCCGCGGCCAGCGCGCGGCAGACCGCGGCGGTCGCCTCCATGCAGGCCGTCTCACGGTTGGTCTCGGCCCGCTGCATGCGGCCGCTCTCGAGGAGGCGCGGATAGACGCGGCGCCGCTGGCGCAGCTCGCGCACGACGCACGGGAGCTTGTCGGCGGAGGACCCCAAATTTTCCACGACCATCTCCCGTAGACGAGAGGCGATACAAGCTAAAAATACTGAAGCTTGGCGACGATAAATAATTCCTACGGATTGCCTAAATTGTGGTAAGCTGCAAAAATGCATCAGGAGACGACGATGCCTGCCCCCGACCAAATCAATCTCAGTTATTCGCACCCAAGGAGCGCGTCTGTACTTGCCGTAGCGGCAGGAGGGCTCGCGCTTTGTGTTATATTTCTTTATATAAGACCTGGACAGAATGGTCCAAATACCATGATTCCAGGCGGCTTGAGCGAGTTTGCGGCGATATTCGGAGCAATTTTGTTTGCATTTTATTGTGTCATTCTGGCGAAAGATTTGTTGAACTCTAATGTGATTGTATCGGTCGGGCGCGAGGGCGTTTTCGACCGACGAATTGCAACGGGGTGGATCCCATGGAATGCGGTTCGCGACATTAGCATCGTCGACCACCATTCGCAGAAGGCTCTTCTGTTTAAGCTGTCTAATTCGGAAGATGCTCAAAGGGCTCTGCGGAGGAAAATCTTCGGCGTTGCTAGAAACAACGCCTTGGGATCGCCGCGGGAATTTTACATCGAAGCAGGCAGGCTCAACGGTGGATTCGCGGCGCTTCACAGCGCCGTGACGCGCTTCCACAGCATCGTTTGAGTCTCGCCAATCGAAGGTTCTCAAAATTGCAAACATAGAGGAGAGCATCGTCACCTCACGCGGGCAGCATTTGCACTGAGCCGTCCGCGAAGACGGCATCCAGCGGCAAATCGCCGGTCGGCTCGTCGCCGGCCCTGCCAGCCAGCGAAGTTGGTGGTGACGAGGGAACGGGGCGCGCTCACCCCGCACCTCCCGGCTCGCCTCGGGTGCGGGTCCACCGGCTAATTGCTGCTGGCGTGCGGTCGGCCCGCCGCAAGCCGGTACGGTCAGTGCAGAGCTGGAGAAATCTCTGCGCGATTTTGTCGCATATATTAGCGTACTTTTTCTGCTCTGGAGGCTATTATGACCGGCAACGAACAAATCGACATATCCATCTCGCACACGAGAACGGGTATAATATTTGCTGTGTCGGTATTGGCTCTGAATTTTTGTGCTCTCTCCCTCTACATCAGACCAGGGGAGACAGGAGCCAATAGCATGATAGCAGGAGGGGTCGGCGAATTTGCTGCTTGTTTTGCAATGAGTGTGGTCGCAATTTGCATCATTTTTCTTTCCAAAGACCTCACTGATTACAAGTCTATTATCTCGATTGGAGATAAAGGGATCTTTGATCGGCGCATTTCCACAGCCTGGATACCGTGGAGCGCCATTAGTACGGTGAGCATTGTCGATCAAAACTCGCAGAAGAACCTGCTGTTCAAAATTTCCCAATCCGACGATGTTGCCAAGACGCTGCGGAAAAGGATGATCGGTTTTGTAGGCCTTGGTGCACCTGGAGCGCCACACGAATTCTTGGTTGAAGCTGGTAAGTTGAAGGGAGGGTTCACTGCACTGCACAACGCAGTGACCAAGTTCCACCAGATCCCGCATGATGGGCGCGCCCACTGACGTGGGCGTTCTGCGGCCCGCGAAGCTGTCGATGCCGAGGGGTCGCATCACGCCACCCTTCCGGTCACGAGCGCGTCGAGGTTCTGGATCGGCGTCCAGCGGATCAGCACGCCAGAGAAGGTGTCTATGCCTCGGGTGCTCGGGAGGGCTTTGGCCGGCGCGGCGATTGTGTTTGATTTGTGCTGTCAAGGAACAATGTGACCATAATTTAATGAAAATATCTGGAACCAAATCACTGCCTTTCGATTGAGGGAGGTTCGAGAACCACTTAGAGCCGGAAATGCCGCAATGAAAATCAATCGGAATGCACTGGATCGCCTTGCGTCTGAAGTTCGTGCAGAAATCAATAATCGCGTTGATTCCATGAAAATTATTTCGATTGATTTCGATGATATTACGAGCGCTGATCTTGTTCCTGGGTACACTGTAAGAACAGAGGGCGGCTCGGCGAAAGATCGGCTCGTGCTTGCTAAGCATATCATCCAAGTAATGGGACGGCACATGCGTCAGCTTGAAAATCGATACATCGCTGCAGCTTAGATGCTCAACGTTGATTCCGAACCTGTCAATGACGAGGGAGCGGGTCACCGTGAAGCCTCCACCTACATCCGATGCGCCCGCTCCGCCCCATCCCCGGCTGCGCGTGGCAGCGCGCGAGCGTAAGCCCGGGCCTCAACTTGGGAGAGCAGGAGGCAGACCGTCGTCAAACCGGCCGGGCCCGAGAGGCTGAACACGAGGTCGACTGCGCCGTCGGGGCGGGGCGCCGGCACCAGCGTCCAGCCGGTGAGCGGCTCGGGCAGGGGCAATGGGGCGGCAGACATCAAGCGCTCCTCTCACGCGCGGCCCGCGCTTCAGCGACGGTCCGGGCGACGATTTCCTCGGCGGTGAAGACGATGCGGCCCCGGCCCGAGCAGTGGTTCCAGCCGCGCCGGAACAGGCGGGTGTGCATCAGGCGCGGCGCCCCGTTCAGGCAGCAGCTCGGGCACCATTCGCCGTTGCCGGTCAGGTACGTGTCGTCCAGGGAGCCGAGCGGGCGGTCGGGGCTGGGGCGGGCGGCGGTCACCACACACCACCTTGACGAAGATCAAGGACCGCGGCCTGTCTGGCTTGCATTCTCCGTTTGGGATGGAGAGCACCAGGATGAAGCGTCGAAGCAAGAGTTATCGTGAGATAGAGGAAATAGCAGTTGCGTGCGCACAATCCTCGTACAAAGGTCGCTTTATACTGAGTATGAGATTTGAAAAAGGCGACGGTCCATTGATATATAGAACCTTTCGACTTCTTGTTAGCGCGTGCAGTGAAGATGAGTATGAGGCTTCTAAAAACCACATGAGGGAAACGATTCTCGGGTTGTTCGAGGCGTACGACGTTAAATCTTACATTATTCATTGAGGTGCTCCCGCCCGCGAAGCTGTCGATTACGACGGAGCGCATCACGCCACCCTCCCGGCCGCGAGTGCGTCGAGGTCCTGCACGGGCGTCCAGCGGATCAGCGCGCTGGAGGAG
Source organism: Methylobacterium oryzisoli (assembly GCF_046557895.1). Taxonomy (NCBI): domain Bacteria; kingdom Pseudomonadati; phylum Pseudomonadota; class Alphaproteobacteria; order Hyphomicrobiales; family Methylobacteriaceae; genus Methylobacterium; species Methylobacterium oryzisoli. The sequence goes on along the minus strand of NZ_JBKIBX010000009.1, from coordinate 111,972 downwards.
ATGTCCTATGCCCGGGTGCTCGGTGTCCCCCTGGCTAGAGTGAAGGCCGTAATTGGTATTCGACATGACCCTACGACTGGCCGGTGATTTTTCGCACCGCCGTGGATCCGGTTTGCGCCAATGTGATTGAGAGTGGCTGGATAGCCAGAGAAAAGCGGGAGCGCCGCTATGAATCTTGACCATAATACCCTGAATCGAGTTGCATCTGAGGTCAGGGCTGAGATCAACAGCCGCGCGGGCCCTATACAGATCGTCGCCATCGAGTTCGTAGAAATAGGCGGCGGCGGTCATTTTCCGGCATACACTGTCAGAACGGCAGGAGGCACAGTTAAGGAGCGCCTCAAGTTCGCTCAAAATGTTATTGAGGCAATGAGTCGACACAAGCGCCAGCTCGAAGCTCGGTCTGCCGCAGCATGATAGATGTACGGGGCTAGCTGGGAAGCCGTTGATGACGGCAGGACGATTCATCGCGCCCCACACCTGCGCCGGCCACGTCCGCTCAGCCCAATCTACGGCCGTCCACAGCGCCGCCCGAGCGTAGGCGCGCGCCTCGTCGCGTGGAATCGTGACGCGGGCCGCCAGGGACCCGGGCTCGCCAGAGAGGCTGAGCGTGCTGGCGGGGCGCGGCATCGCGGCCAGCGCCCAGCAGGGAATCGGGTTGGGCAAGACCAGGGGCTCGGCCGGCATCACCGCACCTCCGCCCGCATCGGCACCGCCGTCGCGCAGAACATGCTGCCCGGCCGGCGCACCACCGGCGGCATCCCGCGGGCCGTGTCGATCGGCGCGGGCCGGCCCGAACCCTCGGCGGCGAGGAAGCGCACCACCGCGGCCACGAGGCGCTCGGAAGAGCTCAGGGCGTCGGCCGCGAGGTCGATGTTCGCCACCGCCCGGCGCGTCTCCGGGCAGTCCTCCGGCACACTCAGGCGCTGGGCGTGACGCCGGCAGCGGTCTTGGTGGATGGCGGCAGACTGAAGGCGGCGGCCCAGGTCGGCGAGGTCGAAGTCGCGCAGCGCGTCGCGCAGGCTCATCGGGCGATGCTCCCATCCTTGAGGGCGAGCATCAGGCCGCGGACGTAGGCGCGCCCGCTGTCCGGCAGCGCTCGGAACACGGTGAGCACGTCCAGTTCTTCCCGGGTCGGCTCGATCTGAGCGACGTCGCTGGTCAGGTCTTCGACCGGAACGCCGAGCGCCATCGCGATGCGCGGCAGCAGATCCGGCGGCACGTTTCGGCCTCGCTCGAACCGCGAGATGGCGTCGCCGTTGCAGCCGATGGCATGGCCGAGTTCTGTCTGCAGGATGCCGAGGCGCTTCCGGCGGACCATGATGCGCTCACCGAGGGAGCGCGGCGGGCAGGTGGACTGCATGGATCAGCCCTCCCGGCTCGCGCCGCGGCGCCCGCGGCCCGGCTCGCGCTCCATCGCGCGCAGCGCCTCGTCGCCGGGGAAGCCGCCATCGTCGGTGACGTCGCCCTCGCCACCGCGGTCATCGGCCGTATCGAGTTCGTCGTCTGCCTCGTCCGCCTCAGGCGCCTCCGCCGAAGGCTGATGCTCGATCTGGTCGGCGAGCGGGTTCGCCACCGCCTTGAACGGTCGATCGCCACCGCCGCGGCGGCCAAAGTCGTAGAGCTCGTCGTCCCGCCGGATCAGGTCGTCCATGTCGGTCGACATCGGCAGGCGCTTGGCGAGGCGGCGCAGCACCGTCTTGCGCGCCATCTCCTCCCACCAGTCGACCCACGGGCCCTTGTTCGCGGCCCGGCTGACGCGGCGAACCTTCTCGATCTCCTCGAGGCTCATCACCTCGCGGTAGATGCCGCCGTCCTTCGTCTTCGCGATCGCGTACGCCGCCCGGGGCAAGCCACGTGGGCCGTCGAGCTTCGGCTCGTGCTCGATGCGCTCCTCATCGCCGAGCACGTAGGCGAAGCGGTCGTTCTCGTGCACGACGTGGGCGGCGATGCTCGCCAGCTCGCCGCTGTTGCGCACCTTCTTCAGCACGCCGGCGATCATCGGCAGCCACTGGACCTTGCCGGCGTAGATGACGAGCGCGCCCTCCCGCTTGTCCGGCAGCAGGCCGTCCTGAGCCGCCTTCATGCTGGCCTCGAACAGCGACTTCCGATCGGCCTCCAGCAGCGCGGCATCGCCCTGCACGGCGGTCAGCACGACGCGCATGAAGCGCTCGGGCGGGATGTGCGGCGGCAGCGCGGCGGCGATCTCGCCGCTCATGCGCTGGAAGTCGCCGCGGAAGGCCTGGGCGGCCTGCTGGCGCTGCTGTGCGACGGTAAGCTGTCCCATGGTGTCTCCAGGCGTCAGCGCGACCCGCGCCACCACCGGGGCAGGGCGTCGAGGTCGAGTTCTTCGAGGGGGGCGTGGTCGACCCACGGCTGGTCGAGACCGTGCGCGCGGCGGGCGGCGACATAGTTCCAGAGCGCCGCGTCGACCGTCTTGTCGGCGATCGTCAGCACGTCGTTGCCGGGCGAGAGCGCGAAGCCCCACGTGAGCGGCGCATCACCCGTCGACCAGAACAAGAAGACGAAGGCGTAGGCGGGCGCGGCGGCGACGCGGGCGAGCCACGCCGGGTCGTGATCGCCATGCACGCGGCCCTCGGCGACGAGCCGCGCCAGCTGCGCGCGGCCCTGCAGGTAGGCGGCGGCCTGCACCGGGTAGTCGTACTCGGCCACGGCGCGCAGGCAGTTCGCCTGGAACGACGTCGGGCGGGTCGGCCGCGTGCTCTTGAGGTCGACGATCGCGCGCGGCTTCAGGTAATCGAATCGTGCCTTCCGGCGCACCGGCTCGCCGTCGACGGTATCGGTCCAGAACACCGACACCTCGGACATGCCGCCCGTGAAGGAGGCGGCGAGGTGCGGGTTTGCCAGCACCGCCGCAGCCGCTTCCTGAATCCGATCGAAGTCGGCGCCGGCGATCACCTCCTCGCCGTTCGGCGCGAGGCGTGCCCGGGCCTTGGCATCGAGGCGGGCGAGGTCGTCGGGCCGGCGCACGAAGCCGGCGGCGAAGGATTGCTGTCCCTCCAGCACCAGGGTGTGCACCGCCCGGCCGATGATCTGCGAGGGCGTGGACTCGTCGGCCGGCCGGCTCGGGTTGAGCACCGAGCCGAACCAGTAGTCCGCCGGCTCGGCGGCGAGGCGCTTGCCCGCCTCGCCGCTGGCGCCGTCACCATCTCCGGCGCGCCAGGCTACGCCCAGCTCGTGCGCGACCTCGCTACACGGCGCGGCCTGATTCACACGGCCGAGCGGCTGGCGGATCGCGCCCGCAACGAAGGATTCGAGACCTCGGCCGAGAGCTTGGTCGAGGAGGCCGAGGCCGACCTGCTCGCCGCTCGTGCCGGCGGAGCACAATCGCACCTCGCCCGCATGACGGCCGCCGAGGGTGGCGCATGGATGCTCGATCGCATCAACTCCCTCCGCTCCGGTGCGATCGAGAGCACAGCGGTGCCGACCGGGATCCAGGAGCTCGACAGGGTCACCAGCGGCGGATTCCAGCGCGGTCAGCTGTGGCTCATGGCGGGCAGGCCCGGCATGGGCAAGACCGTCGCGATGACCTCGCTCAGCCGGTATGCGGCTCGGGAAGCCGGCGTTCTCGTCTTCCAGCTGGAGGTCACCCGCGACCAGCAGTGGGCGCGGTACTTGGCCGACCTCGCCTATGTCTCGCACCGCCCCCTGACCTTCGGCCAGATCATGCGCGGTCGCGACCTCGATGACGAGGACGTGTGGCGGCTTCAGGACGCGCACAAGCGGCTGCAGCGCCTGCACCTGACCGTCGAGTGCGAGCCCAGCATCTCGGTGCCTCAGATTGTTTTCTCTGTGAAGGCCGAGAAGAAGCGCCTGGAGCGGCTGGGACAGCGGCTCGGCGTCGTGTTCATCGACTACCTCAAGTTCATCAAGGTGTCGGAGCGCTACCGCGGCAACCGGGTGCTTGAGATCGGCGAGATCAGCGGGGCTCTCAAGCAGCTCGCCAAGGCCGAAGACATCTGCGTGGTGCTCCTCGCTCAGCTGAACCGCGGGGTTGAGGCCCAAGGCCGCGAGGACAAGCGCCCCACCGTGGCCGACCTGCGTGATTCCGGCGAGCTGGAGCAGGATGCGGACGTGGTCCTGCTCCTCTACCGGGATGCCTTCTACATCGAGAAGAACCCGAAGCTGAAGACGGATCCCGAGCTGCAGGATCGGTTCTACCAGCGCCAGCACTCCCTCGAATTGATCCTCGGCAAGAACCGCGCCGGACCGACGAGCACCCTCGACCTCTGGTGCGACGTGTCGGCGTCGTCTGTCGCCTCGCACGCAAGGGGTCCCGCATGACCACCACCGACCTGCCGGCGCCCCCGGTGCCCGCGGACACGGATATCTCCGGGTTCGCTCGCTTCATGCTCGACGTCGACCGGCTGTTCGCCTCCGAGCTCTGGGCGCTCTCCACTGGCGAGGAGTTCAAGGCCGCGATGGCGCTCTGGGGCCGGGCATGGCAGCAGACGCCGGCCGGCTCGCTGCCCGACGACGACCGGCTCCTGGCGGCCTTCTCGGGCACGCATAAGCGGTGGCCGAAGGTCCGCGAGATGGCCCTTCGCGGCTTCGTGAAATGCAGCGACGGACGCCTCTACCATCGCGTTCTGTGTGAGGAGGTCGCTCGTGCTGCAAAGCACAAACGCGAGCAACACGAGCGAACCTCACGAGCGACCGAAGCGCGCCGCCGTAAGGGCGACGATCAGCCTTCGCCTCCGTCCGGAGCCAGAAAACTCAATGGAATCAACAAAACGGACGAACGTCACGTTGGTCGTCACGATGACCGTGACGTAGGTCGTGACGGTGAACGTAACGATGTACGTCACGAGCAACGTCACGATCCGCATGTTCCGACCGTAACGAGGTCCAATAGACAGGACATAGACAAGACAGAAGAAAGAGAATCACCACCGCCGCCAGTAGCTCACCCCGCGAGGCGCGAGTCCGGGCCGGGTTCGGGCGGCGGCGACGCGTGGCAGACGAGGGAGAATTTCGACCGGGTGCTGGACCGGTGCCGCGCCCTCCTCGGCGACCTCGCGCCCTGCTGCGCCATCATCGGCCCGATCGTCCGCCTCGAGGCCGACGGTTACGTCTGGGACGACGAACTCGCACCTGCCCTCCTCGACGTTTCGAGATCGCAGCGCTCTGCGATCCGCACCTGGGCCCTAATGGCCCGGATTGCGAAAGAGCACATGGATCGTCAGCGACTTAGCCAAACAGCGCGAAGCGGTGCGGCAGCGAAACCGGTACCCGACGCGCTCCACGCCGAGCACGAGGGCTGCCGCGTGATCTGGGAGCAGACGCTTCGCCCGCTGATCCAGGCCGACTGGGCCGACCTGCCCGACTGGGCGCCGCTCTGGGCGACCGGTCACCCGGTCTACAACGCGACGACGGCGCCCAACGGGACCTTCAACCAGAACCCGGCGATGGCCGGCACCACCGGCAACATCACGCCTTTCACGACGGCCGGCGGCGTCGGCAGCGGCCAGCTGGTCACCGGATACACGCTGGTCGCGGCGAACATGGCGGGCATCACGGCCGTCTTCAGCAAGGGCACCGACAGCGACGGCTACGCGACCCAGGTGATCGAGCTGTCGGGCACCGCCGGCGCCTCGGCGCCCTCGATCGCGCTCCAGGGCAGCCTCTCCGGGCTCGCGGCGGGCCAGACGGTGGCCGCCTCGTGCCGCATGAAGCTGGCCGCGGGCCACAAGGGGATCAAGCAGATCTTCAACATGCTGAACTCGGGCGGGACCGGGAACGGCATCCTGCGGTGCATGTACAACGCGGGGCCGCTGCAGCCCCTGTCCTCGTCCCTGGCGCGCGCCTTCGACCGCAAGTTCCTAACCCCGAAGATTACGCTCGCGGTCAACCCGACCTTCGCCATCCACGAGGCGTGCCGGATCGACTTCGCGGCCAATTCCGAGATCTCGATGCGGCTTGAGATCAGCCGCAATGCGGTCCGCGCCTATCCCTGATGTAGCCCGCGAGCAAAGCCCCGTCGTCGACGGCTAATCCTTCCGAGGATCCTATGCAATTCTTCGATCATCTGAGCCTCGGCCAAGCGGCCGAGATCGCGGGCGCGCGCCAGATGCGCAACGGCTCGCTCGTCGTCCAAGCCAAGGTCGCCCGCGGCGGCAACATCCAGGACTACCTGGGCGCCGAGGTCGGCCGGCCCGACATGCCGATCGTGCGGGTCTACCGGGACGCCGACGAGGTCTTCCGGGCGGACTCGCTCAAGACCTTCGGCCACAAGCCGGTGACGCTCGATCACCCGGCGACGCCGGTCCCGCTGCATATCGGGCGCGTGATGATCAACCCGGTCACGATCTCGGCCGGCGTGTCGACCGTCCGCACCAACGGCCTCTCTCAGCCTTAAGGCGATCATGGACAGCTTCGATCGACGCGACCCGGCCGCGGAGCCGGGCGACGACGCACGCCTCGACACGGCCGGACCGATCCGCGGCGCCAAGTCGAGCGGCGGCGGCAAGGGCGGGGGCAAGTCGGCATCCAGCGCGCCCGACACCCTGTTCTCGAACGCCACGATCCGCATCGTGGACTTGCTCGGCGAGGGCGAGATCAAGGGCGTCGTGGGGGGACTCAAGGGGGTCTACCTCAACGACGTGCCGGTCATGAACGCGGACGGCAGCCTCAACTTCAAGGGCATCGAGGTCGACTTCCGCAACGGCTCGCCCGACCAGCCCTACATGCCGGGGTTCCCTGGCGTCGAAACCTCCCAGGACATCGGCACCACGGTCCGGCAGGCGGTCCCGGTCACCGCCAGCATCTCGGACGAGGGCGCCGATCGCGCGCGGGTCATCATCGAATACCCGGCGCTATTCCTCGCCAAGAGCGATGGCAGCGTGCGCGAGAACGTCGTCCAGTTCCGCATCGAGGTGCGGTACTCGGGCGGGCCGTGGGTCAACGAACTCGGCGACATCCAGATCACGGGCAAGAACACCAGCCCGGCCTTCGACACGTTCGAGATCAACCTGCCGCGCAACCCGGTGGGCACGTCGTCCCCCTGGCAGGTGCGGGTCACCCGGATCACCCCGGACACCGACCCGTTCAACAACAGCCAGGACAAGTGGACGAGCCAGTCGGACATCGTCTTCTTCTCGCTGACCGCGCTTCAGGACGAGAAGTTCACCTATCCGCACAGCGCGCTCGCGGGGCTCAAGGCCGACGCGGCGAACTTCGGGTCGAGCGTGCCGGCGCGCACCTACCTGATCGACGGCATCCTGATGCCGGTGCCGTCGAACTACGACCCCGCCACGCGCACCTATACGGGGATCTGGGACGGGACCTTCAAGGAGGCATGGAGCGACAATCCCGCGTGGGCCTTCCACCTGCTGCTGGAGAACGACCGCTTCGGGCTGGGCCAGCACATCGACGTGGCGGCGATCGACAAATGGTCGCTCTACGAGATCGGCCGCTACTGCGACGTGCCGGTCTCGGACGGCAAGGGCGGCCAGGAGCCCCGCTTCACGTTCAACGGCTCGCTCTACCAGCAGGACGAGGCGTTCGAGCTGCTCCAGCAGATCGCCCAGATCTTCCGCGGCATGGCCTACTGGTCGAGCGGCACGGTCACGGCGACCCAGGACCGCCCGGCCGACGTCAAGGCGCTGCTGACGCCCGCCAACGTGATCGACGGGGAGTTCTCCTACGCCTCCTCGGCCCGGCGCGCGCGCCACACGGTAGCGATCGTCAGCTGGAACGACCCGAGCAATCTGTTCAAGCAGGAGATCGAGGTCGTCGAGGATCCGCGCGGCGTCGCGCGCTACGGCTACAACCCGACCAAAATCGATCTGCTCGGCTGCACGAGCCGGGGGCAGGCGTATCGGCACGGCCTCTGGACGCTGCTGACCGAGCTGTACGAAACCCAGACGGTCACCTACCGGGCCGGCCTCGATCACGCGGTGCGCCGGCCGGGCGACCTGATCGCCATCCAGGACCCGCAGGTCTCGAACCTCGACCTGGGCGGCCGCCTGCGGGGCGGCTCCAACGCCAGCCAGCTGTTGCTCGACCGCACGATCACGCTCAAGGCCGGCGTCCAGTATTTCGTGGCGGTCACCCTGCCGGACGGCACGGTGGTCGAGCGGGCGATCGACCATTTGGTCGATGGCGCGCAGCTGGCGCTGACCAACCCGCTGCCGGTGGCGCCGGACGCGGCCGCCGTCTGGCAGATCTCGGGCGACGTACTGCCCCAAACCTTCAAGATCGTCTCGATCAAGGAGACCGAGCCGCACATCTACGAGGTCGTGGCGCTGGAGCACGAGCCCAGCAAGTACGCCGCCGTGGACGACGGGGCGACCTTCGTCGAGTCGCCCATCAGCGAATTCCCGAACCTCGTGCTGCCGCCCAAGAACGTGTCGGCGCGGCCCTCGACCTACTTCGAGCTGAACCAGCCGCGGCAGGCGATCCTGCTGTCGTGGACGGCGGGTCAGCCGTTCAATTCGCTCGCCTACTACGTGACCGCGCTGAAACCGAACGGCACGCTGGTCAGCCTGCCGCGGACGCAGTCGCTCTCGGTCGAATTCCTCGACGCGCCCTCCGGCGACTGGCAGTTCGTGATTCAGACCGAGGGGCTGAACGGCCGCCTGTCCGAGCCGGTGATCTACGACTTCACCCTGGAGGGGTGGGAGGCCCAGGCCGGCCCGACCATCGAGAACCTGCAGGTGAAGGGCGGCGGGACCACCTTCCACGGCCGCTCGTGCACGGTCGAGTGGACGCTGGCGTGGCCCGAGGGCGTGACGCCCTACGACGTGGACTACGTCTTCCGGGTCTTCGATGTCGGCACCGACGTGCTGCTGCATCAGGAGGTACTGGAGGCCGCCCAGGCCACCTACGACTACGACGAGAACGTGAACGAGGGCGGCCCGCGCCGCTCCTTCCGGATCACCGTCGCGGCCCGCGACGCGATCGGCCGCGAGGGCGTGCCGGCCGCGCTCGTGGTCACAAACCCGCCGCCCGCGGCCGTCCTCCCGACCCTGATCTACACCTCCCTGAGCATCGGCATCGAGTTCTCGCGGCCGAACGACCCGGACTATGCCGGCTTCCTCGCCTGGGTGTCGAAGGATGCCGGGTTCAACCCGCTCACCACGCCTCCCACGCACGACGCGATCGGCAGCTTCCTGCTCGTGCCGGCCGAGCCGGACACGACCTACTACATCCGGGTGGCGCCCTACGATCTGTTCGGGAAGAACCCCGCGGAGCTGAACATCTCCGCGGAGCAATCGATCCGCACGCAGCTGTTCCCGGTCGACACCACGGCGCCCGATATTCCGACCGGGGTAGTGCTGACCACGAAGCTGGTGACGTCGGCCACCGGGGTCAGCACCTCGGAGATCGAGGCGGGGTGGAATCCCGTCACGAGCGACAACTTCGGCTTCTACGAGGCCGAGATCCTCGAAGGTGATCTTCTCTCGCCGCTCTCGACGTGGGGGCAGCGGCAGTTCCTCGACGCCGAGCGGTCGGTCTGGCGCGGCCTCAAGCCGGGCGTCTCCTACTCGGTGCGCGTGCGCGCGGTGAACGACACGCGCTTCGCTTGGTCCGGCTGGTCCGTGATCCAGACGATCATCGCGGCCAAGAACACCACGAAGCCGGGCGCCATCACGGGCTTCACGGCCACGGGCGCGGTCGACAGCGCCGCGCTCGACTGGGTCAACCCCTCGAACAACGATCTCGCCTACGTCGAGGTGTGGGCCGGCGGCGAGACCGCGAGCGTGGCCCAGGCCACCTTGCTCGACAAGGTCCCGGTCCCGCTCGCCAGCTACTTCGACCAGGGTCTGCGCGCGGCCGGCGTGCGCCGCTACTGGGTGCGCCCGGTCAACAGCTCGGGCACGGTGGGCGACTACGTCGGCCCGCAGACCGCGCAGACGCTCCAGATCCAGAAGGAGCAGATCGCCAACGGCGTCATCGACGCGACGAAGTTCGCCGCGAACATCGCCAAGAACCTCACGGTCGACACCCTGCCGACCACGAAGGTGGCAGAATACGTCACCCTCTCCACCAACGGCCTGCTCTATCGCTGGGATCCGGTCGCGGGCGCCTACACGTCCTCGGTCGGCACGGTGAAGGCGGGCGACATCACCGGCACGATCACGGCCGCGCAGATCGCGAGCCTGCGCGTCGACCAGCTCACGGGCCAGCTCACCGACGCCCAGGTCGCCGGGTTGACGGCCACCAAGCTGATCGGCCAGCTCACCGACGCGCAGATCGCCGGGCTGAGCGCGGCGAAGCTGACCGGCCAGATCACCAGGACCCAGATCACGGACGGGGCGGTCTCGACGCCGAAGCTGGAGGCCGGCGCGGTCACCACCGACAAGGTGTTCGCGGGCGCGATCACGGCCAGCAAGATCACGCTCGCCGACATCTCCAACATGGTGATGAACGGCGACTTCAGCTCGGGCAACGCGGACGGGTGGACCGCAACGGCCGCGGGTGCCTACTCGTATGTCGAGAACAGCGGCGTCAGTACCGATGTCGGAGGATACTTCTGCTTTCGGTCTAACTTCCGCGATCAGGCGATGACCAACTGGATCTCGGGCCAGGAGGACGAGATCATCTACGTCTCGGCGATGGTGCACCAGCAGCATGCGAGCCGGGCCAACCTTCTCGTGCACTCGGTCGATGGTGCCGGCAACAACACCCCGACCAACAGCCTGATCTATGCAGCGTTCACCGACGTCAAGAGCACCTGGGTCCGCATCGAAGGGCGGGTCAAGCTGCCGCCCGGGACGCAGAAATTCCGCCTGTGGCTCCAGAACGAGCGCACGGCCCAGGACAACACGCTCTGCTGCTTCTGGGGCAAGGTTCAGGCCCGCCGTGCCGCCTCGGCGCAGATGATCGTGGACGGCGCCATCATAGCCGACAAGCTCGCGGCGAACAGCGTCACCGCGAGCAAGCTCGCGATCGCCAGCGCCAACCTCGCCTACAACCCCGACTTCTCGCAGGGCATGCGCGGGTGGAGCCTTTACGTCGGCAACACCACTGTGTCCGCAACCACCCTCCAGCAGCCCTACATCGACCAGACCTGGGCGCCGTCCGGCTTCAAGGCTATCGGGGTGCTCCACCGCGGCAACCCCGGCACGAAGCAGTGGGGGTTCTACAACACCCCCATCAATGCCGCCGGCGGTGCCGTGGACGGCTACACCGTTACCGAAGGCGTTACTTACGAGTTTTCGGCGTTCATCTCGAATCACCGCTGCCGCGCGCAGATCTACGTCGACTTCGTGGACGGGACTGGGGTCTACAAGGGCACCTACATTGCATCTCTTGCGAACGGGGCCGGCGGCGGCGCCGGGGGGTCGCCCGCGACCTACCCTAGCGTCAAACTGATCGTTAAGGCCCCCGCCGGGGCGGTGCGCGCCTACGTCTACTTCATGGGCATCGACGCCACGGCGGCCGACCCTTACCTGTTCGTCTCCGGCTTCATGATGGCGGCCACCTACGTGGGCGCCACCGAGACCAGCCCCTACGTGGCGCCGGGCCTCACGACCATCGACGGCACCGGCATCATCTCGAACTCGCTCAACGCCGACCGCATCGTGGCGGGCAGCATCGGCGCGCGCGAGATCGCGGCGAACTCGATCACCGCCAACAAGCTGACGATGGCCTCGCGGTCGATCCAGACCGCCGGGTTCAACTTCCGCTACGAACGGGCGATCAACCGCCTCCAGTGGGATCAGGGCTGGATCTACTACCCCGATGACGCCGGGGTGACCCAAGGCGTGAATGTTGCGGCGGGCTATATCGACAATGCCAGCTCGACCTGGGGCTCTCTGAATTGGAGCAAGGGCGCCACCGGTATCACCTGGAGCAACAACCTCAACTACGCCCAGGAGGCCGGAGCGAATTGGATGTGCCTCGTCGCCTGGGACGGCAGCGGCCTCGACATCAAGCACGGCAACACGATCATCGACGGCGGGCGCGTCGTCGCCAACTCCATCCACGGCGACAAGATCACCGCTGGCTCCATCGCGGCCGACCGCCTCGTGGCGAACTCGATCACCGCGGGCCAGATCTCCGCAGGCGCGATCGGCGTGAACCAACTGGCCGCAGGCGCGATCACCGCCGACAAGCTCGGGGTCGGCCTCGCCACCACCAACCAGTTCGCAAACAGTGACTTCCAGGCGAACATCATCGGGGTCACCGGCTCGTGGTGGTCCGACAACATCGCCCCCACGCTTCAGTGGAACGCGGACTGGGCGCCGGTCGGTCTCAACGACGTCATGCTCTACCGGCCGGATACGCCCGGCAACGGGGTCGTCGCTGACTGGCAGATGCGACGCCGCACCCAGGACAGTTGGGCTTTCAGCTATCCCGCCGCGGCGGGGCAGTATTACGAGGCCTCGTCCTACGTCAGCACACACCGCTGCAAAGCCCAGGTTCTGATCCAGTTCTTGAATGCCGCGGAGCAGGAAGTCGGCCTCTTCTTCTCCAACGTCAGCGACGATCAGCAGGTCGGTCGCGCCACGACGATGAACAACTGGCCGCGCCTGGTCGTGAAGGGACAGGCACCCGCCACTGCCTTCTACGTGCGGGTGATCTTCCGCACGACCTTCAAGGGGATCGCCCAGCCCTACAGCATGTGGAGCGGCATCTACCTCGGGAGCGCCAGCCCGAACCAGACGCAGTGGACCCCATGGTCGCGACAGGCGGCCACGGTCATCGACGGCGGCTCTCTCGCCACGAACAGCCTGCATGCCGACCGGATCATCGCGGGGTCGATCACGGCGGACAAGATCGCCGGCTCTACGATCACGGGCGACAAGATCGCCGGGCGTTCGATCAGCGCAGGCCACGTCGTGGCCGGGCAGATCTGGGCCGAGCACATCGCGGCCGGCAACATCACGGCAGACAAGCTCGCGGTGAACGCGGTCCAGTCCAAGCACGTCACCGTGAACTCGCGCGGGTTGGTGGTGCGTGGCTGCGATTTTCAGGTCAACCGCAACAACAACACGGTGTCGTGGTCGGACGGCCACGTCCTGTGGACCGACGACAATGGCAACCCGGCGGCCACCTACATCGCGGCCGGCAGCGTCGGGTGGGGCGGATGGGTCAGCATCGGGTGGTGGAAGGGGGCGGGCTACCTCGACGCCTACAACGACACCAACGGTGGTTGGACCATGTATCTCAACCACGCCGACAGGGTGATCTTCGCGACCTTCACCGGGGGCTCAACGGGTCTCGTCGTGACCTACGGCGGCACGATCCTCGACGGCGACAAGATCACCGCCGGGTCGATTACCGCTTCGCGCATCGCTGCGGGCCAGATCAACGCGGGTCACATCGGCGCCGGGCAGATCACGGCCGAAAAGATTGGAGCAGGACAAGTCACGGCCGATAAAATCGGAGCCGGCACCATCACGGCCGGGAACATCATGCTCGGCAACCATCGCTTCGTCTTGGAGGCCTACGGCGGCGGATCGATCTACCGCCGGATGTACATTCGGGATGACAACGACAACCTCCGGGCGATGTTCGGCTACATCGGCGACTTCGCCACGGGCGAACGCTCCCAGGCCTACGGCCTCGTGCTGTGGGATCCCTGGGGCACCCAGATCTTCAACGGTGGTGGTTACCACGGTGGCGCGGTCTGGACGCGCTCGCTCGGCGCGCACTCGATCGTCGCCAACGCCATTACCACGAACGAGATCACCACCGGCAAGCTCATCGTCAACGGCCACATCTACCAGCAGGCCGTGACCCAGGTGGTCTACTCCTCCACGGGCGGCCAGGGCACCTTCGTGGACATCTACGTCCGCGAGAGCGGCACGCCCCTGCTGGTGCAGGGCTACTCGGCCGGGACCAACGGCGTGCCCATCGTCGAGGTCGGAGGCGGGGGCCGGATGCACCTGTTCCAAGAGGATCTGGGTCGCGGTGGCGGGCCGGTCATCATTGCCACCATCTTCCACACCAAGTCGCAGTACGTGCAGGGCTCCTACATCTACACGGCGACGGTCGGCTTCACCCGGCAGGTGATGGAGGCAGGATCCGCCCGGTGATGAAGTCGTAGCGGACGCAGTGCTGGGTGCTGAGGAAGTAGGCCGGGTTCTCGGTGTAGGTCGGCTCGCGCGGACCCGGGGGCGTGGACGGCTCCTCGTCCGCCGGGACCGGGACCGGCAGGCTCGGCCCCTGCGGTTCCGGGTTCTCCGGCGGGGGGCCCGCGGGAGGCGCATTCTCCTCCACGGGGGTGTAGGTGCTGAGCGGGGGCTCGACGGTGGCTCCGATATCGCTCATCGCGAGAACTCCGTGACGAAGATGGAACAACCGACACCCTGGCCGCCGAGGTCGTTGTTGACGTGGAAGCGGTAGGTTCACCGGGCCGCTCAAGGGCGAGCAGCCGCATCTCGCGCGCGGCGACGCGCTGATCGGCTTCCGCGTGCCCGGCACCTACCGGATCACCGCCGAGCCCTGGCCGTACCGGGCCATCGAAATCGAGCTGAAGGTCAGCGTCCTGTGATCCACGAACACCCGCTCGACGGCCTCCGCGAGGCCGCCAAGGCGCTCGTGCAGCGCCACTTCGTCGGCATCGCCGAGAGCGACGGCACCCAGCCGACCTTGCGGGCCATGTACGTCCTCAAGCTGCAGGAGGCCCGCGCGGTGCTGGCGGGCCAGGCGTCCGACCTGATCTCGGGCGAGGCCCAGATCCGAGGCATCACCCCCGAGCAGATGGCCCAGGTCATCGTGCAAATGGCGGCGCAGAGCGCGCAGCTGGAGCTTGCCCGCATGCAGACCAACGTGCGGATCGACGCCGCCGACGAGGCCGGCGTCATGGCCGTGCTGGACGAACTCGGGTTGAGCGCGTCGCTGACTGTCGACGCCTGATGTCTCTGATCGAGCTCGCCGCGCCCACGGGCGCGTCGATCCTGTGCGCCCTGGCGCCCCTGATCCTGGCCCGCCTGATCGGCTGGGCCGCCCGCTGGCGCTGACGCGCCCCCCTCCGAACCACCGGCCGCTCCTGGCGGCCCCCGCTTGCGCGATCGAGGACGGCCCCCCGTGGCCGGCCGCCGATGGCGCTCACCCCGGATCCATCATGGCCAAGACCAAGACCAACCCGATGCAGTCGCCGATTTTTCGGCAGACGGCGGTGCGCCTGTGCAACGACCTGTTTGCCGGCCTCGCCTTCGCCAAGCGCAAGGACGCGACCGCCTGGATCGACGTCTACGCGATGGTGGGCAACTTCGCGCACGAGTGCATGGGCTTCCAGGCGCTCCAGGAGAAGAAGCCGATCGTGCCCGGATCCAAGGGCGGCCGGGGATTCCCGCAGTGGACCGGCTACGGCAAGGGCGGCCGCCGCGGGCTGTTCGAGGCGTGGTGCAAGACCAAGGGGCTGCATCCCGACAGCTACGAGGCGAACCTCGGCTACATCCTCGTCGAGCTGCGCGGGCCCTACAAGGGCTCGCTGACCCGGCTGGCCAAGGCGAAGACCCTCTACGACAAGGTCGTCGCCTTCGAGCTCTCCTACGAGGGCGCGGGCATCAAGCACTACCCGAGCCGCTACCAGTGGACGCTGGAGGTCAAGCGGCTGCACGTCGCGCACCTCAAGGAGCAGGAGGCGGCGCAGGGGCGGCCGGTCGGCCTCCTCGCCGCGGCGGACGCCGAGCCGCCGGCGCCGGCCGAGACGTGGCCCGAGGAGAGCCTGTCGGCCTACGAGATCAAGGGGATCCAGCTGCGGCTGCGCGAGCTCGGCTACGTCACGGTCGGCAAGCCGGACGGGGACTGGGGCGGCCTCACGGCGGGCGCGATCGCCGCCTTCCAGACCGACCACGTGCCGAGCGCGCGCGGGGTCAGCCTCGGGCACTACGTCGAGCGCCTTGACGGCCTGCAACAGCACCGCGTTCCAGGCCGTCCGCCGGGAGCTCCCGCAGGCGGCGGACGTGATCCCCGCCGTGATGGCGTGCGCACGCCCCGCTAAGGGGCAGGACGCCCGGATCTACGCGGCGAAGCTGCGCGTGTGCGCCGAGGAGCGTGGGATCGCGCTCGACACAGCCCGCATCAACTACGAGCGGATCCGGCGGGCGTACGCCGGCGAGTAGCCCTCCGGTGGGCCCGACCAGCGCGGGCACGCCGCCCGGGGCCTGATCCCGCAACACCGAGATGAGGAGCGTCCCGGGGCTGAACCCACGGACGCCAGACGTGCATGGACAGACCCTTATCGCCGTCCGGGAGGTACCGATGCGGACCCCCACCGCGCGCCCGAGCGCCAGGCGCCGCTGGCTCGCCTACGTGGCCCCGTGGCACGCGCGCGCCATGATCCAATACGACCCCGATCCGATCATCAACGAGCGCATTCGTCGGGCCGTGCGCTACGGGCAGACCCGCTGGGCCGAGGTCTGGCTGTCGCTCATCATGGTGACGTTCGGCCTCGTGCTGCTCTGGCCCGAGCCGACCTTCGTCGGCCCGCAGTGGCGGGTCATCGCGACCTTCGTGAACGAGCGCGGGGCCGGCGCCATCGCGGTCGCGGCCGGCGCCTGCCGGCTGCTCGCGCTGTGGATCAATGGCCGGCGCGGCCGGGAGACGTCGCTGGTGCGCACGATCGGCTGCCTCGCCGGGTTCGCGTTCTGGCTGGCGCTGGCC
The DNA here is from genome assembly GCF_046557895.1 of Methylobacterium oryzisoli. NCBI lineage: Bacteria > Pseudomonadati > Pseudomonadota > Alphaproteobacteria > Hyphomicrobiales > Methylobacteriaceae > Methylobacterium > Methylobacterium oryzisoli. Next base: position 95,388 of record NZ_JBKIBX010000009.1, on the reverse strand, counting down.
GTCGGCTTCGCGGCCGCCTACCCGCCCCCCTCTACCGGCATCGCCGTCTACGGCGTGCTGGCCCTTGCCGAACTCCACTCCTCCGGCCGCGCGGCGTCAGACATGGCGGCCGAGGACACCTTCGGTTTGCGTGAGAGGAGGCGGGGCGTTGGCAGACCCGGGCGTTTCCCTTGAGAGCTGGCCGGCCATCGCGATCGCGCTCACCGCGGCGATCGCCGGCGCCCTCGTCCCGCTGAATGGGTTCATCAAGACGCTGCTCGACTACCGGCTGGAGGCGAGGCGGGCGGAGAAGCTGCAGGACGAGACGGCCCGCCAAGTGGTGGCTACGACCGGCACGGCGGTCCTCGACTCGCTCGCGATGCAGGATCTGACTGACGCGATCAAGGATCTGGCCTCCGCCATTCGCGAGGACACCGAGTCCGACAAGGCGCGGCACAACAACCAGCTGACCAGTGTGCTGGCCCGGCTGACCGAGCGGCTCGACGAGCTCGAGGGCGAGCCCAGCCGGCCGGTGCATCACGGCTCGCACCGCGGATCTCGCCGGGATCACCGCTGACTTGGCGCCCCGACGCGCGCCCGAAGCCCGCCCGGCCCCGCCGCGGCGGGCACCTTAACGTTCCTGGATGGTGCTGCTCTCGTAAGTGTGGTCTGCTCCGGCTGCCTCCATGAGGTGCAAAAGAGGCCCTTTCTGCCCGCTCGGTTCAGCCGTGGCGGGCATTTTCGTCTCAAGTCTCATCAAGCCACAGCCCGCCCACCGTTGCCGCCCGAGCACCAGCGGCCTGCCGCTCTCGGCGCTCCGTGCTTGCGCCCTCGAGAATGCATCCAGCTTGCGCTGCCTTACCGGCTGCAAGGCCGAGCTGGTATCCGTCGATGCTGTGCTTGCCGGCTTTGATCGAACTGGACCGGAGTCCGTCTCTGGAGACAAACTTGCGCCAGACCACTGGGGGCTTGCCTCGGCGCCGCTTGTCGGATCGCGTCGGTACATCCGCCGCGGACGCTGGAGTGATGACGACACTCTGCCACCCTATCCGGCAGCGATGATGCCGCGCCCGCGGACGCCGTCGAGTGCCGCCGCACCCCCAGTCTGCATCGCAGCGTGGTGGGAAGGAGAGCTCCGCCGGCCTGACGGCAGTCCAACTACCTGAAGAGGATGGCAGTCCTACTCTCGGCATGCGACCAGCCTTCCATCGCGTCGAAACGAGCCTGAGTAGCCTCGCGGCGGTGGCCCGCAAGAAGCCGAGCGCCGCAAGCGTCCCTCGAGTGATCTTCCATTTTCTTACTATGAGTAAGGAATCACTTCTGCAAAACGTCCTCGATATTCTTACATTGAAAAGATGAATAATTGATCCCGTAGCAAAATTGTGTGTGGCCGTTGGCCAAATTTATCTTCCAAACCGATTGATTATCGGACACCGGAGCGCCGCCCGCATACGGAGCGATGGAGAAAGACGACTGCTTCAATTCGAGAGTATCAGAAAATAAGGTACATGAGCCATCTATTTCAGGATCCGATTGACCTGAGGCCACAGATACGCTGCAGTTTAGTAATCTTCCATTCAATCTGTCGATCTTCCAAGCATGAAAATTGTCTTTTCTCACCGCGCCGTCCTGCCTGGACCACTGACGAATAGCAACTATCTCGTAACTTGGCAAATCGGCAGCAAATGCGGTGCTGATTTGCATGAAAGCTGCGAGAATGATTGTTCGCGCAGGTAGATTTTTCACGACGGCGCCCTCACATTGAGGCGAACGAAAGTCTCTAGTACATATACCAACCGCAGGGCGGAGCGGCACTCCCTCACGAAACAACTTGCATGCTCTCTGAAGTGCGGGAGGGGGCCAGCTGGACCCCCGCAGCTCATCTCACCTCCCCAGCCCCGACGGGCAGGGCGTGGTAGGTGGCAGGCCGAGGACGCCAGGTGCGCCGCTTGTCTGCCGAGCGAACCCAACCGCTCGGAGCATTCTCGGCTGGCATAACGCGGACCGATTTCTGGGCAGTCGGCTTCTTCAGCCAAGGTCTCCGATGACTGGAACTCGGAGCGGCTGCGCCGCCATCGTCATCCCATCGATCAGACGCGCGATTGCGTATGTTGGTGCGCAAAGTTTTCATGATCATTCTCTCTGTTGTTTGTTCAAGAAATAATTGAAAAGATTCCCATCGATCAAGATTTTATTGCCCTCGAGATCGAGAGCCTAAGTCTTCTCGCAGTTCGTGCTCGTCGGCAACTCGGCTGTAAGACTCATCTGCGCCCCTAATCAGGTATCGCGACTCCTGACCAGGTGATGTGAGGAGTTCGGTGATCTCGTACCCGCCACGCCACACTGCTGCCGTGCCTCCCGGAGCGTAAGAGATTGGCTGTCCTGCAGCGAAGCGGTGATTATGTGGAGGATGTGGAGTTCCGGTTGCCGAGTGGTCCCGGTGCGCTACGTACGGACGGTTTCCAACCTGAGCACCGCTCGTATCCGGTCCGGACGATCGTGGCGCCGCGCCAAGATCATCACGAAGCGGCAGCGAGACTGCCGCAATTTGAGGCAGCTGAGTATGTTCGAGGGGGACCATCCAATCGAAGAGCGTTTGTCCGCCCTCATCGGTAATCCGGAGCACCGTCGCGGCTGTGGGCCAGAAGCGCGTTCCAACAAGATTTCTGGCGAGGGCTAGAGCCGCTTGTGCATCGGAATTTTCGAAATGAAGGCTGTGAATGACTTCAGGAACGCTACGCCTGATGCGGATAAAAAAGACGTGAGACATCGCTGGCATCCTCCTCATGGCCTTGGCGGCAGTATCATCTATATCACCATCGGGTAGACAGCGTGGTGAGAATTCTAAACGGCATGTATAAGATAAAAGCCGTTGAAATTATTGCATCCGGCGTGAAATGAAACCCGAGATATGAAGCTAATGAACCAATTGGACGATTGTTAATAATATTCACTTGAATGAAGGTAGGCTAATTTAAAACAGTTTCCGTCTCAAGTTTGTTTCCTTGGATTTCAACGGCCGCACGCTCGAAGCTGACTGCGAGCCCGCGCAGAGCCTTGCTGTGGCGAGCTGCAACGACACGATCCAGCGGTGTTGTCGCGGATTCGTCGTCCGCCGCCCGCACGATCCCGCTTGCATCCGAGAAGAAGCGGGCAGCCACCCGTCGCAGTGATTCCGACTCGGCCGAACTTGCCTTCGCATCCTCAGTGGCCGTAGCCGCCAGGTGGGCGGTCGCCTTATCCAAGTCCATGACATCGCCATATATGTAGCGTATTACCAAGACCTGACCTTTGTCGAACCAGTAGCGTTCAAGGCCTGTCAAGCGTGATCGGGTCATGGTAATCTCCTGTTTGCGGTATGCCTCTTCGTCAAATGCTGTTCGACCCTGCCCTATGTGCAATTCGACCGCTCTCGGTGACTTGGGTGCGGAGGACGCCGGGTAGCAAACTCGAGCCGATGTCGGTATGCAGGCAGTGACAGAGCACTGTCAGAACTGCTTGCCTTGCATCTAGGACTGAACATCATCCCTGGCCTGAAAGCCCGTCCAATAAGGGTCTGAGGCAGGGTTGGGTACTGCGGCTTCGCAACCTTGCCACTCTATGCGGGTGACGTTCTCGTAGTATCGATATGGGGATCAGTTGATGTAATTCAACGATAATCCGGTATCTTGACCGCAGAATTTCCGCCTTATATCGCAAGTGGAACTATAATTCTATTCCAATCACCTTGGCACGATCGAGGAGCCCCCGGATCGCTGATCTTACGGACGCTCATTAATCGCGCCCGCACCCCTGACACCGTGACGCCCGGCAAGCCGATCGCAGCCGCCGGGCTGCACTTTCACATCTTGGCCAGGCAGAATGTCTTACGGGCAGGGATGTATCTGCCCGTCATAGCCGAGGCAAGTGCCCGAAGCCGGGTCGTAGGAGCGGAACCGCTAGGTGCAATAGGTCACCTGATCGGTATCTGATGTGGTCTCGGCCGCAGCCGGCGCGTAACCTTCAGCAGATCCGCCATACCCGGTAGGGACGTAGCCATCTCCGTAGTAGCCATAGTCATAGCCGCCGTAGCTGTAGCCGAGACTGCCTGCAGCCAGTCCAAGCCCGAGGCCCGCACCTAATCCGGCAGCTCCGTACCCGTAACCTCGTCCGCGGTGGGTTGCCCCGGTTTTCCGCAAAGTCCGCCCCATGGTATGCACCAACGGAAGGATGGAAGCCGCCGACCGCGGCGTTGTTTTCGCGCGGGTCGGCAGGCTGGTGATCGCCTGCTTCTCGTCGTCCGTGAGGGTGGCGATGCTCTCCAGCTTGCGCGGCTCTCCCGGCCATCAGCGCCTGTGTCGGTCTGGCTGATGATGCAGTCAGCCTACCACATGAGTGAAGCTCAATCGCTCACTTGATGTGAGGAGCTGCAGAGGTGACCAAGCTCGAGGCGCACCGTGACAACCGAGCGGACCTGGCACCAACTGCGAGCAGTTGACCGTTCCTCATTGGCTCACTTCCTCTTTAGGCGCCGGCCGAGCACATCCCGCGCCAGCGTTCCTTTGCGGGCGGAAGAGAGGTGCGGGCCGGGTGTCACATGGGTGGGATCCGATACCCGGCCCACAGATGGGCTTCCCGTATCCTGGCATGTGCAGTGAGGACACGAGCAGCACCATGCACCGTGTATCGTGTAGATCGCGCGGGCCGTCGTTCACTCAGGTTGAACGTAGAGGTGCGGGCCGGGGCCAGGTTTGGGAGCTGGCGATGCCGGACGCCCGGCCCGCTGTTCCGCTCCAAGGATGAATTGGCACGAAACGCGCGCAGCCTCGCACGGCCTGTGGGGCGGTTCCCCCACAAGAGCAGAACCGGAGTTGCGGCATGGGCTGCGTGTCACATGGGTGGAATCCGACACGCGGCCCCCGGCTCGGCACGATCGAAGCCTATAACGCGGGGACGCCTTCAGCCTCGCACGTGCCGCGAGGCAGTGCTCCCTCAAAAAACCAGCGAAGTACAGCTACCCGCCCGCGCGGCCCCAGCGGAGGACGATCAACTGGGCCTCGACTGCCAGTCGGCACGAGGCGCCCGATGAGCCTGCAGCGGCCGGACTGATAAATTCTTAGACCGGCCGCCGCGCGCCGAAGAGCTACGCTGCGCGCTGCTGACGACTGCGGCCCAGGCCAATGGTCCTGGCGAGTTCGGAACGCTGAGCGGCGTAGTTCGCAGCCACCATCGGGTAGTCGTGTGGCAGGCCCCACTTGCGACGGTACTCCTCAGGGCTGAGGCCCCGCGTCGAGAGGTGGCGCTTGAGCGACTTGTAGGGCTTGCCGTCCTCCAAGCTAATGATGGCGTCTGGCGTCACCGTCCTCTTGATCGGCACCGGCGGCACCAACGGCTCGGCCTCCGGTTCGGCTGGCCGACCGAGCTTGCTGAGCTGGTCGTGAACGCTCTGGATCAGCGCCGGCAGTTCGCCCACAGATAGATGATTGTGTGAGACGTAAGCCGACACGATATCGGCCACCAACGGGATGTGGCTGATTTCATTATGATCTTCGTTGCTCACCGACGACCTCAAGTGAAAGAATTTTGCCTCGGAGCCTCCCCTAAGCGTTGGGCGCAGAACCTGTCAACCTCGCACCGGGGCCTACTGAAGAAAATCGTAACGTGACTACGTAGATGCTCGACGGATCGATAGCAGATGGCGACCTGCGTTTCTTGAGCCGGTCGGTTGCGTTCAATTCAATTGCAGGCCGAGCCACGTTATATTCCGCAGAGGCGGCGGCATAGCGCCGCGCACTGTGAAACTTGAGATGCGCACGCCGCGCTACACGACGTGGCTCGCTGAGATGCCGGTGGTCGAGGCCGAGCTGGGTTGCGCGCCCTTAACTCGATCCGTGTGAGGCGCGTAGCCGTCGAGTGTGCCCAAATCCCACGCGCGGACCCAGCGGAGTGTCAGAAGCGAGGCTCCTCTTCAGGCAGCGGAGGATCGATCTCGCGCAGGAGACCGGCTCGGTAGGCGTTCACGAGCGCTGCAGCGAACCGTCGATCTACCAAGGGCAGCAGCCCGCCTTCCGCATAGGAATGCGCCACAGACACGTCGCCTCGTACGATGTCGACGCCGCCCTCGCCGTCATCGCCGTAGGCGCGCCACTCGCCGGGCGATGCCGCGGCGTTGAGCTGCGCGAGGCTCGGACCTGTCGAAGCGCTCGGGTGTGGTAGGGTGGTTAGCACTTGCCGGAGCTTCGTCATCTCGACACCTTCCGGCAGAGCCTCGCCGCGCGCGAGCTGGCCGATGCGCGCTCTGCTGAGACCTGTACGGGCAGCCAGCTCGTCGAACGTCAACGAAGCCGCTACAGTCCGGTCGATGAGCAGGCGGGCGAAGTGGTACGGGTCGGTCATTGATTGTGCTGTCTCCTCGCCGTCGCAGCCTTCAGTAGGTGAAACGTAAGGCCAGGCCGACAGGCTTGCCCTCGGCAGCAGGATCGCCGTCCTGACTGCCGCGCGCCGCACCGCCTCGCTCTCGTCCTCTTCCAAGATCCGAGCGGAGCACTCGATGCCGCCAACGCGGCTGCGACATCGACGGTAACACCTTTCGCGCTCAGGCGTGGACCCGGCTCCGGATCTGCGAGGTAGGCCGTGACAGCTGCGTTCGCGTCGTCATTCGAGAGACGGCCGGCACACATGAGGTCGCCGGGGGTGAGTGGGTCGGACATGCGGCCACCTCAGGTCCAGAAATCCTCACATGGCCGTGGTGGGCGCGCGCAGCCTCACGATCTGGGCCATGCGGATCAACTCGCGAGCGGTCAGGCCGCGGCGCTCCTGCTGCTGCCACACGTCCTCTGTCCGACGCTGTGCGACCAGCTCGACGGTTGGGAGGGTGGGCCGGCTAGGTCGAGCGAACCCGAGACGCCCACCGGACTGGGCCCGCAACATCTTTTCGATCCGCAAGCTCTCTCCCCCTAAAGAAAGCGGGCACAATCTCGACCGCTTGTTCCATAGCGTGAGGCGTACGCTGATTTTGTATCCTGGATCTACGACATTTTGCAAAGCAACATAGGAAATGACCGCGGAATTGCAGCCGCTTTGAGCTTATCTATAGGGCTGATGAGGCTTGGATGTGCTTTGCAGGGTATAGGGTTTTTCGACTCCTGCCTCTGACGTGAGACCAAGCCAGATTGTCTCGCAGTCGGCGGCACATGGGCTGAGCGATCTGCCTAGAGCATCCTGCGGGCCACGCGGACCGTCGCTCTCTCGGGTTGAGCGTGGCTGTACGGGCCGAGTACGTGGCCGCTGCATTGGTCCGCCACCCGACCCGTCGCTCCACGTTAACGACGGGCAATGCGCTGAACACGGGCAGCCTCGCACGGCCCGCGGGGCGCTTCCCCCACAAAGAGCAAGACAGGAGTGGTAGCACGGGCCAGGTGTCACACTCCCCGGTCGGCGGATGAAGCTGCCCGTACGCGAAACAGAGAAGCCTCCGCCCTCGCGCGGGAGGGGCACTGTTTCGACAGGGGATGATCCCACTCCATGGGCTCGTCTCGCCCGCGAGGGGCCATGGCTGTTAGGCTGGATCCCAATCAGGCGGTTCCTTTATCGGCGGTCGAAGGGAATGCGCCTCGGGTAGGTACCCAATTTTCAACTGGCACCCTCTATGCACCGCAGCATTCGCATGCTGCACTGCCAAAAAAAACAGCAACAACAACATCAGAAGTTTAGCATTTGTGGGCGACATCGGCAGGCAATTCTTAGAAATTTGTAAAAATAAAAATGACCCTCGTTAATAGCGTAGCTTACAGCTTATATAAGAGATGTGCGACGCAACAATCTTGGGCGGCTTGGGAACGCGGCTGCGTTGTACAAGCTCGAGGCTAAGTGTCACGAGATTGGCAGCGTCGCCAAGATGTCTCCGCTGTGTGTGCGAATCTCGAACCGCCAATTGGTATCGATGCGACACAGCTCGCCGTTTAATCGCATCTCATGGATGGCCTCCTCGGCGTACATGAGAGCTAGACGCAGATCACCAGCCTCAACGCCCTCGTCATCGGGAGTGATCGTTAGGCCATCGGTCAGGTCGAAGTAGAAGCGTTGTGGCATGCCGCCTCCCAGGGGGCCGGTTTAGTGGTGCATATGTTCGTCTCAACTTGAGGATGAAGCGTCATGTTAATTCTGGGCGCACACCCCGGCCCAATCAGCAATCCTGCTCTGCCGACCGAGCTGATAGAGGTTCGACAACATGTCAGAAAAATCATACAAAGGCTCTTGCAAAATCATTTAGCGTAATTGGCTTCAAAATGCACGTCTAAAATTCCGACGATGTTCTCGGAGAGCAATTCGCCACGATAATCCTGTAAATGTGATACTCCATGCTTATCAGCAGATCCAAAATTAGACGAAACTATGATTCATTACCAGGCGGCATCAATTATTGATCTACTTGATCAACGTAGCACGCATGCGAGAGCCTTCTGCATACTCTTTCGGTGTATTGGCTGACCGTAGGCGGCGGGATCTCCCGGCCTGCGCGCCCTAGGCACGGCGAGGGTTGCGCTTCATCCCGCCTTCAGCACCCGATCTCAGGCCGCCGGCCTCAGCTGGTCCTCGATCCAGGCTTGCGCCTCATCGAGATTAGCAAAGATGTTTGTACTCGGATGAGCTACGCGCCCGAACGCGGCCTCAAGATGCCACTGGGCCGCATCGTCGCCGTACTCAGCCGAGAGGTGCACCAGCACCGCCACAAGCCTGCGATCCGCCCAGACCAGCAGACCCTGCTCACCGTCCCGGCCGTATGTGGCGACCCGCGCAGGCTGAAGATGCAGGTTCATGACGCGGCTCGCTTCTGCACGTGCAGGTAGGTGGGGTCGAACTCGCCTGCTGCCACCAACCCGGTCCAGTCCAGGATCTGCAGAGAACGACCTGACCAGCTAATCAGCTGCTCGGCCCGCAGTTCCTGCACGGTACGGTTGACGTGCACGGTCGAGAGCCCGAGTGCGTCGCTCATCTCAGCCTGCGTGAGCGGAAATTCGCAGCACTGATCCGCTGCGAGGCCGACTGCGTGCAGCTTGACGTACATCTCGCAGAACAGATGCGCGATGCGCGCCCTCGCGTCGCGACGACCGAGCCCGGTGATCCACTCCCGGAAGATCGCCGCGTCGATCAGCGTGTCACGCCAGAGCGCCGCGGCGATGCCAGGGTGAGCCGTCACCAGCTCGTGCATATTCTCGTGCGGTATGAACGCGACGATCGCTCGGGTCAGGGTGGCCAGGGTGTGATCTAGGACCGGCAGATGCAGGCTATGCAGGTCGGGCATGTCGCCAGGAACATGCAGGGCGAGGATCTGCCGCTTGCCGTCACCCAGCGTCTTGCTGCGGTACAGCCAGCCCTCCACCAAGAGGCAGCACTGGGATGGCCGGTCACCGTCCCGTACAATCTCCTGGCGGGGTTCCAGCGTTCTCGACCGGGCTGGCAGGCTGGTGACCGCCTGCTTCTCGTCGTCTGTGAGGGTGGCGATGCTCTCCAGCTTGCGAATGAGTGGATGCAGCGGTGAGGATGACGGAGGGATCATGCGAGCCCGCCTTACTTGCAGGCGGAAGCACGCGGCTCTCCCGGCCATCAGCGCCTGGGTCGGTCTAGCTGATGATGCGGGCATCCTACCTCATGAGTGAAGCTCAGTCGCTGACCTTAGATGCCCATGCGAGTTCCTCCGCTCTGTAGCCCAGAGCGATGGGAACAGGGGCTCCTCAGGCCTGTTGAACCCGTGCACCATGACGTTCGGTTTCTCTCTTGTGACCAGACGCCCGGCAAGGTCCTAACCCTCCGCCGGGCGTTCTGCTGCGGACTTGTCGAGTAAGCCCACGATGCCAGATGCCAAGTGGTCATGCCGGCCCTGCCGCTCACTCGGCCAGTGTCACACAGGCGGCCCGGCAGCACGCCCCCTCCAGGCCGGGCCGCCTTCACTCCTGAAATTTCCTTGAGTGAATGCGGCGGCCGGCCCGGGCTGGGCATGGCGCAGGCCATGAAGCCGATCGACGACCCACTCACCCTCGCCAGGACACAGACGGCCGCTCTCCTCGCGCGGAACGACGCACTCGCCGTCATCGACCGAGAGTGCTGCAGTCGGAGCGTCGAAGCTCTGGCGATTTCCCGCGAGCTGCTGGCCGCATCCGACTACAGGCCGCTCGCATCGAGGAATTAGTCCCGCCCAGGGGTGGTTGTCCCTACACGCACATAGGATCTCTCTACACGCCGGTCGGACCCTCCCCCCGCGCCGGCGTTCCTTTGCGCGCTGAAGAGGGAGAGGTACGAGCCGGGTGTCACAAGGGAGGAATCCGACACCCGGCCCGCTGTCCCGCAGCAGGAGCGCGTGGACCGTGCGGAACGGGCAGAGCCTCGCACGGCCCACGGGGCGGCTCCCTGACCAAGATCAGGACAGGAGGTGCAGCACGGGCCGGGCGTCCTCGCTGCTTGGGAGAAACGTTTAGGCGCCCGACCCGCTGTTCCGCTCCAAGGATGAATTGGCACGAAGCGCGCGCAGCCTCGCACGGCCCCGGGGGCGCTTCCCCCACAAAGATCAAGTGGCGGACGGCACCATTTCGCGGCGGCCGTGCTGGTGATCAGGCGCGCTGTTCGATCCTTAGAGGCCGAGCACCCACAAAAGGAGAGTCGCACAGCTCAGCAGGACGAGACCGATCGCGAAGGCGAGGCCGGTGTTCTGCATGCGCGCAGCCTTGCCGGCCGCAGAGACGGAACAAGCCGGTCGCGTCGCGAATGATCCGCTTAGCGGAATCTTCGACTTCAGCGCCGGCCGGACCTCACCCCGAGCCGGCGCCTTCTTGTGCGGTCCCTTTACGCCTCAGCCCTTGCCAGCACGATCGCGGTCCTCGTTCGCCCAGCTCGGCCTCTTGCCAGCGCCGCACCCGGCCGATGACTCGCCGCTGTGGTACACCTGCCGGACGCGCGTTCGGCCATCAGCACTCGGCAGCCACGTGGCGTCGAAAGAGATCGGCATCGGAAAGCGTCCTGGCTCCGGCGCCGCATCATACCTCACGCCGGGCGCGCCGCCTTCCGACTCTAACCCTCAGCGCGGTTCTGCGTACGGAGGAACCTCGACGAGCGTGCCGATCAGGCGGAGCAAGGCTTGCTGTTCCGGCCTGCCCGTACCGTCGGCCAAGAACACTCCCAACTCGATGTGCCTGCGCTGCCCTCCTGACGGGCCATTGGGTTGGTGGATGATGAGTGCCCTGCCATTCTGCGGCTCTCGGCCAAGGTACCAAGTGTCTCCGCTAGGGCTTCGGTAAAGTTCTCGGCGATCCGACATCGCAGTGGCCTCCCGCTCGGCGCCGAGCCTATGCCAGTCAGCACCGAACCGCGAGAGAAAGGAGGGTGGCAGATGGGGCCGGCGTGCAGCGTCAGATTTCCAACACAGTGGTTATGCCGCCCTCGCCAGCAAGATTGCGGTACGGACCGCCATGCGCCGCCGCGCCTCAGGTGTATCCTCGCGCGCCAGGATCTCGGTCGCGTGAGGGGCTCGCCAGCACGGCCGCGGCGATGTCGAGCGTGTTGCCCTTCGTGATCTCGCGCGGGCCGGGCGTCGGGTCGGCGAGGTAGCCGGCGACGGCGCATTTCAGGTCGTCGGTCAGGCGCTTGGCCTTGTAGAGGCCGCCGAGAGCGAGGGTGTCGGGCATACCTCAACGCCCATCCGTGCTGGTCTCTGCCTTTAGGCTCAGCGATCCAAGCCCATCTTTTCGGAAGCGGCCTGCATGAAGACGATCGCCTGGAAATCGGTGGTGGAGCGTCTACATCGGAATAACCGCGCAATTTCACGCCGGAAAATCGGCAATACAGAGGCTAACACACATGTTTGTCGCCGTTCTTCTGTTACACCTGCTTATTCCTGCAGCAAACGAGGCGCTTTCTCCGGAATCGAGTCCCCACCGCGGCTACCAGAGGGAGCCCGGCGCACGCTGCCAGTGGTTTCGGGATCTACGGGCCGCATGCGCTCCGGGATGGTTTCGTGAACTGGCGGCATGTTCGGAGCGTCGCTTCGGCTCCGTTGCGAAGAGCCAGGCGATTGAGCAAGCACGGCCGTACCTAGAAAAACATGAAGCACGAGCGCGGTGGCCATAAATTTCGACATTGGCGCTCCTTTCAATTCACCAACGGCATTAATCGCGGAATGTTCCTATGCCTTTGTGGTCAATGACGACATTCGCTATTGGTACGTGACCTGTTGGCCGGGAATTATCCTAATACCACGCGGCTAAATAGCAATGTGAGATGTACTAGTAATGCTCTGACTCAGAGCATATATCTAGGTATAGTTTTGGACATGCAGATATATTTATGCGATTTACAGTATCGCGCGCTGGCAACGCCACCTGAAGCGAGAGCGTCCCCGGTTCAACGGGTTGACGTCAGTGCAAGCCCATCCTTCCCAATCAAGACAAATCCATCCATGTCGAAGTATGATTCTTTGGTTTTTTCTTCCGTGGAAGCATAACAAGGAAATCTTTCATCAGTCTTACATAATCCACAAAGGCTCAATTTCTAAAATCATACCGCCAATGTCGTGATCAAGGAGGGATCGTTCCAACTTCAAAAACCGGCGCGAAAGCTTGCTGCCATCTTGTGATCGCTCCTCGAACTCGCTCAACCCGTGGCGCATTTTCAATTGCCAGCCTCCCACACTGGCATTCCCTGATACCGTGCCGGCTTGTTCTTCTGGCACCGCCACAGCTGCACCCGCAGGAAGTCGCCCGTCACCTCTGTCACCGGGTAGAGGCAGGGCATCAGCACGCCACACCAGTCCGCTCGGATCGCCCCGGACTTCGGGTGCACGCTGAACAGGGAGAGGGTGTCCCAGCCGAGCCGGTCGGCCTCGGCGCCGAAGTCGTCCACCGAGCGGCGAACCTGCGAGAGGGTCGCGCGCGAATACCATCGTGGAGGTCGCGGCACTCGTCCAGCTGGAGCGTCAGGACCATCCATCCTGAGAGGAAAGTCCTGACGCTCTCGTTATGACAATGCGCGCCGCAACTTACACGAAGACGAAATTGTCCTGCGTGAAGTTCTTGGCCGCCAGATCAGATACTGACTGCACATCCGTGAAGCGCGCGATCGACACGACGTCGTTCTCGCCTCGAACATAGAGCAGACTGCCTACGTTCACAGTCGAATTATAGTAGACGATCAGATCGCCGGTGGCTTCGCCGTTCACGGACGCAGCGGCTGCACCTGCCGAGGCGAACGCCTGATCCGTGAGCACCATCACGCTCTGACCATTGGCTCCGGATGCGGCACCGCTATAGAAGCTGTTGACCCGCGTCGATGCTCCAGCCGACGAGTTATTTACGAAGTTTGCACCAAGTTGATCCACCCCAAGCCCTGCGGCATCGAAGTTCAGTCGATCCTCAGCTGCGTTGAAGTCCGTGATGTTCGTGAACCCTGCAGCGGTGGCGCCGCTCACGATGGCTTGGGGATTGTTGAACTTGAACTCGAAGATGTCGCGGCCTTGCTCTCCAGTGAGTGTGTCGATGCCTTCGCTTTGGTAGAGTATGTCGTTGCCCTGACCACCGCGCAGGTCATCATTGCCAAAGTCGCCACGCGCGGACTCGCGTCCGTCGTCGCCGAACATGATGTCGTCGCCTGTGTCGCCGAACATCAAATCGTTACCCAACCCGCCAAAGGTGGCGTCATTGCCTTCGCCGCCCGAGACAAAGTCATTGCCATCCTGGCCATAGACAGCGTCGTTGCCGGATTCACCGTAGACCAAATCGTTGCCGAGCGCGCCGATGACGGTATCATTGCCCGTGCCTCCCCGGACCTGATCAGCGCCACTGCCGCCGTTGACGACGTCATCGTCCTCGTCACCGTAGACGAGATCGTCGCCAGCATCTCCGTACACGGCATCACGGCCATTCCCGCCCGAAACGAAGTCGTTCTCCGAGCCGCCCTGAACGAAATCGTCTCCATCTTGACCGTAAACAAGATCAGCACCCGGCTCGCCGACGAAGAAGTCGTTTCCTGCCTGGCCGAACAGGGTGTCATTACCGGCATTGCCCGCAGCGTAGTCATTTCCGGTGCCGCCGTAGATCACATCGTCATCATCTTCACCGACGATCTGATCATCTCCTTCGTCTCCGAAAATCAAATCCTTTCCTGGACCGCCTGCGATATAGTCGATGTCGTTGCCGCCTGAGAGAAAATCGTCGCCTTCCTCGCCTTTGATGCGGTCGAAGCCGTCCTGACCGAGTGCAACGTCGTTACCCAGACCAGCGAAAATGATGTCCGCGCCCGCCGCTCCCGAGATCGAGTCGGCAAGAGGTGAGCCGATGAGGTTATCGTCGCCCGAGGTGCCATTGATGGTCGCCATTGCGATCCCTCCCTTGCTCGCCGTGAGGCGGCGGCGGGAGGAAGTTAGGTGGGGTAGCAGGCAAATCAATAACGCACGATATAGTCGAGGCCCAACCGCCGAAGCGAAGCGGCCCTTCCAACGGACGCGATGAAAGCCACATACGAGACGTGCACTCGATCAGGCTAAGAGCGAGCTGCCGTGCCTCCGTGTGGTCGACGCCCCTGACGCGCTGGTCCGATGCCGCGATTGACGCAGGAGCCCGCTGGCTGCGCGCTGAAGGGAAGTGCGGGCCGGGCGTGTGTTCTGAAGGGGTCCGCCGCCCAGCCCGCTGTCCCGCTCTTGAAGGGCGGGACGTATCGATTGTCGCACGGAACCGATCACGCGTCCCTTCCACCATTCATATTATTGCAGACGAACTGCCACCCCGGTGTGCCTGCCGGAAGCAGATCAACTGGGTCTCGACTCGGTCCTCCGGCCGGAAGCCGGGGCAGGGCGCCTGGCCCGGCGAGAGGCTGGCGAGACCGCGGGACCATTCGAGGACGGCGGGGGAGGGGGCGGCAGGTGGAGGCGCGTCGAGCATGCGGCCGATCGAGCGCATTCGCCCCAGCCGCGCAGGAGGCGTTGTCCTCAGCGGATGGAATCAGGCCCTTCAGGGCGGAGTGCGATTGCCTGAAGCCGCGGCACGTCATCGCCGCCCATCCGACGAAGCATCTTCTCGCCCACGGCGGTCAACGGAGTGAGGGAGACAAGCATGTCGGACGGGTCTTCTTCAGCCTGAGACACAGCGGTCGCGATGTGGTTCGAGAAATCGCCGAGAGCCGCCAGCGCGCACTGAACGAGGCTTCCTTCGATGTCGGCCGCGGTCGCCGGTGTGTACCGCTTGTTCAAAGCCTCCCAGAGCCGGTTCTCCACCTGCTGCACGAGGACCAGAACCTCTTCGTCTTGGGTCATGTAGCGACCGTTAAGGGGTGACGGGGGCTGGCGGGGAGGGGGCAACCTGCCGCACGTCGAAAACCTGTGCCGACTTTTGTGCAGTCGGGGCTGCACGCAAATCAGCGAACCGGGCGCGGCGCAGAGCGCGGGGTGTGCCGACTCTTGTGCGTCGGAAAACGCATTTTGTTCTCACGTGGCGGAAATGTCCGCCACGCTAAGCGCTGAAATCTAAAGAGAAAAGTGGCTGGGGCGCCAGGATTCGAACCTGGGAATGGCGGTACCAAAAACCGCTGCCTTACCGCTTGGCGACGCCCCATCGTGCCGACGCGGTGTCCTAGCCGATCGGGAGGCCGGGTG
Organism: Methylobacterium oryzisoli; assembly: GCF_046557895.1. NCBI lineage: Bacteria > Pseudomonadati > Pseudomonadota > Alphaproteobacteria > Hyphomicrobiales > Methylobacteriaceae > Methylobacterium > Methylobacterium oryzisoli. The sequence goes on along the minus strand of NZ_JBKIBX010000009.1, from coordinate 79,796 downwards.
GCAACCGGGCCGTGTTGGAGACCTCGGGGGCGGGTGCTAAGCGGGACGCGCCACATCAAACGGGACGGGAGGACGCCATGAGCACGGGGCCGCAGAAGATCGCGCTGGTGACGGGAGCAGGCTCGGGCGTCGGGCGGGCGGTGGCGCTGGGGCTCGCCGGCGCGGGCTACGACCTCGCGCTCGCGGGGCGCCGGGCCGAACCGCTGGAGGCGGTCCGGGGCGAGGTCGAGGCCAAGGGGCGGCGGGTGATCGCGGTACCGACCGATGTCGGCGACGAGGAATCGGTGGCGACGCTGTTCGCGCACATCCAGGAGACGTTCGGTCGGCTGGACGTGCTGTTCAACAATGCCGGCATCGGCGCGCCGCCCGTGCCCTTGAATGAGCTTCCGGTCGCCACCTGGAAGCGGGTGGTGGACACCAACCTCACGGGCGCCTTCCTGTGTCTGCAGGGCGCCTTCCGGCTGATGAAGTCGCAGGATCCGCGCGGCGGGCGGATCATCAACAACGGCTCGATCTCGGCCTACGCGCCGCGGCCGAACTCTGCGCCCTACACGGCGACCAAGCACGCCATCACCGGGCTCACCCGCTCGGCCTCCCTCGACGGGCGGGCCTTCGGCATCGCCTGCGGGCAGATCGACATCGGCAACGCCGCCACCGAGATGACCGCCCGGATGCAGACCGGCGTGCTCCAGGCGGACGGCTCGACCCGGCCCGAGCCGACGATGGACGTGCGCCACGTCGCCGACGCGGTCGTCCACATGGCGAGCCTGCCGCTCGAAGCCAACGTGCAGTTCATGACCGTGATGGCCACCACGATGCCGTTCATCGGCCGCGGCTGACGGGCGCGCCCGGATGAGGTAGAAGCGCGCGGGCGCTGACGCGGCGCCCGCGCCACCCCATCTTGTCCGTCATCCGCCGCGCGAGGCCGTGCGGCCCACCGCCGTACGCTCCCCATGCTGATGCAGACCGCCCCCACGACCGCGCCCGCGCGCCCCGCCGACCCCGTCGCGCGGCGGCGCACCTTCGCGATCATCTCGCACCCGGATGCGGGCAAGACCACGCTCACCGAGAAGCTGCTGCTGTTCGGCGGCGCGATCCAGCTCGCGGGCGAGGTGAAGGCCAAGCGCAACCGCATCGCCACCCGCTCCGACTGGATGGGGATCGAGAAGGAGCGCGGCATCTCGGTCGTGACCTCGGTCATGACCTTCGAGTACGGCGACTGCGTCTTCAACCTCCTCGATACGCCCGGCCACGAGGACTTTTCCGAGGACACCTACCGCACGCTGACGGCGGTGGATTCCGCCGTGATGGTGATCGATGCGGCCAAGGGCATCGAGGCGCGCACCCGCAAGCTGTTCGAGGTCTGCCGGCTGCGCGACATCCCGATCGTCACCTTCGTCAACAAGCTCGACCGCGAGGCGCGCGACCCGTTCGACCTCCTCGACGAGATCGAGAAGACGCTCGCCCTCGACGTGGCGCCGGTCACCTGGCCGATCGGGCGCGGGCGCAGCTTCGCGGGCACCTACGACCTCGCGCAGCGCCGCGTGCGCCGGCTCGACGCGGCGGACGAGGCCGGCACCGTGCCGGTCTCGGGCTTCGACGATCCGCTCTTCGACGAGCTGCTGCCCGAGGCCGGCGAGGCGGCGGCGTGGCGCGAGGAGGCGGAGCTGGCCGAAGGCGGCTGCAAGCCCTTCGACCTCGCGGCCTTCCGCGAGGGGCACCTCACCCCGGTCTTCTTCGGCAGCGCCCTGCGCAACTTCGGGGTGCGCGACCTGATCGACGGGCTCGCCAGCGTGGCGCCCCCGCCGCGGGGGCAGGCGGCCGACCGGCGCGAGGTGGCGCCGACCGAGCCGAAGATGACCGGCTTCGTGTTCAAGATCCAGGCGAACATGGATCCGAATCACCGCGACCGCATCGCCTTCATGCGCGTGTGCTCGGGGCGGCTGTCGCGGGGCATGAAGGCGCGCCTCGTGCGCACCGGCAAGCCGATCTCGCTGTCGGCCCCGCAATTCTTCTTCGCGCAGGACCGCGCCATCGCGGACGAGGCCTTTGCGGGCGACGTGGTGGGCATCCCCAACCACGGCACGCTGCGCATCGGCGACACGCTGACGGAGGGCGAGGAGCTGATCTTCCGCGGCGTGCCGAGCTTCGCCCCCGAGATCCTGCGGCGCATCAAGCTCACCGACGCCATGAAGGCCAAGAAGCTGCGCGAGGCGCTCCAGCAGATGGGCGAGGAGGGCGTGGTGCAGCTCTTCCTGCCGCACGACGGCGCGGGCGCGATCGTCGGCGTGGTCGGCGCGCTGCAGCTCGACGTGCTCAAGGAGCGCCTGCAGGCCGAGTACGGCCTGCCGATCGACTACGAGCCGACCCGCTTCACCATCTGCCGCTGGATCGAGGCGGACCAGGAGGCCGAACTCGACAAGTTCATGGCCGCCCACGGCTCCTCGATGGCCTCCGACCTCGACGGCGCGCCGGTCTTCATGGCCACCACGGCCTTCTCGCTGAAGTACGAGCAGGACCGCTGGACCGAGATCCGCTTCACGGACGTCAAGGACTACCAGAAGCGGGCGGCCTGACGCGGGTGCGACCCCGGCTGGAGACAGGCTCCGGTCCGGGTCGCCGCCTCGGCGCGGCGCTCAGACCGCGTGCAGCCAGAACTGGGCGATCAGGGCGGCGCCCAGGAAGGTGCCGGCATTCGCCATGAACGACACCACCACGATGCGCCAGCCGAGCCGCCGGAAGGCCGGGACGTCCTTGGCGATCGACAGGCCGGCGAAGGCGAGGATCGGCGTGGCGAGCGCCAGGAAGTTGACCTTGCCGGTCAGCGCGGCGATGTCGGCCGAGAACGGCATCGCCGGATGCGTCAGCGCCATGCCGATCAGCGAGACCCAGATCACCGCCGGCAGCCGGCGGCCCGCGAGGCGGTAGAGCGCCCAGCCCGCCAGCACCACCGCGATGATGATCGCCATGCCGCCGATCACCGCCGCGTCGGGCGCGGTGCCGTAGGTGAGCCGGTTGCCGATCAGGCCGTAGGCGCCGATCAGCACCCAGGCCAGGATCAGGGCCGGCGTGCCGAGGGCGGGCTCCTCGTGCGGCGCCGGGCCGGTCTCGGCCGGCGCCGCTTCCTCCTGCCGACGGGTGCGGCCGATCAGCGGCTCCAGCCGGTTGTAGGCCCAGATCGTGAAGGGCAGCGACAGGAAGAGCGTGAAGTAGGTCCCGATCGTCGTGGTGATCAGGTTGCTCGCCGCCGCGAAGGTCGCGACGTCCTTGGCCACCTCCGGCGTCTGCTGCGCCGCGATGGCCGCGGAGGCCGCCGCCATCATGCTGCCCGAGCCGACGCCCGCCCCCATGGCCAGCGCCAGCGGGTTGAACAGGTTGAGGCTGGTGATGAGCCCGGCCAGCAGCGCGATGAACACTGCGCCGAACACCGTGCCGGTGAGATATTCCGCCAGCACGCCGCGGCCCTCGGGCGAATCCATGCCGAAGCGCTCGCCGATGATGGCGAGGCTCGGTTCGCGCCCGACCGAGAAGGTGGCGCCGATCGCCTCCCGCTTGATCCCGAGCAGCAGCGCCACCGGCAGGCCGAAGACCATCGTGCCGAAGAAGTGGCCGAATTCCTGGAAGACCAGCGCCCAGCCCGAGGCGAGGATCTTGGGCAGCGAGCCGCCGACCAGGAGCCCGAGCTTGGCGATGAAGATCAGCAGCGCGGGCTGCAGGTAGGCGGCGGCGAGGTGCTGCTGGGCCGGGCTGACCGCGAGCGGCCCCGGCAGGCGCCGGCTTGCCAGGCCGATGGCCGCGCCGAGGAGCAGGGCCCAGAGCAGCGGCAGGAGGACGATCTTGCCGGGGCCGAGCGGGATCGACACGGTGCCGATCGCCTCGGCGGCGACCACGAGCACGAGAGCGAAGAGGAAGAGTCGCGCCGTGCCCCCGGCCGCCGTGGGCGAACCCGCGGCGACGCGATCGACGGCCAAACCGGTATCCATGACGGGCCTCCTGGGGGTGGGATTGGGGGGCCTCAGCCGACGTAGCCGAAGGCGACGGCGGGCTGGGCCGCGGTCTCGACCCAGACGCTCTTGGTCTGCGTGTAGGCCATCAGCGCCTCGCGGCCGGACGAGCGGCCGAACCCCGATCGCCCGAAGCCGCCGAAGGGCGAGGCCACGTTGATGGTCTTGTAGCTGTTCACCCAGAAGGTCCCGGCGCGCACCGCGCCCGCGACCCGGTGGGCGCGCCCGACATCCGAGGTCCAGACGGCCCCGGCGAGCCCGTAGGGCGTGGCGTTGGCGAGCGCCACCGCCTCCTCCTCGGTCTCGAAGGGCAGCACGGTGAGGACCGGCCCGAAGACCTCCTCGCGGGCGATCGATGCGTCCGGCGCCACGCCGTCCACGATGGTCGGCGCGTAGTAGAGGCCGCCGGTGTCCCGCAGAGCCTCCGGGCAGCCGCCGCCGGCCGCGAGCCGGGCGCCGGAATCCTGCGCCGCCGCCACCATCCGGGCGATGGTGTCGAGCTGGCGCCGGTTGTTGACGGGGCCGATCTGCGTCTCGGGATCGGTGGGCGCGCCGATCGGGATCAGCGCGGCGGCGCGGGCGAGCCGCTCCACCACTTCGGCGTGGACCGCCCGCTGCACCAGCAGGCGCGAGCCGGCGACGCAGCTCTGCCCGGCGCCGCCGAAGATCGCCGCCTGGGCGCCGAGGATGGCGCGGCCGAGATCGGCATCGGCGAAGACGATGTTGGCGGACTTGCCGCCGAGTTCCAGCACGCTCGGCACCACGTTGCGGGCGGCCGCAGCGGCGATCTCCGCACCGACCTGGGCGGAGCCCACGAAGACGACGAGCCGGGTGTCGGGATGGCCTATCGCCGGCGCGCCCGTGGTCGGGCCGGCGCCGGCCAGCACCGAGACCAGGCCGCGGGGCAGGCCCTCGGCCCGGTCGCAGAGCATCCCGAGCACCAGGGAGGTGAGGGGGGTGAGTTCGGAGGGCTTGAGCACCACCGCGTTGCCGGCGCAGAGCGCCGGCGCGATCTGCCAGCCCGCGGTGAAGAGCGGCGCGTTCCAGGGCGTGATCTGCACCACCGTGCCGAAGGGCTCGTGGCGCGTGTAGTTCAGGTGCGAGGTCGGCACCGGTATGACCTCGCCGTGGAGCTTGTCGCACCAGCCGGCGTAGTACTCGAACATCTCCGCGACCTTGGCGACCTCGCCGCGCGTGTCGCGGATCGGCTTGCCGGCCGAGAGCGTCTCGATCTCGGCGAGCGCGGCGGCGTGGCGGCGCACGAGTTGCCCCACCGCCCAGAGGGCGCGCCCGCGGGCCGCGGCCGTCATCCCCCACCAGATCCGCTGCGCGTCGCGCGCGGCCTCCATGGCCGCGCCGACCACCGCCTCGCCCGCGTCGCGGTAGGAGGCGATCAGCCGGCCGTCCGCCGGGTTGACGAGGTCGAGCGGGCCGCCGCCGCCGGTCAGCACCTCGCCGGCCACCACGCTGCCGATGCGGTCGCCGAGGTCCCGTCCGGGCAGGAATTCGGCGAGGAGCGTGTCGAGCCGCGCGGCGGCCTCGCTCTGCGGATGCGCCGCCATCAGCTCTCTCCCTCGGTGGTGCGGTAATCGGCCATGCGGGTGAAGTCGGCGGTGTCGGGCAGGCGCGCGCGCGCCTCCTCCCAGATCCGGCCGACATGGGCGCTGAGCGGCAGGTCGAGGCCGGACTCGGCCGCGAGGTCGAGCGCGAGGCGCACGTCCTTGCGCATCAGCCCGGCGGAGAATCCGCTGTCGAAGGTCCCGGGCAGGACCCATCGCGGCACCATCACCTCGCTGACAACGCTGCGGCCGGTGGCGGTATTGACGATCGCCACCGCCTCCTCGGCCGAGAGGCCGGCGGCCTCCGACAGGCGCATCGCTTCGCCGGTCGTCACCAAGTGGGCGGCGACCAAGAGGTTGTTCACGAGCTTGACGATGTTGCCGGCCCCCGAAGGCCCGACATGCGGCGCGCGCGCCGACATCGCCTGCAGCACCGGCCGGGCGATGGCGTAGTCTGCCTCGTCTCCCCCGACCATCATGGTCAGCGTGCCCTCGGCGGCGCCCGAGGGACCGCCGCTCACCGGCGCGTCGAGCAGGGCGTGACCGGCCTGCGCGAGCCGGGACGCGAGCCGGCGCGTAGTCTGCGGGTCCGAGGTCGAGGTGTCGATCACCACCACCTTGCGGTCACGCCGCGCCAGCAGCCCGCCCTCGGCGGTGACCACCGCCTCGACGTCGCGGGCGAAGGGGAGCGAGACCACGAGGGCGTCGGCCCCGTGCAGCACCTCGGCGGGTGCCGGCACGAAGCGCACGCCCGCCGCCCCGGCGGCCGATTGGCGGGCCGCGTTCACGTCGGTGCCGACGACCCGGAAGCCCTTGCGGGCGAGCGTTGCCGCCATCCCGAGGCCCATGTTGCCGAGCCCGACGACGCCGACTGTCTGAATGTCCATGCCGATCCGTCCTGTTGCCGGCTGAACGATCGCGCAGGAACTGTGTTGCGGCAATCAGAGCTTTTCGCACGGAGCGTTCTGATCTTGCGAACACTTCGACATCACGGGATGGTCTGGAAGGCGACGAGGCGTTCGGCGAGCCAGCCGGTCAGGCGCGCCACGGGCTCGGGCAGGCGGCGGTTCGTGCGCACCACCAAGTGGGCCGTGGCGGAGGACAGGATCGGATCGGCGAGCGGCTGCGCGGCGAGCAATCCGGCCTGCAATTCCGCCGTGATGGTGAAGCGGGGTAGGAAGGTGACGCCCATGCCGACGGCGACGAAGCGGCGCTGCAGCTCGAAGGAGCTCGTTTCCAGCCGGGGCGTCAGCCGGAAGCCGCCATCCGCCTCGACGCGCCCGAGGAGCTGGCGCACGCCGTGGTCGGGCGGCAGGAGCGCGGCGGGTTCGGTGGCGAAGGCCCGAAGCGCGATGGGCTGCGAGCCCGCCGCGACCGGATGGCCGAGGGGCAGGACCGCCAGCAGCGGCTGGCGCGCCACCACGACGCTATGCAGGTCGGGATGGGCCGGCGGGTTGTAGGCGAGGCCGAGATCGGCCTCGTTCAGCGCGACCGCGCCGAGGATGCTGGCCGTGGTGCCGAGCGAGACCGTGTAGGTGATGCCCGGATGGGCCGCTGCGAAGCTCGCCAGACCGTTCTCGAGGAGATCGACCAGGAAGCCGGCGCCGCAGCACAGGCGCACTGTGCCCTGCCGGACCCCGCGCAGACGCTCCAGCCGGTCCGCCAGGAGCGCGGCCTCGTCGGCCTGCCGCTGCGCGTGCTCGGCCACGACGCGCCCGGCCTCCGTCGGCGCGATCCCGCGCGGCAGCCGTTCCAGCAGCGGCTGGCCGCACTCGGCCTCCATCTCGTGGATGTGGCGGCTGACGGCCGAGGCCGCGACGTTCAGCACCTCGGCCGCCCGCCGGACCGATCCGGTGCGGACGACCGCCAGGAAGTAGCGCAGGGCTCTGTCGTTCATCGCGCGGGAGACGGTTCGCAGTGGCGGGCCGCCGGAGCCTGCGTCGCTTCCCTCAGCCTCGCATCACTTTTCTCGGCGGGGAGCGGACGATTCCGCGGGGGAGGCCTCCCCCTTGCGCGCCTCCGCAAGGGCACCGTTCGCGGGATGCACCCTGGTCCTCCTGCCCGGCCGTGCTCGCCGGCCATCGGCGCGGTCGATCGGCAGGACGGGCCAGGCACGCGACCGCTGCACGGTTGCGCGGCCCGACCCGCTGTTCCGCGCCGGGGGGATTGGGGGACCGGCACCGAACCGGCGCAGCCTCGCACGGTCCGCCGGACGGTTCCCCCTCAAAGGTCAGGGTAGGGGAGGTGGGTCGACGCAGCGTTCACCGGGCCGCGCGGACCTCGGGTGGACCGGACCGCGGCCTCAGCGGCAGTTGCGGTCGAGCTTGAAGCCGCGCGGTCCGCTGAAGCCCGTGAAGCGGCAGCCGCCGAAGGTGCCCTCGAAGCCGTACTCGTTCCTGCCGGTCTTCCACGTCGCGCCCTGGCCGCCGTTGTAGCTGGCCGTGCGGTACTCGGCCGGACGGGCGCTCGGGGCCGTGCGCGCGCCGCGGCGCGGCGGAGGCGCGTAGGCCGGCTCCGGACGGGAGGGGGTTTCCTCGTAGGCGGAGGGGGGCGCAGCCGCCGGGCTCGGCGTGGCCTGCGCCAGCCGCTCGGCCGGGACGGGCCGCGCCGGCGCCGGAACGTAGCCCTGGTTCGGCGCGTCCGCCCGGGGCAGGTCGATCACGCGCGGAGCGCCCTTGGTGCCCTGCGTCTCGTCGGCATCGCTCATGCTGACGGGCGCGAGGTTCCTCACCTCGGCGTAGGCCTTCGGCTCGGCGCGCGGGGGCGCCTGCACGAGATCGGCGTCCGTCCGGCCGATCGCCGGCGTAGCCGGCGGAGCCGGAGACTTCAGCGTGAGGCTCGCGTGGGCGACGGTGACCAGCCCGATGGTGAGACCGGCGGCAGCGGCGAGAGAGGGCTTGATCATGGCGATCTCCGTGAGAACCGATCCGTCGGTGGGATCCGATCCGTGTCCTGATCTCTGTCGCATGCGGCGGACCTTGGCGGCGTGCTTGGGCGCACCCATCCGCCTGCCGGATCGACGCGATCGGGCGGTGCGCCTCCCTGGAGGCCCTGGTCACGGATCCTGCCAGGGCGTCGTCCCGGCGGCATCGCTTGCCACGGCGCCGCTTTTGGCGGCGAAGTGGACCCCTGCGGGGGGCCGTCCCGCGCAAGGACGCCGATCGGTGACATGAAGCTGCGCCTGCTGCCGCTCCTCGCAGCCGGGCTCGTGGCGGGAGCGCTCGCGGGGCTGCCGCTCCTGACCCTCGCGCCGAACCGTCTGGTGCCGGGCGACCCGGTCGCGGCGGGCTGGCCAGGCCTCGGCATCGCCGGTCTGGCAGTGGGTGCGGCGCTGCTCGTCTCGGGCGCGCTGCGGGGCGGCGTGCTCCCGCGCACCGCTCTCCTCGCGGCACTGGCCGGCCTCGCGGTGCTGGGGCTCGCGGTCGGGATGGGGGCGGCCGCGCTCGTCGCGGGCCAACCGTCAGCGGTGCGGGCCTCGTTCGGGGCGGGGGCGTGGCTCGCGGCGCTCGGTTTCGTCCTCCTCGCGGCGGAGGCCGCGCGCGCGATTCCGGGGCGCTTCGGTGCGCCGCTCGCGCTGGCGGGCGGCATCGCGCTCGCGGTGCTGGCCGGGTGGAGCGGCCTGTTCGATGCGGTGTCGCTCGCGGTGGAGTACCGCGCCCGCGCGGGGACGGTCCAGGCGGCTTTGGGGCAGCATCTCGCGCTTTCGGCCGGGGCGCTCGGCCTCGCCCTCCTCGTCTCGGTCCCGCTCGCGCTCGTGCTCCTGCGCGGCGGCTGGCCGGCGCGCGGCGTCGAGACCGTGCTGAACGGCGTGCAGGTGGTGCCGGCCCTGGCGCTGTTCGCGGCGCTCGTCTCGGCGCTGTCGGGCCTCCTCGCATGGCTGCCGGCCCTGCGGGTGGTCGGGCTCGGAGCGATCGGCCCGACGCCGGCCATTCTCGGCACCGCGGCCTACGTGGCGCTGCCGCTGGTGCAGAGCCTCGCGGCGGGCCTCGCCTCGCCGGACCCGGCGGTGCTGGAGAGCGCGCGGGCGCTGGGCCTCACCCGCGGCCAAGTGCTCCTGCGCGTGCGGCTGCCGCTCGGCGCACCGCTCCTCCTCGGCGGCCTGCGGGTCGCGGCGGTGCAGAGCATCGGGCTGTCGACCCTCGGCGGCCTCGTCGGGGCGGGCGGGCTCGGGGCGGTGGTCTTTGACGGCATGGCGCAGTTCGCCCCGGACCTGATCCTGCTCGGCGCGATCCCGGTGATCGCCCTCTCGCTCGCGGCCGATCGCGGCCTCGCCCTGTTCGGCCCGCGCGAGGCGCGCGCCGCATGAGGTTCGGCCCCGCCCTCGCCACGGCCGCGCTCGGCCTCGCGCTCGGGCTCGCGAGCCATCCGGCGGTGGCGGCATTCCTCGCGGGGGCGCTCGGCCTCACGGCCGGGTCGCCGCTCAGCACCGCGCGCCTCCTCGGGCTCGCGCGCGCCCACATGCTGCTGGCGCTGTCGGGCTTCGCGCTCGCGGGCGGGCTCGGCCTCGTCCTCGGCCTGCTGGCGTCCCGGGCGGGCGGGCGCCTGCGCGGCACGGTCGACGCCCTCGCGACCGCCGCCCAGGCGGCGCCCCCGGTGGTGGTGATCGGGCTCGCGCTGCCGATCCTCGGCTTCGGCGCGCCGCCGACGCTCCTGGCGCTCGCCCTCTACGGGCTGATGCCGGTGACCCGCGCCACCGCGGACGCGCTCGCCACCGTCTCGGCAGAGGTGCGCGCCGCGGCCGAGGCGATGGGGCTCACGCCCGCGCAGGTCTTCTGGCGGGTCGACCTGCCGCTCGCCGCCACCCCGATCCTGGCCGCCCTGCGGGTCGTGATGGTGACGGCGGTCTCGACGGCCGCGATCGGGGCGCTCGCCGGGGCGCCGACCCTCGGCACGCCGATCGTGGTCGGGCTGCAGAACCAGAATGGGCTCTACCTGCTCCAGGGCACTGCCGCGGTGGCGGCCCTGGCCTTCCTGGCCGATGCGGCGATGCAGGCGGCCGGCGCGGCCCTTCGGCGATAGAGCGCTACTCGCCGAACTCCACCGTGGCGCCCTTGGCGATGTGACGGGCGAGGTCGCGAGCGTCCCAATTGGTCAGGCGCACGCAGCCGTGCGATTCGGACTTGCCGACCTTCTCGGGGTCCGGCGTGCCGTGGATGCCGTAGGATTCCGCCGAGAGGTCGATCCAGACCAGCCCCACCGGGTTGTTGGGACCCGGGCGGATGGTGAACTTGCGGTCGGCCTTCACGCCCGCGAATCCGTATTTCGGGTCGTACGTGTAGTCCGGGTTGAAGGCGACGCCCTTCACCTTGAAATTCCCCTTCGGGGCGGGTTTCTCCTCGCTGCCGATCGAGGAGGGATAGACGCGCAACAGCGCCCCGTCCTCGGCGTAGCCGCGCACCTGCAGCGCCTCCTTGTCGACGACGATGCGGCTGACCTTCGGGTCGTCCGGCAGCTCCTTCGCGTTCGGGCGGTCGGTGCCCATCGGCTCGACGCCCGCCACCGTCACGACGCTGCCGGCCTTCAGGTCCTCATCCGGGTTGAGGGCGTCGAACAGGGCGCGGCTCATGTGGAAGCGCTCGGCCAGCATCTCGGCGGGGCTCGTGTAGGCGAGCGCCTTGAGGTCGGCCTGCTCCTCCATCTTGTCGGGGATCTTGTCCGCGAAGGGACCGCGCAGGTCCGCCTCGGTCAGCGTATAGGTGGTGAGCGCCGGGTCGGCATTCGTGGCGGCGAGCGCCTCCCAGAGCTTGCCGTCGAGCCGCCCGCTCGCCTTCAGGCCCTTGGCCTGCGCGAAGGCCTTGAGGGCGCCGCGCAGGTTCTCGCCGTCGCGGCCGTCGATGGCACCGGGGGAGAAGCGGGCGCGGTCGAGGAGCACCTGCGCCTTCACGAGCAGCGGGTCCGGGCGCTTGGACGAGCGGGCCGGCTTCTCGTCCGGATCGAAGCGCGCGGCGTTCACCGTCTCAAGGTCGAGTGCGGGCGCGCGCCGCTCGGCCGCCTGGGTTCCGCCGGCTCCCACGAGCGCCAGACCGACCACCCCGACCCACCCGATCCACGTCCGCATCGCCACCTCCTGAGATCGCTGCTCACAAGCACGGAGGGGGCGAAACCGTTCCGGGATCATTGGCACAGGCGGTGACCGGCATTCCGCTCGCGCTCGTCGAGGTGGAGGTGGTTGCCGTGCGCGGCGTCCGAGCCGGGGCCGAGCACGGTGCGGAAGAACGCGCAGGCCCGGGCCTGCACGGCGGCCTGGAAGGCGGCCTCAGGGGTGCCGGCCTTCACGGTCCCGATGGTCACCGGCTCGCGCCCCTCGAAGGCGAAGCCCATCACGTCGACCGCGTTGGCGTAGGCGTGCTCGGAGAGCTTGGCATCCGGGTCGTGGTTCTGCCCCCGGCACTCGTACGAGGTGGCGATGCGCACCGCGTTCGGGGCGCGTCCCAGCAGGCGCTCGGCCTGCACGCGCACCTCCGTGCTCCAGCGCGCGAAGGCCTCGGCGGCCGGGCAGGTGAGGGTGGCGGCGGGCGACACGGCGAGCCCGTCCGGCAACTCGCTCAGCCGCAGCGGCTTCGGCGCCCCGCACAGCCCCTCGGCGATGGCCGGCAGGGGCGTCGCCTTGGCGCCGAGCCGCTCCAGCCGGCGCAGGCAGGCGGTGTCGTCCGGCACGAGCACCGGCGGCGGGCCGGACGGCACGTCGGCCGGACGCCCCGGGGGGAGGGGGGGTGGGGCGGCGGGCGCCTGGGTGGCAGGGGTTTGAGCGGCGGACGGCGGAGGCGGCACCGGCGCGGCGGGCTGCGACGCGGCCGGGCCCTGGCCGGCCGGAGGGGCGGGGGGCGATGGTGCGGCGGCGCCCGGTCCGGCATCCGGACGCGGCGGCGGCAACGGCACCTGGGCGCGCCCGCCCGCGGGCGCCAAGAGAAGCGCCGCGAGCACGAGCATCCGCGTGGCCGACCTTTGGTGCATCCCGCGCCCCCTCCGAATGACTCACAGGCAGCGCGGGATCCCCTCTCCCGTGCGGGAGAGGGGTAGGGGTGAGGGTCCTGGGAGGGTTCAGCAAGAAGTCTGGACCGTGCCGCTACCAGCACTGCCTTCCGAGCGTGAGGCGGAACCGTTCCGCTCCCCTCACGACACGCAGCGTTTCACTGCGGCTCCCTTCCGGGACCCTCACCCCTGCCCCTCTCCCGCACGGGAGAGGGGTTACCCGCGCTCTTCATAGCCTCGCCGCTGCAGCCGCGTCCGGCCCTCTCAGCATCAACGGTCGAACCCGCCGCCCGAGCCCAACGGCGGGCAAGCGCGACCGTTCCGCGACCGTTCGGCCCGGCGGCTTGCGCCCAGCGCGTCCGGCCCTATCGTCGCCCCATGCCCTCCACCTCTCCAGGATCGCCCAGCATGGCCGACAGCACGACCGAGCGTCAGGACACCCGCCCCGGGGCGAACCCCTTCGCGGAGGCGGCCTGGACCACGCCGTTCGGGCTGCCGCCCTTCGAGCGGATCGCGCCGGCCCATTACGAGCCGGCCTTCACGGAGGCGCTCGCCGCGCACGAGGCCGAGATCGCCGCCATCGCGGCCGATCCGGCCCCGCCCGGTTTCGCCAACACGGTCGCGGCGCTGGAGCGGTCGGGGCAGGCGCTCAAGCGCGTCGGCGCGACCTTCTTCAACGTCGCGGGCAGCCACACCAACCCCGACCTCCAGGCGGTGGAGCGGGTGATGGCCCCGCGGCTGTCGCGCCATCGCAGCGCGCTCTTCCTCAACCCGGACCTGTGGGCGCGCGTCTCGGCCGTGACCGACGAGGGCCTCTCCGCGGAGGAGGGCCGCGTGCTCGACCGCTACCGCACGCTCTTCCGGCGCGCGGGCGCCGACCTCGCGCCCGCCGACAAGGAGCGGGTCGCCGCCATCGGCGCGCGGCTCGCCGAACTCGGCACGCGCTTTTCGCAGAACCTGCTCGCCGACGAGAGCGCCTTCGTGCTGCCGCTGGAGAGCGAGGCGGATCTCGCCGGCCTGCCGCCCTTCCTGCGCACGGCCGCGGCCCGCGCCGCCGAGGAGCGGGGGCTTCCCGGCCACGTCATCACCCTGTCGCGCTCGCTGATCGAGCCGTTCCTGGTCTTCTCGACCCGCCGCGACCTGCGCGAGCGCGCCTACACGGCCTGGATCCGCCGCGGCGAGAACGGCGGCGAGACCGACAACCGCGCCATCATCGCCGAGACCATGCGGCTGCGCGCCGAGCGGGCGCGGCTCCTCGGCTACGAGACCTTCGCGGCCTTCAAGCTCGCCGACACGATGGCGCAGACCCCCGAGGCCGCCATGGCGCTCCTGCGCGACGTCTGGGCGCCGGCCCGCGCCCGCGCGGCGGCCGAGCGCGACCGGCTGCAGGAGATGGTCGGGCGCGAGGGCGGCAACTTCGACCTCGCCGCCTGGGACTGGCGCCACTACGCCGAGAAGCTGCGCAAGGCCGAGCACGACCTCGACGAGGGCGAGATCAAGCCGTACCTGCCGCTCGACGGCGTGATCGCGGCGAGCTTCGACACGGCGCAGCGCCTGTTCGGCCTGACCTTCGAGGAGGTGGACGAATTTCCGCGCTACCATCCCGACGTGCGGGCCTGGCGGGTGCGCGACCGCGACGGCTCGGAGATCGGCCTCTTCCTCGGCGACTACTTCGCCCGCGCCAACAAGCGCTCGGGCGCCTGGATGAGCGCCTTCCGCTCGCAGGAGCGCCTGACCGACGACGTGACGCCGATCATCGTCAACGTGATGAACTTCGCCAAGGGCGGGGAGGGCGAGCCGGCCCTGCTGTCCTTCGACGACGCCCGCACCCTCTTCCACGAGTTCGGCCACGCGCTGCACGGACTCCTGTCGGACGTCACCTACCCGCTTCTCGCCGGCACCGCGGTGGCGGGCGACTTCGTGGAACTGCCCTCGCAACTCTACGAGCACTGGCTGGAGCAGCCGCAGGTACTGCGCGCGCATGCCCGCCACTACCGCACGGGCGAGCCCATGCCGGAGGCGCTGCTCCAGCGGATGCTGGCCGCCCGCACCTTCAACCAGGGTTTCGCCACGGTGGAGTACACCGCCTCGGCGATCGTCGACCTCGACCTGCACCTGTCGCAGGAGGCGGAAGCCGGGCTCGACGTCCCGGCCTTCGAGGCCGAGGCCCTGCGGCGGATCGCGATGCCGGCCGAGATCAGCATGCGCCACCGCTCGCCGCACTTCGCCCACATCTTCTCGGGCGAGGGCTACGCGGCGGGCTACTACTCCTACCTGTGGTCGGAGGTGCTGGACGCGGACGCGTTCGACGCCTTCCGGGAGGCCGGCGACATCTTCGACCCGGAGACGGCCGGACGGCTGCGCGAGTTCGTCTACGGGGCGGGCAACCTGCGCGACGCGCGCGAGGCCTACACGGCCTTCCGCGGGCGCCTGCCGAGCATCGAGCCGCTGCTGCGCAAGCGAGGGTTGCTGGCGGCGTGAGCCGGTAAGGGTTCGGTAAACAAACGTCGTTACCAAAAGCTTCCAGTGAGTTGGGAAGCTTCGTCATGAGCGACGGCAAGGATCAGGCCGGTGCTGCCACCCCGGCCAAGGATGCGACGGCGAACCCTGAGACGGCGACGCCCAAGGGCCCGTTCAGGCGCCCGTTCCCCCGCCTGAAGCTGCGCCCGCCCGTGGCGGCGGCGCTCTTCGGGGGGATGTGCCTGGGCGCGTTCGGAGGTGGGGCGGGGGCCGCCCTGCTCACCAAGGGCGCGCGGGCGGAGCGTCCCGCGATCACTCAGGCCGACTGGAAGAAACTCGCCACGCGGCTCAACGCGCAGGCGGCCGAATCGGCCCGCCTCGCCACCGACCTGAAGCTGCTGCGCGACCGCGCTGCCGAAGCCGCCGCGGCCGCCGAGAAGGGCCGGGCCGACACCACCACGCGGCTCGGGCAGATCGGCGACCGGCTCGACAAGCTGCAGAAACTCGGCACCGAGACCACCGCGAAGATGGTTGGGCTCGGCGAGAAACTCGACCACACCGACCGCGAACAGGCCGCCCGCGTGGCCGCGCTCGGTGAGAGGGTGGAGAAGACGCGCAGTGCGGCACCGGCCCCGGTGGCCGCGGCCCCGGCGCCCGCGCCGGCCGCGAAACCCGCCGCACCGGAGCCCGCCCTGACAGGCAGCCTGCCGGAGCGTCCCGCCGCGAAGCCCGCGCCGGCCACGGTGGAGACCTGGATCCTGCGCGACGTCTACGACGGGGTCGCGATCATCGAGAACCGCAACCAGCGCCTGCTGGAGATCGGGCCGGGCGACACGGTGCCGGGCGTCGGACGCGTCGAGGCGGTCGAACGGCGCGGCAAGACCTGGGTGGTGGTGACCAGCAAGGGCGTGATCACGCCGCACGCATGGTGAGGCGCAGGCGGGGACGCGCTCGGGCGAAGCGGGGCTCAGGCGGCCACGACGGGCTTCGTCCCCTTGGGCGGAACAGTCAGCCCCTCGCGCAGCCGCCGACGGCCGCGCGCCACGGCCTTCCCGCGCTCCGCCGCGTTCGGATGCAGCAATTCGGCGAGACGGGCCAGGGCCTGGAGGTCGTCGAGGTGGCGGACGTCGAAGTCGGGCATGGGTTCCCCCGGGCGGATCGCCCGTGGCTGATCGGGATACGCACACGCATACTGGATACTCACCAACGGGCTCGGGCTTGAACAGTTCCGCTTCCGGTCAGGTGCGTAGAGAAAAAGTTCTAATCCCGCCGCGCAAGAAGCCGCGCGACGGGCGCCATTGCCTACCCAAGTCCTAAGCGGATGATCACAAGTCGGATGTGCGGCAACGCACGCGCACACTGGAGTGCGGTGCAGCGAACACCGATCCCGGGTCAGACCGCGAGGCTCCGGGAGGGCTGCCCGCGGTTCCCGGTCTCGACCACGAACAGGTGGCCCGCCATCGGATCGATCCGGGGATCGCGGTCGCGCCGGGCAGTGGTGATGGCGAGCGTCGCGAGATCCGGCCCGATGAAGGCGCAATGCGTCACCAGCGCGGTCGGCACCGGAACGACGAGGATCGCCTCGCCATCGGGCGTGAAGCGCGTGACGCGCGAGCCGCCGTAGTGGCACACCCAGATGCACCCCTCCGCATCCACCGTCAGGCCATCGGGCTTGCCCCAGCCGGGTTCGAACTGCACGAGCGCGCGCGCCTCGCCGACGCCGCCCTGCGCCAGCCCATGGGCGCGGACCGTCCCGGCCGCCGTGTCGACGGTGTAGAGCGTGCGCCCGTCCGGCGAAGCGGCGGGTCCGTTGGTGACCGGCATCTGCCCGCCGAACCGGGTGAGGTCCCGCCCGTCCCAGCGGTAGAACGTCCCGGTCGCCTGCGCTTCGGCCGCGTCCATGCTGCCGAAATACAGCGCCCCGTCCGGCGCGACCGTGCCCCCGTTGAGCCGGTTGCCGGGCCGGTCCGGCTCCGGCACCAGGATCGTCTCCGGCGGGCCGCCGGACAGGCGCAGGCGCGCGAGGCCGGAGCGGAAGCCCGCCACCACCGTGTCGGGATCCTCCGTCAGCGCCACGAAGCCGAGCGGTTCGTCGAGCGCCAGACGCGCGGGTTCGCCGCCCTCCGGCCGATGCCGCCACAGCGCCGGTTCCTCGATGTCGACCCACAGGAGCGTGCCGGTGCGGTGATCCCACACGGCCTGCTCGCCGAGCGCGCAGCCGCACGGCACCGCCACGCGCGGCGTCTGCGGATGGATAAGGGGCGGCATCGGGGTCCTCCGGCGCGCAGGGCGGGCCGGAGGAACGCCCGGACGGGCGGCCGGTTCAGTCGCGCGCGGTGCGGGCCGCCTGCGCCATGCGGATCAGTTCGCGGGCAGTCAGGCCGCGATGCTCCTGGACCCGCTCGGGCGGCGGGCTGGCTGCCGGCCGGGGCGCCGATTCGGGCGCAACGCGGCGTCCCTGATCCCGGAAAACGCCGATGTGCCAAGCCTTTGCCAAAGCTCTCATTGTTGCCCCCGGGCTTCGGAAAGTGACCGGACGCTACCAAAGCTTCACCATATGCGACATTCTTGAAGCGTAGGAATGCTGCCCTACCCTGGCCGGCCGGAGGCGAATCCCGCCGCATGTCCGGCTTCCACGGCGATCCGGTGCCTCGCCGGAAGCAATCTTGGCGCGAAACGGCTCAGCTGTTCGCCCTCAGCGTGTATCTTCCTGCAGAAGCTCCGTGTTGATCGCGAAGGCCGCCATCGCGCCCTCGGCGGCGGCGACGATCGCGAATTGCACGCGGCGCGAAGCATCGCCCGCCACGTAGAGCCCCGGCACGTTGGTCTGCTCGTAGTCGCGCGTCGGCACGGTGCCCTTGGGGCTGAGGTCGCAGCCCAGGCGGCGCACGAGGTCCGAGGGGGCGCATTCGGCGGGCGCGAAGAACAGTGCCTGGCAGGCGAGGGCGCCGCCATCGCGAAAGCGCACCCGCGCCAAGCGCCTGTCCTCGCCTTCGAGCCCCTCCAGCGGGCGCTCATCGAGCCGGATGCCCTGGCGGGCGAGGCGGGCGCGGTCCTCGTCGGACAGGTCCGGCGCGGGGCCGTCGGTGCAGAGCGTGAGGTCGCGGCTCCAGGCCGTGAGTTCCAGCGCGAGGCCCTTGGCCCGGGCGCCGGGGCCATAGACCGCGATGGGCGCGTCCCGGTTCTCGTAGCCGTCGCAGTAGGGGCAATGGTGGACGCCGTGGCCCCAGAAGGCCTCGGCGCCCGTGATGGGCGGCAGTTCGGTCGAGAGGCCGGTGGCGAGCACCAGGCGGCGCGCGCGCTCCTGGCGGCCGTCCGCCAGGGTCACCGCGAAGCCGGGCTCGGCGCGCTGCGCGTCCACCGCCTCGGTCGCATCCACCGTCACGGTGGGATAGCGCGCGATCTCGGCGTGCGCCGTCTCGCGCAGGGAGCCCGGCGGCGTGCCGTCGTGGCCGAGATAGCCGTTCATGCGCGGCGTCACGGCGTTGCGCGGGCGTCCCGCATCAATGAGGAGCACGCGGCGCCGGCAGCGCCCCAGAACGAGCGCCGCACTCAGGCCCGCCGGCCCGCCGCCCACGATGATGACGTCATGCATGACCGGCCCCGTCGCTGCCGCCCCTCAGGCGGGTAGACGCCGGGGCGCACCCGAGGTTCGGTGGCGGCGCGAAGAAAAAGGCCGGCGCCCGTCAGTTGCGGTCGTCGGGCAGGGGCGGCAGGGGCTGCACGGCGATGCCTTCTTCCAGGAGGGCGCGGGCGTCGTCGAGGCTGGCTTCGCCGTGGATCGAGCGGCTCTCGACCTCGCCGTAATGCATCCGCCGCGCCTCTTCGGCGAAGCGCGGTCCGACATTGTCGGAGGTGCGCGCGACGTGGTCGTGCAGGTTCTTGAGCATGGTGCGCAACTGCCGCTCGGGCTCCGACATCAGCCGTACCGGCTCGGGCGCCGCCTGCGGCGCGGCGGGTACCGGCACGGACGGCGTCTCGCCGCGGCCGAGCGCAGGCGCCATGATGCGCTTGGCCACTTTCGGGCTGTCGCAATGCGGGCAGGTCACGAGGCCGCGCGCGGCCTGCGCGTCGTAGGACTCGCTCGACGGAAACCAGCTCTCGAAGTCGTGGCCGGTCTCGCAGGCCAGTGCGTATCGGATCATGCGGGTCAATATCGGCACGGGACGGGAGTGGCGCGAGGGGTCGCGCGGCGAATTTCCTGCGGCGCGGGGCGGGTGCGGCGACGATCCGCAACCCCAGGCATCTTTCGCCGAAGGGGTCACCGGTTCGGCGGCGGACATGACGCGGTACCTAAAGCCTAAGCAGAATTGCCCAGTGCGATTCCGCTCAGTCGCGCACCGCTTCGACGGTGAAGGCGCGGGCGTGGCGCAGGGCCGGGATGCGGGCACGCGCCTCGGCCACCAGCCCGAGGTCGATCTCGGCCAGGATCACGCCCGGTTCGGCCCCGCCCGCATCCGCCAGCACCCGGCCCCACGGATCGATGATGAGCGAATGGCCGTAGGTCTCGCGGCCGTCCTCGTGCAGGCCGCCCTGCGCGGCGGAGATCATGAAGGAGCCGGTCTCGATCGCCCGGGCGCGCTGGAGCACGTGCCAGTGCGCCTCGCCGGTCTGGCGGGTGAAGGCGGCGGGCGCGGTCAGGATCTCCGCCCCGGCCTCGGCCAGGGCCCGGTAGAGGGCGGGGAACCGCACGTCGTAGCAGATGGCGAGGCCGAGCCGCGCCCATGGCAGGTCGGCGACGACCGCGCAGGCGCCCCCCGTATAGGTGGCGGATTCCCGCCAGCTCTCGCCGTTCGGCAGGTCCACGTCGTAGAGGTGGAGCTTGTCGTAGGTCGCCGCGATGTTGCCCTCGCGGTCGATCAGGAAGGCGCGGTTGGCCACCTTGTCGCCGTTGCGGACCGCCAGCGAGCCCACATGGACCACGACCTCGCGCGCGCGCGCCGCCTCGCGCAGGCCGGCGAGCGTCGGATCCTGCTCGGGCACCGTGATCTTGTCGAACAGGGCCTCGCGGCTGCGCTCCAGCAGCGAGGTCATCTCGGGCGTCTGCACGTATTGCGCCCCTCGCGAGGCCGCCTCGCGGATGGCGGCGACCGCCGCGTCCCGGTTGCGCAGGGGATCGCGGCCCGAGCGCATCTGGACGCAGGCGGCGACGAAGCGGGGTGCGGACATGGGCGTGTTCCGGGGCGGCGGTTGAGCCCCACCTTAGCGCAGGCGGCGCTGTCCGGTCAGCCCTTCAGCAGCGGGTCGAGCCCGCTCCGGCGGTCGAGGGCGTAGAGGTCGTCGCAGCCGCCCACATGGGTCTCCCCGATGAAGATCTGCGGCACGCTGGTGCGCCCGCCCGCGCGTTCCATCATCTCGCGGCGCGCCCCGGCCTTCACCTCGACGTCGATCTCCGTGAAGGCGGCGCCCTTCTCCCGCAGGAGGGACTTGGCCGCCGCGCAGTAGGGGCACCAGCTCGTGGTGTAGATCGTAACGGGCTGCATCCGGCGGTTCGCGCGCTCCATGAGGCTCGCCGCCGCATATAGGCAATCGGGCGCGAAACGGAACTGCGGACCGTCAGGCCGCCATCAGCTTCTCGACCTCGTTGACGAGTTCGCGCAGGTGGAAGGGCTTGGAGAGGACCTTGGCGTCCTTCGGGGCCTTGGAATCCGGGTTGAGGGCCACCGCCGCGAAACCGGTGATGAACATCACCTTGATGTCGGGGTCGAGTTCGGTGGCGCGGCGGGCGAGCTCGATCCCGTCCATCTCCGGCATCACGATGTCGGTGAGGAGGAGTTCGAACGGCTCCTCGCGCAGCCGGTTGTAGGCCGACAGCCCGTTGTCGAACGACGCCACGTCGTAGCCGGCGTTCTGGAGCGCCTTGGCGAGGAAGCGACGCATGTCGTTGTCGTCTTCCGCGAGGAGGATCTTCATCGAGCGGTGTCCCGGCTGTCGATTCGAGGATTTCTTTTCATAAAGCGGCGGCTTGGTAAACAAGGCGTTGACGTGGGGCCGCTCCCCGGGCGATGCCCCCCGCCCACCGCGCCTCCCCGGAGGCGCCGCGGGAGGCGGGCATGAGCGAGCGGTCGGCCGTGCTGGCGGGAATCGTCGTCTACCATCCGGACGAGGCGCACCTCGCCCGGCTGGTGGCGGCCGTCGCGCCGGACGTGCGCGAGGTCGCGGTCTACGCCAACTCGCCGGTCGATCCCGCCCTCGCGGAGCGCCTGGTGCGCGCCGCGGGCGACACGCCGGTCGCGATCCTCGACCAGCCGGGCAATCACGGGCTCGGCGAAGCCTACAACGCGCTCGCCGCCCGCGCGGAAGCCGAGGGCGACGCCTTCCTGTTCCTGCTCGATCAGGACAGCCTGCCCGCGACGGGGGCCGTGCCGGCGCTCGCCGGGATCTTTCGGCAGCTCGCGGCGTCGGGCGAGCGTCCCGCCCTCGTGGGGGCGCAGCCGGTCGCCGCCGACGGCGCGGCGCTGCCGCTCGCCGCCGCCCCGGCCGGGGCGGGCGCGCCGGCCCGGCGGGCGCGCTTCGCCTACTCGTCGGGCTCGCTCGTCGCCTGCGCCGCCCTGGAAACGGTCGGTCCCTTCCGGGCCGACTTCTTCATCGACGCGATCGACGTGGAATGGGGCATGCGGGCGGCGGCGCGCGGTTTTTCGGTCTGGGTCGCGCCGGGCGTGCCGATGGCCCACGACCTCGGGCGCGGAATCATCCGGATGCCCTTCGGCCTCACCCTGACCGACCAGCCGCCGCGGCGGCTCTACACCTTCATCCGCAACCAGCTGGCGATGCTCCGCCTCGCCCACGTGCCGCCCGGCCACAAGGCGAAGACCCTGGCGCTGATGCCCGCGCGGCTCGCAATCTACCTCATCCACAACCGCTTCTCGCGCGAAGTCCGCCGGGCGATCGGCCGGGGCCTTGCCGACGGCCTGCGCCACCGGCTCGGCCCGCCCGACCGGGCCTTTCCGCCGACGCCTGCCGCGCCGCCCGGCGGCCGGTGAGATGCGGCCCCGCGACCGCGACCGCGGCAGTGGACAGGCCGTGGTGGCAGCGTCACATTGGTGGGATGCTGTCGCGCGAACGCCCCTTCTCCGCCGAGCGAGCCCGGATGGCCGCATGCTAGAGACGACGGCCCCCGAGAGCCTGTTCTCACCGCCCTTCGTCATCGACGAGCCCGCGCGGCACAGCCTGCCCTACGTCTTCAACACCGGCCATTCCGGCGCGGTCTATCCGGCCTCGTTCCTGGCCGCCTCGCGCCTCGACGCGGTGTCGCTGCGCCGGTCCGAGGACGCCTTCGTCGACCGCCTGTTCGCGCCCGTGGTCGGGCTCGGCGCCCCGCTGATGCGCGCCTGCTTCCCGCGCGCCTATCTCGACGTCAACCGCGAGCCCTACGAACTCGACCCGCGGATGTTCGACGGGCGCCTGCCGGCCTTCGCCAACATCCGCTCGATGCGCGTCGCGGGCGGGCTCGGCACCGTGCCCCGCGTGGTGGCGGACGGGCAGGAGATCTACCGCGGGCGCTTGCCGGTTTCCGAGGCCACCGCCCGGATCGAGGGCCTCTACAAGCCCTATCACCGCGCCCTGCGGGGCTTGGTCTCGCGCACGGCCGTGGCCTTCGGGCACGCGGTCCTGATCGACTGCCACTCGATGCCCTCGACGAGTCTCGGGCGCGACGAGGCGGCGCGGGTCGACATGGTGCTCGGCGACCGCTTCGGCACCGCCTGCGGACACGCCCTCGTGGACGCGGTGGAGGTGGCCCTGCGCCGCCGGGGCTTCCGGGTGATCCGCAACAAGCCCTATGCGGGCGGCTTCATCACCGAGCATTACGGGGAGCCGGCGCTCGGCCGCCACGCGCTGCAGGTGGAGATCAACCGCGCGCTCTACATGGACGAGCGCTCGCTCACCCCGAAGCCCGGCTTCGCGGCGCTCACGGAGAACCTGATGGGGGTTTTTGCGGAGGTCGCCGGCCTGCCGCTCGACCTCGCCCCCCGCCGCATCGCCGCGGAGTAGCGGGTGCCGGGTGGGCGCCTGTCGCGCACTGTGCTTGAAGCGGAACCGAAGGCCGCTCCGCTCGAAGTCTTGTTTGTGCATTCGTTTCGCCGCCGAGCCGGTGATCGCTTCGCCGATTGACGCGTGTGCTCCGCCGGCCATCCGAGGAAACCGACCGCCATGACCGACCTCCGCCTGCGCCGCAGCGTGCTCTACATGCCCGGCTCCAACCAGCGTGCGCTCGACAAGGCGAAGACCCTGCCGGCCGACGCGCTGATCCTCGACCTCGAGGACGCGGTCGCGCCCGACGCCAAGGAGACCGCCCGCGAGCAGGTCTGCGCCGCGGTGCGCGGGCGCGGCTACGGCGACCGGGAGCTCATCATCCGGGTCAACGCCCCGCAGACGCCCTGGGGCGAGGCCGATCTCAAGGCCGCCATCGAGGCGGGGCCCGACGCGATCCTGATGCCGAAGGTCTCTTCGCCCGCGGTGCTGGAAAGTATCGCCGACCGCCTGGAGGCCCTCGACGCGCCGGCCCATATCCGGGTCTGGGCGATGATCGAGACGCCGGCCGCCATCCTCAACATCCAGGCGATCGCGGCGGCGCGGCGCAACGCCGCCACCCGGCTCAGCTGCTTCGTGCTCGGCACCAACGACCTCGCCAAGGACACCTGGACGCAGATCGTCCCGGGCCGCGCCCCGATGATGCCCTGGCTGATGACCGCGCTCGCCGCCGCCCGCGCCGAGAGCCTCGCGATCCTCGACGGCGTGTTCAACGACTTCGCGGACGTGGACGGCCTGCGCGAGGAGTGCAGCCAGGCGCGCATCCTTGGCTTCGACGGCAAGACCCTGATCCATCCGAACCAAGTGGAGCCCGCCAACACCGCCTTCGCGCCCACCGAGGCCGAGGTCGAGACGGCCCGCAGCGTGATCGCGGCCTTCGACCGGCCCGAGAACGCCAAGCGCGGCGCGATCCAGATCAACGGACGGATGTTCGAGCGCCAGCACATCGGCATGGCGCGCCGCGCAGTGGCGTGGTCGGAGGCGATCGCGGCGCGCGGGCGGTGAGGGGCGGCGGCGCTCAGCCTTCCGGTAGCTCGCGCCGACGAACCAGCGGCCGCCCACCGTGCTCAGGACCGCGCTGCCCGTGGTGACGATCCGCTCGAACGGTCACGCGCCGCGCGCTTCGGTGCCGTACGACGCCTGATCCCCGTCCGCGCATCGGCCGTCTCCGCTGACCCGCAAAGATGCCCAACTCGCCGCAACCGGACCCTTTTCGCGAAGCTCATCGCCCGCACGGGAGAGGTGTGCCCCGCGCGGCCCTTGCTCCTTCGTCTGAAGGGTTGTGTGAGGCACAAATGGACACGGGCGGATGACTTCCCACGGGCGTCGCCGCCGGAGGGAAGAGTGATGCATCAGGCCCCATTCCGTGCCCTCGCGGCGTCCGAGACGCCCCACACCAGCGCCGCGCCCAGCCCGAAGAACCCGATCAGCACCGCGGGGCCTGCGCCCAGCGTGCCGGTGAGCGAGGTGGCGAGCGCGACGCAGAGCGGGGCCATGAAGGAGGTCAGGCGGCCCGAGAGGGCGAGGAGGCCGAAGTAGCGGCCGGCCTCGCCAGGGGGCACGATGCGCGCGAGCAGGCTGCGCGACGCGGCCTGGAGCGGGCCGGCGACGAGGCCGATGAGGAGGCCGAGCCCGACGAACATCTTTTCCGGCGCGCTGTCGTAGAGGTGGCCCGGCCGGGCCGGCGCGGTGGGAATCGCGAACAGCACGTGCTCGCGCCCGAGCGAGATCAGGCCGACGCAGACCAGGGCGAGGAGGCCGAGGCTGCCCAGGATCACCCGGCGCGGCCCGAGCCGATCGTCGAGCCGGCCGCCCAGGAAGGCGCCGAGCGTGCCCGTGACGGTGAGCAGGATGCCGAACAGGCCGAGCTGCGCCGGTCCCCAGCCAAAGGTCCCGGCCCCGAAGATGCCCCCGAAGGCGAAGACCGCCACGAGGCCGTCCTGGTAGATCATGTTGGCGACGAGGAAGCGGAGCGTCCGCCCGTCGCGCCGCGCCTCCCGGACCGTGCCGGCGAGCCGCGTCAGACCCTCGCACGCGGCGCCCCGCAGCGGACGGCCGGTGCGGGGGGCGTCCGGCGTGAAGGCGAAGAGCGGCAGCGCGAAGACCACCAGCCAGAGGGCCGAAAACGGCCCGGTGATGCGGTCGCCCTCCCGCGCGGCCGGGTCGAGGCCGAACAGCGGGTCGAGGCCGAAATAGGTCCGCCCGGTGTCCGGATCGGCGGCGAGGAAGCCCAGCACCACGACGATCGACACGAGCCCGCCCGCGTAGCCGGTGGCCCAGCCGGTGCCCGACAGACGCCCCAGCCGCTCGGGCGGGACGAGGATCGGCATCAGCGCGTTGTAGAAGGCCGCCGCGACCTCCGCCGCCACGGTGGCGACCGCGAAGGCGGCAAGCGCCAGCGGGATCGCACCGGCCCATCCGGGCGCGGCCCACCACAGGGCGAAGCAGGCGACGAGCAGGAGGCCGGAGGCCGCCGCGATCCAGGGCTTCTTCGGGCCGACCGCGTCGGCGATCGAGCCCAGCACCGGCGAGAGCAGCGCCAGCACGAGGCCCGCCGCCGCCGTGGCGTAGCCCCACAGGGCCTGCCCTTCGGCCGGGTTCGGGGCCAGCACGGTGGCGAAGTAGGGCGCGAACACGAAGGTGGTGACGAGGGTGAAGAAGGGCTGGCAGGCCCAGTCGAACATCACCCAGCCGAAGAGGGCGCGGCGCGGAGCGGCCTGCATCAGCGCTCCACGAGCAGGCCGTCGGCGGCGAGGCGCGGCTGCCAGTCGTGGCGCACCAGCTCCGGGTCGGCATGCTCCTCCTGCGGGAGCCCGACGCACAGATAGGCGACCAGCCGCCACGCCGGCGGCACCGACAGGGAGGCGACGAGGGCGGCCGGATCGAGGATCGAGACCCAGCCGACCCCGAGCCCGTGGGCGCGGGCCGCGAGCCAGAAGGTGTGGATCGCCGTGACGACGGAGTAGCGCAGCATCTCCGGCATGGTGGCCCGCCCGAGCCCGTGCCCGGCCCCCGTGGCCTCGTCGCACAGGACCGCGAGGTGGACCGGCGCCTCGCGCAGGCCCTCCAGCTTCAGGCGGCGGTAGGCGGCGGCGCGCTCGTCCGGGTAGGCCGCGGCCGCCTGCCGGTTGCAGGCGGAAAAGTTGGCGATCACGGCGGCGCGGCGGGCAGGGTCGCCCACGCGCACGAAGCGCCAGGGCTGGCTGTTGCCGACCGAGGGGCTGAGGCAGGCGAGGTCGAGGCAGGCGCGCAGGATCTCCTCCGGCACCGGATCGGGGCGGAAGCGGCGCACGTCGCGCCGCCACGCGACCAGCGCCGCGAGGGTGTCGCGGAAGCCCGCGTCGAAGACCGGCGCGCCCGCTGCCGTCACGGCCGCGTCAGGTCCGCGAGCAGGCTCGCCGCCACCGAGACCTTCGAGACGGTGAGGCCCGAGGCGGCGATCGCCGCCACCGCGGTGCGGATGCGCGCGAGCGAGGCGCCGCGGGCCGCGCTCCAGGTCTCGACCGCGGCCTGGCCCTGGGCGCCGGTGGCGGCGGCCTCGGCGGTGAGCGCCCGGTGGGCGGCGGCGATCCCCGCCACGGCCCGCTCCAGGGCGATGCGGTCGAAGGTGTCGGCGACCGGAACGCCGCGCGCCGCGCGGGTGAGAGGCCCGAGGCGGAAGAGGTCTTCGAGCGCGAAATGGGTGGCGGCGATGGCCGCGGGCGAGCGCCCGGCGGTTTCGGCCACGCGCACGATGTCGGGGGCGGAGCCGAGTTCGCCGAGCGCCGCGAGGCGGCCGGCCAGTTCCTCGGGCACGCCCTGGTCCTGGAGCGCGCGGGTGCGCTTGGCCAGCGCCTCGCGGGCGGCGGGCGGCAGCACCTCGGCCAGGGAGGCGGCCACCGCGGCGATGCCGTCGCGGTATCGCGCCACCACCGCGTCGATCCCGCCCGCGCCGCCGCCGAGATCGGTGTTGCGGATGAACCAGACCATCTGCTGGCGCAGCAGGTCCTGCAGCTCGGCGTAGAGCGCGAGCTGCGGCCCGCCCGCCACCACCCCGTCGAGCCCCTCCACCGCGCGGTTGAGGTCGAGCAGCCCGAAGGCGTCGCGCGTCACCGCGTAGGCCGCCGCGACGGTCGGGGCCTCGGCGCCGGTCTCGTCGGAGAGGCGGCTGACGATGGTCGGCCCGCCGCGGTTGACGATGGCGTTGGCGAGCCCCGTGGCGATGATCTCCCGGCGCAGGCGGTGGCTCGCCACCGCATCCGGGTAGCGCGCCAGCAGCACGGGCGGGAAGTAGCGGTCCAGCTCGCGCGACAGGTAGGGATCGTCCGGGACCGGGCTGTCGAGGAGCGCGTCCTTGAGCGAGAGCTTGGCGTAGGCGAGCAGCACCGCGAGTTCGGGCCGCGTCAGCCCCTCGTCGTCCTGCGCCCGCTCGGCGAGGGCGGCGTCCGAGGGCAGGAACTCGACGCCGCGGTCGAGGCGGTTCTCGGCCTCCAGCATCTGCATCAGGCGGGTCGCGAAGCCGCTCTCGCCCGCCCCGCCGCGCTGGGCGAGCGAGAGGGCCAGCGTCTGGAGCTGGTTGTTGCGCAGGACGAGGTCGGCGACCTGACCGGTCATGCCGGCGAGCAGCGCGTTGCGGGCTTCCGCGCCGAGCCGCCCGTCGCGCTCGGGCGTGGTCAGGGCGATCTTGATGTTCACCTCGACGTCGGAGGTGTTCACGCCGGCCGAGTTGTCGATGGCGTCGGTGTTGAGCCGGACGCCCCGGCGTGCCGCCTCGATCCGCCCGCGCTGCGTGAGGCCGAGATTCGCCCCCTCGCCGACGACCCGCGCCCGCAGGTCGGCGCCGGTGATGCGGATGGCGTCGTTGGCGCGGTCGCCCGCCTCGTCGTCGCTCTCGCCGGCCGCGCGCACGTAGGTGCCGATGCCGCCGAACCAGAGGAGGTCGGCGGGCGCCTTGAGGATCGCCTGCATTACCTCGGCGGGGGTGGCCTCGGCCCGGTCGAAGCCGAGGCGCGCCCGGATCTGGGGAGAGAGCGGCACCGTCTTGGCGGAGCGCGAATGGATGCCGCCGCCCGCCGAGATCTTGGCGCGGTCGTAATCGGCCCAGGAGGAGCGGGGCAGGTCGTACAGGCGGCGGCGCTCCGCGTAGGCGGTGGCCGGGTCGGGGTCGGGATCGAGGAAGATGTCGCGGTGGTCGAAGGCCGCCACGAGCTTGAGGCAGCGCGACAGCAGCATGCCGTTGCCGAAGACGTCGCCCGACATGTCGCCGACGCCCACCACCGTGACGGGCTCGCTCTGGATATCGATGTCGATCTCGCGGAAGTGGCGCTTGACCGCCTCCCAGGCGCCGCGGGCGGTGATGCCCATCTGCTTGTGGTCGTAGCCCTGGCTGCCGCCGGACGCGAAGGCGTCGCCGAGCCAGTGCCTGGTGTCGAGCGAGATCGCGTTGGCGATGTCCGAGAAGGTGGCGGTGCCCTTGTCGGCGGCGACCACGAGGTAGGCATCGTCGCCGTCGTGGCGCACCGTGTCGGCGGGCGGCACGATGGCGCCGTCGAGGATGTTGTCGGTGACGGAGAGCAGGGTGCGGATGAAGATCCGGTAGCTCTCGGTGCCCTCGGCGAGCCACGCCTGCCGGTCGGAGGCGGAGGGCAGGCGCTTGGGAAAGAAGCCGCCCTTGGCGCCCACCGGCACGATCACGGCGTTCTTGACCTGCTGCGCCTTCACGAGGCCGAGGATCTCGGTGCGGAAATCCTCCGGCCGGTCCGACCAGCGCAGGCCGCCGCGGGCGATGTAGCCGAAGCGCAG
Organism: Methylobacterium oryzisoli; assembly: GCF_046557895.1. NCBI lineage: Bacteria > Pseudomonadati > Pseudomonadota > Alphaproteobacteria > Hyphomicrobiales > Methylobacteriaceae > Methylobacterium > Methylobacterium oryzisoli. Next base: position 50,989 of record NZ_JBKIBX010000009.1, on the reverse strand, counting down.
GTGCACGCCCTCGACCCGCGGCGAGTAGACGAAGATCTCGAACAGCGGCCGCGGCAGCGGCATCCCGTCGACCTTCGCGCAGCGGAACTTGAAGGCGATGGTCTCGGGCGGCAGGCCGTGCTCCGCGACCTGGAAGAAGTTGGTGCGCTGGGCCGCCTCCACGAGGTTGACGAAGCGGCGCAGGATGCGGTCCTCGTCGAGGCTGGTCACGGCCGAGAGGCCGGCCTCGATCTCGGCCCGGATCGCCTCCTGGCGCGCCGTCCGGTCGCCCTCGGCCCGCGGGTCGAAGCGGGCGTAGAACAGGGCCACGATCTGACGCGCGAGGCCGGCGTGGCGGCTCAGCGTGGCCGCGAGGTAGTCCTGCCCGTAGCGCACGCGCAGCTGGCGCAGATAGCGGCCGAGCGCGCGCAGCAGCGCCACGTCGCGCCAGCCGAGCGGAGCCTCCAGCACAAGCCGGTTGTAGGCGTCGGATTCCGCGAGGCCGCGCGCGATCGCCAGCAGGGCCGCCTCGACCGGCCCCTCGACGGCGTCGAGCGCGACCGCCCCGCCGCCCGCCCGCTCCAGCAGCATGTCGTGCAGCCAGATCCCGTCCGCCTGCGCGGAGCCGGGGCGGCCGATCTCGAAGGTGCGCTCGTCGATGACGTGGAAGCCGAGATTCTCCAGCACGGGCACGCGTTCCGAGAGAGGCAGCGACGTCCCCTTCGAGAACAGCTTGAGGCCGATGCGCGTCTCGGGGTCGCCCGGCCGGCGGTGCAGGTCCACGGCGCGGGGCCGCTCGTCACTGATCCGCTCCAAGATGGCGATGTCGGACAGGGCCTGCGCGCTGGCGTAGACCTCCCGGTAGCCCGCCGGGAACGCCTCGGCGTAGTAGCTGCCGAGCGCCCGGGCGCGGGTGCCGTCCATCGTGTCGGCCAGCGCCTCGCGCAACCCATCGGCCCAGTTCCGGCTCAGCGCCGTCACGGCGGCCTCCAGGGCGGCCGGATCGATCTCCGGCAGCGTCTCCTCGCGCCGTCCGATGACGATGTGGAGGCGCGCGAGCGGCCCCTCCGGGTAATCGGGATAGACCGCCGAGACGTGCCCGCCGAGTGCCGCCGCCAGATGGGCGCTCACCCGTTTCTGCAGGGCGGCGTCCGTGCGGTCCTTCGGCACGTAGACGAGGAGCGAGACGAAGCGGCCGAACTTGTCGGGCCGTGCCAGCACCCGCACCCGGGGCCGCTCGGCGAGCGACACGATGGCGAGCGCGAAGGTGCGCAGCTGGTCGGCGTCGATCTGAAAGAGGTCGTCGCGCGGATAGGTCTCCAGCACGTGCAGCAGCGAGCGGCCGGCATGGCTCGTCGGGTCGAGACCGGCCGCCGAGACCACCTCGGCCACCTTGCGGCGCAGGACCGGCACCTCCTCGGCCCGGCTCGTATAGGCGCTGCCCGCGAAGAGGCCGACGAGGCGCAGTTCCCCGGCGACCTTGCCGGCGGGCGAGAAAAGCTTGATGCCCACCATGTCGAGGTGGGTGCGCCGGTGGACCCGCGAGATCAGGCTCGCCTTGGTGATGATCAGCGCCTCGGGCCGCTCGAGGAAGGCGCGGATCTCGGGCGTCACCGCCACCATGCTCCGGCCGCGGCGCAGCACCTCGACCGCGGGGTCGCGCAGCAGGCCGAGGCCGCTCCCGGACACCGCCTCGTGCCCGCCATCCGGCCCCAGCCGGTACTCGCGCAGACCGAGCAGGGTGAACTGGTCATCCGCCAGCCAGTCGAGGAAGGCGCGCGCTTCCGCGACCTCAGCCTCGGGCAGGGGAGGGGGCGCGTCGCGATAGGCGGCCGTGGCGGCGTCGAGGCGCGCCAGCATGGCGGCGTGATCCTCGGTCGCCACCGCGACGTCGGCGTAGACCTGCGTCAGAGCCGCGACGAGATTGCTGCGCTCCTCCTCGTCGTCGATGCGGTCGAGATGGATGTGGATGAAGCTCTCGCGGCTGCGCTCGCCCGCGCCCGCCGCCGTGGTCTCGCCGGCGAGCCGCACGAGGGCGCCCTCGGCGTCGCGCTCCACCGCCAGGATCGGGTGGGCGACGAGGCGCGGCTCGTAGCCCCGCCCGACCAGTTCGGCGAGGGTCGAGTCGAGCAGGAAGGGCCGGTTGGCGTTCACCGCCTCCAGCACGGTGACGTCGCGGCGGCGCCCGTCGCGCTCCACCTCCACGTCGTTGAGGCGGATGTCCGAGATGGTGCCGGGCGCACGAAGGGCGGCGAGGTGCTGGCGGGCGGCGAGCGCGAGGTCGGCCAGGGTCTCGGGCGCGTAGGCGGTGAGGTCCTCGGGCGGCACGCGCCCGAACAGGTCGCGGACGAAGCCGCCCGGCGCTTGGCGCCCCTCCGCCGCCGAGACGGCCGCGGCGATCAGATCGGTCCGGCTCGCCTGCGCTTCCGGTGTCGCGGTCGACGTATCCACGGCTCGTCCTCCGCCGAGGTTGAGGTGGCGGAGCGGTGGCACAGACCTCGGCCGGTCGCAACCCCGGCTCATCGCCCGGCCCACTCGTCTGGCTCCGCTCCACGCCCTATAGCTCGGATCCTGCGACAGGGAGACGAAGCATGGCCGGAACGAAGCCCGCAGGGAAGTCGGGACAGCGGGCGGGCAAGCCCGAGAGCGGGGAGACCCCGCGGCCCCAGGAGGCGGACGGGGCCGTGATGGCCCTCGACCTGCCGCCGCTGGCGGAGCTGCCGCCCGAGCTCGCGGCGTATTTCGACAAGTGCCGCGAGAAGATCGGCTTCGTGCCCAACGTGCTCCTGGCCTACGCGCACGACGCGGCCAAGCTCTCGGCCTTCGCGGGCCTCTACAACGACCTGATGCTGGCGCCCTCGGGCCTGTCGAAGCTGGAGCGCGAGATGATCGCCGTGGCGGTGTCGAGCGTGAACCGCTGCTACTACTGCCTCACCGCGCACGGGGCGGCGGTGCGCGGGTTATCGGGCGACCCGGTGCTCGGCGAGATGATGGCGATGAACTACCGGGCCGCCGACCTCTCGCCCCGGCACCGGGCCATGCTCGACTTCGCGGTGGCGCTCAGCGAGGCGCCCTGGACGATCGAGGAGGAGGACCGCGAGGCGCTGCGCGACGCGGGGTTCTCCGACCGCGACATCTGGGACATCGCCGCGGTGGCGAGCTTCTTCAACATGTCGAACCGCATGGCCTCGGCCGTCGACATGCGGCCGAACCGCTCCTACCACGGCGATGCGCGGGCGCTGCCGGAGGTGTAGGCGGGGTTCTCACGCTTAGGCCTCCAATCCCCTTTCCCGGACGACTGAAGCGAAGCGGAAGGAGATCCGGGAACCAGCACGACGACTCGCCGCGAAGCGGCTCCGCACGCATTCGCGCCGATTGCCCAGATCAGGTCGATGGACAGATCGCACCAATTCGGATTGTCAATCTCGATGAGTGCGATCTTCCATGCCCGTCGCCACTTCTTCAACGCATATTCCCGCTGCCGCGCCTCGACGACGCGGTCGTACGCCTCGTACCAGACCAGCACGGTCACGCCGTAGCGGCTCGTGAAACCCGGAGTGAGCGCGAGTTGGTGTTCGCGCACGCGGCGGGACAGATCGATCGTCGATCCCAGGTAGAGCGTGCCGTTGCGTCCGCTCGCCAGCATGTAGACGAAGGCGGCCATGATCGCGATGGTCCCTTCGATGACCCAACCGTAGCAAGGCTCATGAGCTTCGCAACTCTTTGCGCTGGTTCACGGATCTCCTTCCGGTGACGCTGCAGTCGTCCGGGAAAGGGGGCGCCCGTTGGCAAGGAAGGGGTCACCGGACCCTGCCAAAAAAGGAGACCGCGCTCCGGAGAGGCGGCCTCGAAGGTAGGGTCTCGAAACCTCTGGAGGAGCTGGGCCGGCCGACGCGGCCGGCGGCCAAGGGGGACTGGATCCGACTTGGACGGACCGACTGGGACGGGCGGCCGAGCCTAGAGGTCACCTCAGGGATAGTCCTGCTTCGCGGCTGGCGGAAGGCGCCAAAATGGCGAAATGTTGGCGATAGCGTGGCGCGAATGCGGTATCCGGCGGGCCGCGCTGCGAAGCCGGCAACGTGTTACCCGGCCACCACCCTTGCGGGGCCGCAGGGTCGATCCCATCATGCCGGTCAGGCGGTCGGCCCGGTCAGGGCGCCCGCACCCGGCCGACGCAGGAGGAGCGATGAGCGAGGGAGAGAGCGCGGATAGTCCGTTCTCGGGCGTGGGCGCCCGCGTCGTCCCCTTCCCGGCCGCCCACAAGCCCGCGCCGCCACCGCAGGTGTCGTTCCACCGCGACGAGTTGCGGGTCATCCTGAACCTCTACGGCCGCATGGTCGCGGCCGGCGAGTGGCGCGACTACACCATCGACTTCACGCGCGAGAAGGCGGTCTTCGCCATCCACCGGCGCACCTCCGAGCGCCCGCTCTTCCGCATCGAGAAGGACCCCCGGCTCGCCCGGCGGCAGGGCGCCTACGCGGTGGTGGCCGAGACCGGCCGCATCCTCAAGCGCGGCCACGACCTCGCACAGGTGCTGAAGGTGCTGGAGACGCCGCTGCGCGTGGTGTCGTGAGGCATGCTGCAGCGCAAGCCTGAGCGCCAGCCTCAGGCAAGGTAGCCTCCCTAGACCTCGGGCCGTCAGGTTCCGGAGGTCTCCTTCAGTGAGCGGCGTCTATCTCTTCGGCCTCGCTTCGCGCCACGCCCAGTATCTGGCGGTGCGGCAGGCGACGATCGCCGGCAACGTCGCGAACGCCGACACGCCGGACTACAAGGCGCGGGACGTGGCGCCCTTCGCGGAGGTGCTGGCGCGCACCGGCCTCGATATGGCCGCGACCAGCGGCCGGCACATGGCGGGCGGTCCGCCGGCGGCGACCGTCAAGGTGCGTCCCTCCGAGACCTGGGACGCGCTCGACACCGGCCGCACGGTCAGCCTCGAGCAGGAACTGCTGAAGTCGAACGAGGTCGCGCGCGAGCACAGCCTCAACACGGCGGTGGTGAAGAGCTTCCACCGCATGCTGATCGCGAGCCTGAGGAGCGGCGCGTGATCGACCCGCTGCAGCTCTCGACGCGGATCGCCAGCGCCGGCATGGCGGCGCAGTCGGTGCGCCTGCGCGTCGTCGCCGAGAACATCGCCAACGCGCAATCCACCGGCGCGACGCCGGGCGCCGATCCCTACCAGCGCAAGACCGTCACCTTCCGCACCGAACTCGACCGGGCCGCAGGCGTGGCCGGGATCCGGGTGCGCGAGGTAGGCACCGACGCCGCGCCGTTCCGCGTCGAGCAGGACCCGGGCAACCCCGCCGCCGACGAGAACGGCGAGGTGAAGTACCCGAACGTCAACGTGCTCGTCGAGATGGCCGACATGCGCGAGGCCAACCGCTCCTACGAGGCCAACCTGCAGGTGATCAAGCAGGCCCGTGCCCTCGTGGCGAGTGTCATCGACCTTCTGAAGACGTGAGGCACTGAGCGATGATCGAGGCCGTCGCCTCCCTGAACGCGCTGATCGACCGGACCGGCCCGGTCTCCGGCGCGCTTGCGGCCGGTCCCCTGGCGGGTGCGTTCGCCCCCGCCGCCGCGGCCGCCCCCGCCGGTCCCGCCTTCGGCGACGTCATGGCCCAGGTGGCCGCCGGCATGCGCGACTCCCTGCGGGCGGGCGAGGCCGCGGCCATCTCGGGCATCCAGGGCAAGGCCTCGGCCCAGCAGGTGGTCGAGGCGGTGATGAGCGCCGAGCAGAGCCTGCAGACCGCCATCGCCATCCGCGACAAGGTCGTGGCCGCCTATCTCGAAATCAGCCGCATGGCGATCTGAGGTGTCATCATGAGAGCGCTCGGGATCGCCGCCACGGGCATGAACGCCCAGCAGCTCAACCTCGAAGTCATCGCCAACAACGTCGCGAACCTGAACACCACGGGGTTCAAGGGCGCACGGGCCGAGTTCACCGACCTGCTCTACCAGGCCGAGCGGCAGCAGGGCGTGCCCAACCAGTCCGGCCAGGAGCCGGTGCCCGAGGGCGCGATGCTCGGCCTCGGCGTGCGCGCCGCCGCGATCCGCAACCTGCACCGCCAGGGGCCGCTCGCCCAGACCTCGAACCAGTTCGACCTCGCCATCAACGGGCGCGGCTACTTCCAGATCACGAACCCGAACGGCGAGACGAACTACACGCGCGCCGGCTCCTTCAACAAGGGCAACAACGGGCAGCTCGTCACCCTGGAAGGCTACAACGTCGAGCCGGCGATCCTGATCCCGCCGAACACGGTCGAGGTGGTGATCAACCAGTCGGGCCAAGTGTTCGCCAAGGTCGACGGCCAGGCCCAGCCGCAGAACCTCGGCCAGCTCACGATCTCGAACTTCGCCAACGAATCCGGCCTGGAGCCACTCGGCAACGGCCTCTACCGCGAGACCGCCGCCTCGGGCGCGCCGGTGGTCGGCGTCGCGGGCGATCCCGGCTTCGGCCGGATCCACCAGGGCTACCTCGAGAGCTCGAACGTCGATCCCGTCAAGGAGATCACGAACCTCATCACCGCCCAGCGCGCCTTCGAGATGAACTCGAAGGTGATCCAGGCGGCCGACGAGATGGCCTCCACGGTCTCGAAGGGCATCCGCTGAGCGCGCTTCCGCGCCGTCCCGGTCCTGATGCGTCTTGAGGGTTGCGAACACCATGGTCCAGAGCAGCGGTGTCCGGCGCGCCTGCGCCCTCCTCCTCGTCGCGGGCGGCCTTGCCGGGCCGGCGCGGGCCGAGGAGCTGGTGCTGCCGGTGCCCACCGTCACGATCTATCCGGGCGACCTCGTCAAGGAGACGATGCTGCGCCAGCAGGTCTTTCCGCCGACCTACCGGGCGCGCGCGGCGGTGATCGACGCGCCGCTCGCCATCGTCGGGCGCGTCGCCCGGCGCACGCTGCTGCCGGGCGAGCCGGTGCCGGTGAACGCCGTCGACGATCCCCGCCTCGTCAGCCGCGGGGCGCTCACCACGATGATCTTCGAGGAGAATGGCCTCGTCATCACCACGCTGGGCGCGCCACTCCAGAACGGCGGCCTCGGCGAGGTGATCCGGGTGCGCAACGCCGATACCGGCCGCATCGTCACCGGCACCGTGCAGGCGGACGGGCGCATCCGCATCGGAGCGGTCCACTGATGCGCCGCCTCCTCGCCTGCCTGCACGCGCTGGCGCTCGGCCTCATCCTGGCGGCGCCCGCCGACGCGGGCACGCGCATCAAGGACATCGCGGCCCTCCAGGGCGTGCGCGACAACCAGCTCGTCGGCTACGGCCTCGTCACCGGCCTGCAGGGCACCGGCGACACCCTGCGCAACGCGCAGTTCACCGAGCAGTCGCTGCAATCCATGCTCGACCGCATGGGCGTGAACGTCCGCGACGCGCGCCTGCGCACCCGCAACGTCGCCGCCGTGATGGTGACGGCGGACCTGCCGCCCTACGCCACCGTGGGCTCGCGCATCGACGTCACCGTGACCTCGCTCGGCGACGCCACCTCGCTCAAGGGCGGCACGCTGCTGATGACGGCGCTCTCGGGCGGCGACGGCATGGTCTACGCGGCCGCGCAGGGGCCGATGGCGGTGTCGGGCTTCGCGGTGGGCGGGCAGGCCGAGACGGTGACGCAGGGCGTGCCCACCGCCGGGCGCATCCCCAACGGCGCCCTGATCGAGCGCGAGGTGCCGGGCGCCTTCCGGGACCTGCCGCAGCTCGTGCTCGAACTGAAGAACCCCGACTTCAAGACCGCGACCCTCGTCACCGACGCGATCAACGCCTATGGGCTGCAGCGCTTCGGCCGCCGGGTGGCGGTGCCGCGCGACCAGCGCTCGGTGGTGCTGCTCCGCCCCCGCGACATCGCCCAGACCCGCTTCATCGCCGAGATCGGCGACCTCACCATCTCGCCGGACACGCCGGCCCGGGTGGTGGTCGATCAGCGCACCGGCACGGTGGTGATCGGGCGCAACGTCCAGATCTCCACGGTGGCGGTGACGCACGGCAACCTGACCGTGCGGGTGACCGAGACGCCGGAGGTGTCGCAGCCCGAGCCGTTCTCCCGCGGAAAGACCGTGGTGGTGCCCCGCACCGAGGTGACGGCGACCGAGCAGAAGGGCCAGCTCGCGATCCTGGGCGGCTCCGATCTCCAGACCCTGGTCCGGGGCCTCAACCAAGTCGGCCTCAAGCCGAGCGACATCATCTCGATCCTACAGGCGGTGAAGACCGCCGGCGCCCTCCAGGCGGAGCTCGTGGTGCAGTGAGGTACGCCCGTCTCTTCCTGCCCGCCCTGCTCCTCGGGCTCGCCGGCCCCGCCGCCGCGCAGGAGGCGACCAAGCCTTCGGCCGAATCGGCCAAGGCTCCGGCCTACTGCGCGGGCATCGCCGACGCGGCGGCCGACGCCCGCTTCGCGTGGCAGAAGGAGACCCTCGCCGACTTGGAGAAGCAGGTGGAGGAGCGCATCCGCCGCCTCGAGGCCAAGCGCGCCGAGTACGAGGAATGGCTCGCGCGCCGCAACGCCTTCCTGGCCAAGGCCGACGAGTCGGTGGTGGCGATCTACACCAAGATGCGGCCCGACGCGGCGGCGCTGCAGCTCGCCAACATGCCCGAGGAATCCGCCGCGGCCCTGCTCACCAAGCTCAACGCCCGCACCGCGAGCGCGATCCTGAGCGAGATGGAGGCGTCCCGCGCCGCCCAGCTCGCCCGCATGATGACCGATGCCGGCCGCAGGCCGAAGGGAGACGAGAAGTCCTGATGAGCCCCCGTCTCCTCGCCCTGCCGCTGCTGGCCGCGCTCGGCGCCTGCAACTCCCTCGACCCGATCGGCAAGCCGCCGCTCCTCACCCCGATCGGCACGGGGCTGTCGGTGCCGCGCGAGGCGCTGCCCTCGGGCTTCGGGACCCGGGCGCGCCACACCTACCATTCCACGTGGTCGCCCGGCAGCGCCGACCTGTTTCAGGACCCCCGCGCCCGGACCATCGGCGACGTGGTCACGGTGAGCATCCTGATCAACGACAAGGCGCAGTTCGACAACGCCACCGAGCGCTCGCGCAGCCAGAAGTCGAGCCTCGGCTTCGATTTCGGCTACGGCGTCTCGGGCCTCAAGGATTCCGCTACCGCCGATGTCGGCATCCGCTCGGGCACCGAGACTAAGGGCGAGGGCACCATCGACCGGTCGGAAAATCTTCGGCTCTCCGTCGCGGCGGTCGTCACCGAGGTGCTGCCCAACGGCAACGTGGTGATCAGCGGCTCGCAGGAGGTCCGCGTCAACAGCGAGGTGCGCGTGCTGACCGTCGCCGGCATCGTGCGCCCGCGCGACATCTCGCGGCGCAACACCATCGACTACGACAAGATCGCCGAGGCCCGCGTGTCCTATGGCGGGCGCGGGCGCATCACCGACGTGCAGGACCCGACCTTCGGCCAGCGCGTCTTCGAGACCGTGGCACCGTTCTGAGGACCGGGCGATGGCGGCGACCAAGACCGACGACAAGGCGGGCTCCGGCAAGGCGAAGGGCTGGATCGGCGCGCTCGCCCTGATGACGCTGGTGGCGATCGGCACCGGCGGCGGACTCGGGACCTACCTCGTCTCCAAGGTCGAGAAGGCGGTCGACCTCAAGAAGAAAGACGAGGAGGGCAAGGCCCGGAAGGTACTGACCTACACGGGCGACCTCAGCCTGCGCAGCGTCGGCCCGCTCGTCACCAACCTCGTCGATTCCGGCGACGCCTGGGTGCGGCTGGAGGGGGCGATCATCTTCAAGACCGGCGTCCTGGCGAACCCCGACGTGACGGTGGCGGAGATCCGCCAGGACGTGCTGGCCTACCTGCGCACCATGTCGCTCGCCCAGATCGAGGGCGCGAGCGGCCTCCAGCACCTGCGCGAAGACCTGACCGAGCGCGTCGGCCTGCGCACGAAGGGGCAGGTGCGCGAGTTCATCATCGAGACGCTGATCGTCCAGTAGCGGCGTCGGACCGGATCCCCATGCGACACAGTTCAGCGACGCGGCTCCTCCTCGCGGGGGCGCCGCTCCTCCTCGCCGGCCTGCCGCTCCTCCTGGCGGGGGACGCCGCCGCGCAGCAGGCCCCGGCGGCCGGCCTGCCGGGCCTCGACCAGCTCCTGCCGCCCGGCAACGGCGCGGCGAGCGGGCGCATCCTCCAGATCGTCGCCCTCCTCACCGTGCTGTCGGTGGCGCCGGGCCTGCTCGTGATGGTGACGAGCTTCACCCGCTTCGTGGTGGCCCTGTCCTTCCTGCGCTCCGGCCTCGGCCTCCAGAGCACGCCCGCCAACCTCTTCCTCGTCAGCCTGTCGCTGTTCATGACCTTCTACGTCATGGCCCCGACCTTCGACCGGGCGTGGCAGGACGGGGTGAAGCCCCTCACCGAGAACCGGATCAGCGAGGAGGAGGCGTTCGGCAAGATCACCGATCCGTTCCGCGAGTTCATGCAGGCGCATGTGCGCGAGAAGGACCTCCAGACCTTCACGGACCTCGCCAGCCGCAACTTCCCCCGGGCCGAGGCCGGGCAGAAGGTGGACCTGCGCATCCTGATCCCGGCCTTCATGATCTCCGAGCTGCGCCGCGGCTTCGAGATCGGCTTCCTGATCGCGCTGCCCTTCCTCGTCATCGACATGATCGTCGCCACGGTGGTGATGTCGATGGGCATGATGATGCTGCCGCCCACCGTGATCTCGCTGCCCTTCAAGGTGCTGTTCTTCGTCCTGATCGACGGCTGGAACATGCTGGTGAGCGGGCTGGTGCGCTCCTACTTCTGACGCGCGGTCGCCGCGCCGAGCGCCTCGTCGCGGCCGACGCGGCTGTGGCTGCGGCTGTAGCCGAAGTAGATGGCGAGCCCGATGGCGAGCCAGATCACCAGCCGCAGCCACGTCTCGCCGTCGAGGGAGACCATCATGGCGAGGCAGACCACGATGCCGGCGATGGGCACGAAGGGCACCAGGGGCGTGCGGTAGCCCCGCTCCACCTCGGGGTGGGTGCGCCGCATGATGATGACGCCCGCGCAGACGATCACGAAGGCGAGCAGCGTGCCGATGCTGGTCATGTGGCCGAGCTCGCTGATGGGCAGGAATCCGCCGAGCAGGGCGGCCAGCACCATGAAGAACAGGTGCGAGCGGTAGGGGGTGCGCCACGTCGGGTGCAGGGTCGCGAAGAATCGCGGCAGCAGCCGGTCCTGCGCCATGGCGTAGAAGACCCGCGACTGGCCGTAGAGCAGCACCAGCATCACGGTGGTGAATCCCCCGATGACGCCGAGCGTCACCAGCGTCTGCAGCCAGGGGAAGGGTGTCTGCTGGATCGCGGTGGCGACCGGCGCGGCGTCGCCCTTCATGGTGGCGTAGGGCACCAGCCCGGTGAGCACCGCCGCGAAGGCGATGTAGAGCACGGTGCAGATCGCCAGTGAGCCGAGGATGCCGATCATCATGTTGCGCTGGGGATTCTTCACCTCCTGGGCCGCCGTCGAGACCGCGTCGAAGCCGATATAGGCGAAGAACACCACGCCGGCCGCGCGCATGATCCCGCTCCAGCCGTACTCGCCGAAGGTGCCGGTGTTCGCAGGGATGAACGGCACGTAGTTCTGCCCCTTCACGTAGAAGGCGCCGACGCCGATCACCGTGAGCACCACCGCGACCTTGACGACGACGATCACCGCGTTGACGCGGGCGGATTCGCGCACGCCGCGCACGAGCAGCAGCGAGATCAGCACGAGGATCAGAGCGGCCGGGAGGTTGACGAGCCCGTGCACGGTGGTGCCGTCGGCGAGCTGCACGGTCTCGAAGGGCGAGTGGACGAGCCGGGCCGGCAGCGTGATGCCCCAGTCCTGCAGCAGGGTGACGACGTATTTCGACCAGCTCACCGAGACCGTGGCCGCGCCGACCGCGTATTCGAGCACGAGGTCCCAGCCGATGATCCAGGCGATGAACTCGCCCATCGTGGCGTACGCGTAGGTGTAGGCGCTGCCCGAGACCGGGATCATGCTGGCGAGTTCGCTGTAGCACATGCCCGCGAAGGCGCACCCGAGCGCCGCGATGGCGAAGGAGATCACCACCGCCGGACCGGCATGCTCGGCCGCCGCGATGCCGGTGAGCGAGAAGAGGCCCGCCCCGATGATCGCCCCGATGCCGAGCCCGATGAGACTCAGGGGCCCGAGCGTGCGGTGGAGCGCGTGCTCGCCCGCCTCCGCATCCCGGGTCAACCGCTCGATCGGCTTCCTGCGCCACAGGCCGCCCGCCTCCGCTCCCGCCGCCATCGGCCGCGCCTCCCACTGGCATCCTTGGTCGGCTCAACGCGCCAGCACGGCCACGGTCGCAAGGGGAACGGCAAAAATCTTCCGCTGCGGCAGAAAGGCCGATCGCCCAACGTCCGGTTGCGGGAGCCGTGCGGCTTTGTCTAGGCTCGTTCCAAAGTATGGAGGACGCCCCATGTGCCGCATCTTCGCGGAGCAGCCGCCGGAGAACTACGCCTGCGAGACCCGGTCCTTGCGCATCGGCGGCCACTGCACGTCGCTGCGGCTGGAATCCGCCTTCTGGACCATCCTGGAAGACATCGCCCGTCAGGAGAACCTGAGCGTCGCCAAGTTCGCCACCAAGCTGCACGACGAGGTGCTGGAGCGGCAGGGCGAGGTGCGCAACTTCGCCTCGCTCCTGCGCTGCTGCTGCCTGATCTACCTCGCCAAGGGCGAGACGGGCCGGCTATTTCGGCCCGCCCTGATGGCGGCGGAGTAGGCCCGCGCGGCTCAGCGCGGCGCGGTGCCGTCCGGCCGGCTGGAGGGCATCCCGCCCGGCGCGTCCGGATAGGCGGTGCTCGGCACGCGGTCGGTGCGCCCGGCCGAGGTGCTGGGCGTCCCGGTGCGGCTCGTATCGGCGGCGCCGGAGGGCTCGGGCCGGCCCGGACAGGGGCTGCCCGGCGGGCAGGGGGCTGTGACCGGGCGGGCCTCCCGCTCCGCGGCCGGGGTTCCGGCCGGGTTGTTCGGGTAGGCCGCCGCGCCCCCGCCCGGTGCCGGGGCGGGGGAGCCCTGGGCGAGGCGGGGGCCGGCCGCGGCCGGCGCCGCGGAGAGGCCCGCCAGGACGAGAGCGGTGAGGAGGGGACGGGTCATCAGATCTCCCGCCGCTGCATCGCGCCCGCGATGTGGTCGGCCTGCCGCAGCGCCAGCGCCACGATGGTGAGCGTCGGGTTGCAGGCGGCGCCGCTCGTGAACTGGCTGCCGTCCGAGACGAACAGGTTCTTCACGTCGTGGGTCTGGCCGAACCCGTTCACCACGCCGTCCCGCGGCTTCGCACTCATGCGGTTCGTGCCCATGTTGTGGGTGCTCGGGTAGGGCGGGGTCGGGTAGGTGACGGTGGCGCCCACCGCCTCGTAGACCGCCGCGCCCTGCCGGTAGGCGTGGTTGCGCATGGCGACGTCGTTGGGGTGGTCGTCGAAGTGCACGTGCGCGACCGGCATCCCGTGCTTGTCCTTGACGGCGGGATCGAGCGTGATGCGGTTCGTCTCCTGCGGCATGTCCTCGCCGACGAGCCACATCCCGGCCATGCGCGGGTACTGCTCCATCGCGCTCGTGAAGGTGCGCCCCCAGCCGCCCGGGTTGAGGAAGGCGGCCATGAAGGGCACGCCGAGCGAGAGCGTCTCCATCTCGTAGCCGCCCGCGAAGCCGCGCTTGGGGTCGTGGTGCGCCTCGTCCCGGATGATGCCGGCCATGGTCGTGCCGCGGTACATGTGCACCGACTTCTCGAACACGCCGTAGATGCTGCCGGTCATGTGCCGCATGTAGTTGCGGCCGACCTGCCCCGACGAGTTCGCGAGCCCGTCCGGGAAGAGGGTCGAGGCACTGTTGAGGAGCAGGCGCGGGCTCTCGATGGAGTTGCCCGCCACCGCCACGATGCGGGCCTTCTGGCGCTGGAGCTGGCCCTTCTCATCCGCGTAGACGACGCCCGTGACCTTGCCGGCCGCGTCGTGCTCGATGCGGATCACCATGCAGTTCGGCCGCACTTCGAGGTTGCCGGTCTCTTCGCCGCGGGGGATCTCGGCGATCAGCGTCGACCACTTCGCTCCCGACTTGCAGCCCTGGAAGCAGAAGCCGATCTGCTGGCAGGCGCCGCGGTCGTGGCGCTCCTCGCTGTTGATCGCCATCCGGCCGGTATGGACCTCCTTGTAGCCGACGCGGCGCGCCCCGGCCTCCAGCACCTTGAAGTTGTTGTTGCCGGGCAGGCCCTTGATGCCGTTGGTGCGCGTCACGCCCATCCGGTCCTCGGCCTTCGCGTACCAGGGGTCGAGGTCGGCCAGGGTGATCGGCCAGTCGAGGAGGTTGGCGCCCGGCATCACGCCGTAATGGTCGCGGATGCGGAATTCGTGCTCCTCGAAGCGCAAGGAGGCGCCGGCCCAGTGCACGGTGGAGCCGCCCACCGCCTTCACGATCCAGGCCGGCAGGTTGGGGAAGTCCCGCGCCACCCGCCAGGAGCCCGAGGTGGTGCGCATGTCGGTCCAAGCGAGCTGCGCGAAGCTCGCCCACTCGTCGTTGACGAAATCCTCCGTGTTGTGACGGGCGCCCGCCTCCAGGATCACGGTCTTGATCCCCTTGAGCGCCAGTTCGGTGCCGAGCGTGCCCCCGCCCGCGCCCGAGCCCACGATGACGACGAGCCCGTCGTCGTTGAGGTCGAAAGTGGCCATGCTGTCCTCCGGTCGCGCCGGGGGTCCGCGCCGTGCGCGCCCTCCTGCCGCGCGTGAGATCACTCAGGTCTGGCGGCTGGTTCAGACCTTCGGCAGCCAGTCGATGTCGTTGAAGCCGCGCTGGATGTAGCCGCCCTTGTCGGCGGAGGGACCCTCGTAGCCGAACTTCGGCCACAGCTCGGGCTGGTTGTAGAGCGAGACCACGAGGTCGGCCCGCAGCGCCTTGAAGAAGGGCGTGTGCTCGATCGCCTGGAGCAGGACGACGCGGTCGGCCTCCCAGCCGACCTGCGCATAGGCGACCTTGTGCCGGGTGCGCGCATCCTCGTCGAGGCGGCGGATGCCCTCGGAGAGGAGCTGCTTCGTGGCCGGATCGCCCGCCGCCTTGCCGTCCCACGGCTTCACGGCGGCGATGTAGTAGGTGTCGGCCAGGAAGTCGTGCGGGTAGATGTCCCGCGCCACCTTCACCAGGGTCTTCAGGTCGGAGGGCGACAGGGCGGCGCCGCCCTCCGCCCAGGCCTCCTCCACCGCCAGGCCGGCGCCCGTGGCGATGGCCGCCGCCGGGGCCGCCGCGGCGGCGCTCTGCAGGAAGCTGCGCCGGCTCACCCGCCGGCGCGGATCGACTTCTCTCATCGGGCGTCTCCTCGTGACGTTCTTGCTTGTCGTCATGCTGTTGCCTGGGGACGGCTCAGCCGAAGCGGCCGCCCTTCTGGATGACCTCGATCTTGTAGCCGTCGGGATCGGTGGCGAAGAAGAACCGGGCGAGCGTGCGGCCCTGGTGCTGGAAGTCCTTCACGGGCGTCGCGGGCAGGCCCTCGCGCTCGAAGCGCGCGTGCTCGGCCTCGACATCGTCCACCACCACCGCGAGGTGGCCGTAGCCGTTGCCGATCTCGTAGGGCTCCTGCCGGTCGAAGTTGACCGTGAGTTCGAGCTCGAAGGGCGAGGCGGGGTCGCGCAGGTAGACGAGCGCGAAGGTGTCGAACGCGAAGCGGTCGGCGACCTCCAGGCCGAAGGCGCGGGCATAGTACTCGCACGAGCGGGCCTCGTCGCGGACGCGGATCATGGAATGAACGGGCTTGGCCATCGGGAAACGACTTCTCCTGGACTTGCGGCCGGTGCCGGTGTGTCTGCACGCCCCGATCGTAGCCGGCGGCCGGGGCCGCAGGTGGTAGCGGGCTGTTGCGGGGCCGATCCCGCCGGCCGTCAGGGCGGAGTCGGCGCAGGTCGAGAATCGGTGCAGACGTGTGGACGAGGCCGCTTCATCCGCGGCACGACGCCAAGCCGCTTGCGGAACACTTGAGGAACGCTTACCATGTTCGCGATTTGTTTCGATCAGCGTGCCCGCGCAGGCGATGAGAGTGACCCATGCTCACCCGTAAGCAGTTGGACCTGCTCCGCTTCATCCAGCAGCGGATGCGCGAGACGGGCGTCCCCCCGTCCTTCGACGAGATGAAGGACGCCCTCGACCTCAAGTCCAAGTCGGGCATCCACCGACTGATCACGGCGCTGGAGGAGCGGGGCTTCCTGCGCCGGCTGCCGAATCGCGCCCGGGCGATCGAGGTGATCCGCCTGCCCGAGACGGTGAGCGCGCCCTCCGCCGAGGTGGTGCGCTTCAACCCGAGCGTGGTCGAGGGCGGGCGCGCCAAGGAGCCGGTCGCCAAGCCCGCCATGCCCGCCGGGGTGGCGGTGGACGATCACCGGTCGGGCTCGGTGGCCATCCCGGTGATGGGCCGCATCGCCGCCGGTACGCCGATCTCGGCGATCCAGTCCCAGAGCCGCAGCGTGGCGATGTCGCCCGACTTCCTGGCCGGCGGCGAGCATTACGCGCTCGAAGTGCGCGGCGACTCGATGATCGAGGCGGGCATCCTCGACGGCGACCTCGTGGTGATCCGCCGGCAGGAGACGGCCAATACCGGCGACATCGTGGTGGCGCTGATCGACGACGAGGAGGCCACGCTCAAGCGCCTGCGCCGCCGCGGCTCGTCGATCGCCCTCGAGGCCGCCAACCCGGCCTACGAGACCCGCGTGCTCGGCCCGGACCGCGTGCGCATCCAGGGCCGGCTCGTCAGCCTGATCCGCAAGTACTGACGGCCTGGTTCCGGATCATCCTCCGGGACATCGTGCCCGGAGGCATCGTGGCGATCATCGAAGGCCCGCGCGACTCCCCGCGCGGGCCTTCGGCGTTCCGGGACATCGTCGGGTCGTAACCCATCCTGCCTCGAGGGCAGGCGCTCGCTCGAAGGAATCCAAAGAAGCGGCACAACGGCGTCGTAGTATCTGACCTTGCGTCCGTCCCAACGGCCTGCGAGCACGGCCCTTCGCGGGATCGCCGAAGCTAGAGGAAAGCTTAACCATCAATCCGGCAAAGTGCCGGGATGATCGCGGTGGGCCGTGGGCCCGCCGGCAGATCTCCTCCTGTGCCGATGAAGGCCTGCGGAACGCGACGATGACCGACGGCTTCATTCTCCTGGTCTCGGACGATCCCAAGAAAGCCCACTCGCTCGCCCACAGCGTCACCTGCCACCTGCCCTGCCGGGTGATCGAACCCGGGCAGCGCCAACCGCCCGGCACCGTGCTCGCCGTGTTGCTCGACGTCGCCCTCGACGATCCATCCCTCCTGGCGAGCCTGCGCGGCCTGATGAGCCATCTGCGCGCCCGCATGAGACCCTGCCTGTGCCTGGCGCGGGACCTGACGCCGGCCACGCTCGCCAAGGCGCGGGCGCTCGGGGCCTCCCGGATCCTGCCGCCCTTCACCTCCCGCGCCGCCCTGTCCGCCGCCCTTCTCGATCTCGTGCAGGTGTCCGCGGCCGAGCGCGCGCGCGAGCCGCGGGTGCAGATCCGCGCTCAAGCCGTCGAGGCCTGCGCGCTCGTGACCGGCCTGTTCGATGCCGCGGAATCCGGCCGGGCGCTGTCCCACGAGGATGTCGAGGCCGGCACCGAGATCGTCCTCGACGCGATCTCCGAGGCTGGGATCCAGGCGTGGCTGGAGACGATCTGGTCGCACCAGAGCGAGGTCTACCAGCACTCCCTCAGCGTGGCCGGTCATGCGGCGGTCTTCGCGAGCGTCCTCGGCTTCCGCCGCAGCGACCAGCACCGCCTCGCCCGGGCGGCCCTGCTGCACGACGTCGGCAAGGCGAAGATCCCGCGCGCCATCCTGGCCAAGCCGAGCAGCCTGACGCCGGACGAACTCGCGATCATGCGCACGCACCCCGCGATCGGCGCGGACCTCCTCGCGGCCCAGCCGGGCTTCGACGCCGAGACCCTCGGCGTCGTGCGCCATCACCACGAACTGCTCGACGGCTCCGGCTATCCGGACGGGCTTCGGGGCGGAGAGATCCCCGACCTCGTCCGCCTCGTCACCATCTGCGACATCTACTCGGCCCTGACCGAGCGCCGCCCTTACCGCGCCCCGCTGAACGCGGCCGACGCCTGGGTGGTGATGGAAGGGATGGGCGGCAAGCTCGACACCGCGCTTCTCAACGCCTTCCGGTCCACCGTGGGCGGACTCCAGACCGCTTCCGCCGCCTGAGCGGCCCAGGGGACGAAAGCCGCCGCGACGCGTTTCCCCGCACGGAGGAACGCTGATGCCGATCGAACACCAAACCCCGCATCCCGACTGGCCGCGCCGCGTGGCGCAAGCCTATCTGGCCGAGGCGCGCCCGCCGCTGACGCCGCGCATGGCCGAGGATCTGCTCGAACGCCTCTCGGCGGCCCAGCATGGCGGCGAGGCGCCCCGGGAGGCCGCCAACGCCGCCCTCGATGCCTTCGAGGCCGACCTCAACGCGGTGGCCGGGCCGCGGGTCGTGGAACTCGATGCCGCCGGCGTCACGATGGGTCACCGCTCGGAGGCCGGCCGTCCGCTGCGGACGTTCGGTGGCCAGTGAGCCGGGCCGGCCGCGGCGGACGAATCCCCTGGAGAGGAGCACCCGGGGAAGCCTCCAGCCGTCCTGAATGCCTGTCCTCTGCAGAAGGCTTGGACCTAGGTCGAAGACGGCCTACCCTGACTGCGGCGGGCCGGACCCTTATTCTCCGGCCCCGTGAGAGGGACGGTTCGTCGCGTCGGGCGCGGCGATCGGAATCGGGCGCTGGCCCCGGGTTCCCCGCCTCCACCGCCGCCCCTCAAGCCCGGGTCGATCACTCCCCGAGCGTAGGCTCGCACCGCTGCTTGTATTTTGTATGCCAGATGGTACGGTGAGGCCATGAGCCAGCACGACGTTACGCGCGTTCAGCGCTTCGATCATCCGGGACGCGGACGCGAGCGGGCGAGGCCCGTTCCGAAGGGCCGCCAGGTGGATCCCCGCGCCAAGACCGAGATCGCCGGCCTGCTCGGCGACGCGTCCCGGCAGCGAGATCTCCTGATCGAGCACCTGCACCTGATCCAGGACACCTACGGCCAGATCAGCGCTCCACACCTCGCGGCGCTGGCCGACGAGATGGATCTCGCCTTCGCGGAGGTGTTCGAGACCGCGACCTTCTACGCCCATTTCGACGTGGTGAAGGAGGGCGAGAACCCGGTGCCGGCGCTCACCGTGCGGGTCTGCGACAGCATCACCTGCGCGATGCACGGCGCCGAGGACCTGCTGGCGGCGCTCCAGGCCGAGATCGGCGGTCAGGTGCGGGTGGTGCGCGCGCCCTGCGTGGGCCTGTGCGACCACGCGCCCGCCGCGGAGGTCGGCCACAACTTCCTGCACCGGGCCACGCCCGAGAGCGTCAAGGCGGCGGTCGCCGCGGGCGACACCCACGCGCATCTCCCGGACTACGTCGATTACGACGCCTACCGGGCGGGCGGCGGCTACGCGAGCCTGGAGCGTCTGCGCTCCGGCGATCTCACGGTCGATCAGGTGCTGGCGATCCTCGACGACGGCTCGCTGCGGGGCCTCGGCGGGGCGGGCTTCCCCACGGGGCGCAAGTGGCGCTCGGTGCGCGGCGAGCCCGGGCCGCGCCTGATGGCGGTCAACGGCGACGAGGGCGAGCCCGGCACCTTCAAGGACCAGCTCTACCTCAACACGGACCCCCACCGCTTCCTCGAAGGGACGCTGATCGGCGCCCACGTGGTCGAGGCGGAGGACGTCTACCTCTACATCCGCGACGAGTATCCGATCGCCCGCGAGATCCTGGCGCGCGAGATCGCCAAGCTGCCTCCGGGCGGGCCGCGCCTCCACCTGCGGCGCGGGGCCGGGGCCTATATCTGCGGCGAGGAATCCTCGCTGATCGAGAGCCTGGAGGGCAAGCGCGGCCTGCCGCGCCACAAGCCGCCCTTCCCGTTCCAAGTCGGCCTGTTCGGCCGCCCGACGCTGATCAACAACGTCGAGACGCTCTACTGGGTGCGCGACCTGATCGAGAAGGGTGCGGGCTGGTGGAAGAGCTTCGGTCGCAACGGCCGCACGGGCCTGCGCTCCTACTCGGTCTCGGGCCGGGTGAAGGAGCCCGGCGTCAAGCTCGCCCCGGCCGGCGTCACCATCCGCGAACTCATCGAGGAGTTCTGCGGCGGCATGGCCGAGGGGCACGGCTTCGCGGCCTACCTGCCGGGCGGCGCCTCGGGCGGCATCCTGCCGGCCTCGATGGACGACATCCCGCTCGATTTCGGCACGCTCGAGAAGTACGGCTGCTTCATCGGCTCGGCCGCCGTCGTGGTGCTCTCGGACCAGGACGACGTGCGCGGGGCGGCGCTCAACCTGATGCGCTTCTTCGAGGACGAGTCCTGCGGCCAGTGCACGCCCTGCCGGGTCGGCACCCAGAAGGCCCGCATGCTGATGGAGCACGGCGTCTGGGACACCGACCTCCTCGGCGAGCTCTCGGACTGCATGCGCGACGCCTCGATCTGCGGCCTGGGGCAGGCGGCCTCGAACCCGCTCACCAGCGTCATCAAGTATTTCCCGGACCTGTTTCCGACGCCGCGGCCCATGGCGGCCGAGTAGCGCGGCAGGCCCGACAAGCGAAAGCACGACCATGAGCAGCGGCACCCAGACCAGCAAGCCCGCCGGCGGCGATCCCCTCGTCACCGGCCCCGCCGGCCCGCAGGACGCGGGCGGAGAGGGCAGGGGGGCGCAAGGCGGCGCCTACTCGCAGGGTCCGAAGTCGGGCGGGCAGGCGGGACCTGCGCCGAGCGGCACGGCGGGCCTGCGCGAGATGCCGGCCGGCATCCCGGGCGTGGTGTTCGAACTCGACGGGCAGACCGTCGAGGCGCGGCCCGGCGAGACCCTCTGGGAGATCTCCCGCCGCCTCGGCACGCACATCCCGCATCTCTGCCACAAGCCCGCCCCGGGCTACCGGCCGGACGGCAATTGCCGCGCCTGCATGGTCGAGATCGAGGGCGAGCGCGTGCTCGCCGCCTCCTGCAAGCGCGTGCCGGCCGTCGGCATGAAGGTGAAGACCCAGAGCGACCGGGCGGTGAAGTCCCGCGCCATGGTCATGGAGCTTCTGGTCGCCGACCAGCCGGAACGCGCGACCGCCCACGACCCGGACTCGCATTTCTGGGCGCAGGCCGATTTCGCGGGCGTGACCGAGAGCCGCTTCCCCACCGAGGAGCGCTGGCACCCGGATTCGAGCCACCCGGCCATGCGGGTCAACCTCGACGCCTGCATCCAGTGCAACCTCTGCGTCCGGGCCTGCCGCGAGGTCCAGGTCAACGACGTGATCGGCATGGCCTACCGCAATGCCGACGCCAAGGTGGTGTTCGACTTCGACGACCCGATGGGCCAGTCGACCTGCGTCGCTTGCGGCGAGTGCGTCCAGGCCTGCCCGACCGGCGCCCTGATGCCGTCCGCCTACCTCAACGACGAGCAGGAGCGCGTCGTCTATCCCGACCGCTCGGTCGACTCGCTCTGCCCGTATTGCGGCGTCGGCTGCCAGGTCTCCTACAAGGTCAAGGACGACCGCATCGTCTACGCCGAGGGCAAGGACGGCCCGGCCAATCGCAACCGGCTCTGCGTGAAGGGCCGCTTCGGCTTCGACTACGTCCACCATCCCCACCGGCTGACGAAGCCGCTGATCCGCCTCGACAACGTGCCCAAGCACGTCAACGATCAGGTCGATCCGGCCAATCCCTGGACGCATTTCCGCGAGGCGACCTGGGAGGAGGCGCTGGAGCGCGCCGCCGGCGGCCTCAAGGCGGTCCGCGACACGCACGGGCGCAGTGCCCTGGCGGGCTTCGGCTCGGCCAAGGGCTCGAACGAAGAGGCCTATCTGTTCCAGAAGCTGGTGCGGCTCGGCTTCGGCACCAACAACGTCGACCATTGCACGCGGCTCTGCCACGCCTCGTCGGTGGCGGCGCTGATGGAGGGGCTGAACTCGGGCGCGGTGAGCGCGCCGTTCTCGGCGGCCCTCGACGCCGAGGTGATCGTGATCATCGGCGCCAACCCGACCGTGAACCACCCGGTCGCCGCCACCTTCATCAAGAACGCCGTCAAGGAGCGCGGCGCCAAGCTGATCATCATGGATCCGCGGCGTCAGGTCCTGTCGCGCCACGCCTACCGGCACCTCGCCTTCAAGCCGGGCTCCGACGTGGCGATGCTGAACGCGATGCTCAACGTGATCGTGGAGGAGGGCCTCACCGATCAGCAGTACATTGCCGGCTACACCGAGAACTTCGACGCGCTCAAGGAGCGGATCCGCGAGTTCACCCCCGAGCGGATGGAAAAGGTCTGCGGCATCCCGGCCGAGACCCTGCGGGAGGTGGCCCGCCTCTACGCCCGCTCGCGCGCCTCGATCATCTTCTGGGGCATGGGGGTGAGCCAGCACGTCCACGGCACGGACAATTCCCGCTGCCTCATCGCGCTCGCGCTCACCACCGGCCAGATCGGCCGTCCGGGCACGGGCCTCCACCCGCTGCGCGGCCAGAACAACGTGCAGGGCGCCTCCGACGCCGGCCTGATCCCGATGGTCTATCCCGACTACCAATCCGTCGAGAAGCCGGCGGTGCGGGAGCTGTTCGAGACCTTCTGGGGCCAGTCGCTCGATCCCAAGCAGGGCCTCACCGTCGTCGAGATCATGAAGGCGATCCACGCCGGGCAGATCCGGGGCATGTACGTCGAGGGCGAGAACCCGGCGATGTCGGATCCCGACCTCAACCACGCCCGCGGGGCGCTGGCGATGCTCGACCACCTCGTGGTGCAGGACCTCTTCCTCACCGAGACCGCCTTCCACGCCGACGTGGTGCTGCCGGCCTCGGCCTTCGCCGAGAAGGCCGGCACCTTCACCAACACCGACCGGCGGGTGCAGATGGCCCGCCCGGTGGTGCCCCCGCCCGGGGATGCGCGCCAGGATTGGTGGATCATCCAGGAGATCGCCCGGGGCCTCGGCCTGTCGTGGTCCTATCGCGGCCCCGCCGACGTCTTCACCGAGATGGCGCAGGTGATGCCCTCCCTCAAGAACATCACCTGGGATCGCCTGGAGCGCGAGGGCGCGGTGACCTACCCGGTGGACGCGCCCGACGAGCCCGGCCATGAGATCATCTTCTACGCCGGCTTCCCCACCGAGAGCGGCCGGGCGAAGATCGTGCCCGCCGCGATCGTGCCCCCGGACGAGGTGCCCGACACCGAGTTCCCGATGGTGCTCTCGACGGGCCGGGTGCTGGAGCACTGGCACACCGGCTCCATGACCCGGCGGGCCGGGATCCTCGATGCGATCGAGCCCGAGGCGATGGCGCTGATGGGGCCGCGGGAACTCGGCCGCCTCGGCCTCGTGCCCGGCGACCGGGTGCGGCTGGAGACCCGGCGCGGTGCCGTGGAGGTGAAGGTGCGCTCCGACCGCGACGTGCCGGACGGCATGGTGTTCATGCCGTTCTGCTACGCCGAGGCCGCCGCCAACCTCCTCACCAACCCGGCGCTGGACCCGATGGGCAAGATCCCGGAATTCAAGTTCTGCGCGGCCCGGGTCGTGCCCGTGCCCCCGGCCGCGGCCTCGATCGCCGCCGAATAGGCCGAGCGCGGCGCCGCCCCGGCGGCGGCGCGCTCCGCTCTAACCTTTGTGAATGGCAGATCCCCCGAACTGGCACGAGGAATGCCGTATCGGCTGACGATTCGGCCTCGCGCCGGGCCGCGGTCGCTCCGGCATGACCGGTCGGCACCGACCCGGCTTGTCCGATCGGCACCGATCGGGCTCGGCCGATCGGCACAGGGGGAGGGTCAGCCACCCATGAAAGCTGCGCTGCTCGTCGCGCTCGCGCTCATCCAGCCGGCACACTCGTGGTATCCCTACGAGTGCTGCTCCGACCACGATTGCGAGCCGGTGCAGGACGCCGTGGAGGTGCCGGGCGGCTACCGCACCCACGGCATCTTCGTGCCCCTGGCCAAGGTCCGCCCGAGCAAGGACGGCAACTTCCACTGGTGCCACCGCGGCGACTACGTGTTCTGCTTCTTCGCGCCGCTCGCGGGGTGAGGGGGCGGCGGTCAGTAGGCGTTCTCGGCCTTGAGCAGCGCGAAGGGTGTCTTCACCAGGATGCGCAGGTCGAACAGCACCGACCAGTTCTCGATGTAGTAGAGGTCGTGCTCGACCCGGCGCTGGATCTTCTCGCTGGTGTCGGTCTCGCCGCGCCAGCCGTTGATCTGGGCCCAGCCGGTCAGCCCCGGCTTGACCTTGTGGCGGGCGAAGTAGCCGTCGACCACCTGATCGTAGAGCGTGTTGGCGGCCTTGGCCTGGAGCGCGTGCGGTCGCGGGCCGACGAGGGAGAGGTCGCCCTTCAGCACGTTGAAGAGCTGCGGCAGCTCGTCGAGCGAGGTCTTGCGGATGAAGCGTCCGACCGGGGTCACCCGCGGGTCGCCCCGGGTGACGAGCTTCGCGGCACCCGAATCGCTCTGGTCGACGTACATCGAGCGGAACTTGTAGACCTCGATCAGCTCGTTGTTGAAGCCGTAGCGCTTCTGGCGGAAGAACACCGGCCCGCGCGAGGTCAGCTTCACGGCGAGCGCCACCGCGATCATGACGGGCGCGAAGCCGATCAGCATCAGGCCGCCGACCACGCGGTCGAATAGGCTCTTCACCACCACGTCCCAGTCGGCGATGGGCTTGTCGAACACGTCGAGCACCGGCACGGAGCCGAGATACGAGTAGGAGCGCGGACGCAGGCGCAGCTTGCTCGCGTGGGCCGAGAGGCGGATGTCGATCGGCAGCACCCACAGCTTGGACAGCATCGCCAGGATGCGGCCCTCGGCGGAGATGGGCAGGGTGAACACGACGAGATCGAGCCGGGTGTGGCGGGCATAGGTCACGAGGTCGCTCACCGTGCCGAGCTTCGGGTAGCCCGCCACCACGTCGGCGGAGCGCCCGTCGTTGCGGTCGTCGAACACGCCGACGATGCGAATGCCGGAATCGCTCTGGTGCTCCAGGGAGCGGATCAGCGCCTCGGCCGGCTCGCCGCCGCCCACGATGGCGGTGCGCCGGTCGAAGCGGCCCCGGCGCATCTGCGCGCCGATCACCAGGGACAGGATGAGCCGCTCGGTGAGGAGCACGCTCAGGCCCGCGAGGTAGAAGGTGCCGAGCCACAGCCGCGAGTAGTGGTCGCCGAGCTTGGCGAAGAACAGCACGGTGCCGGCCATCAGGAAGACCAGCGACCAGGCGACCACGACGCGCGTGCCGGCCGTGAAGAACGCCCGGAAGGCCCGGATGCCGTAGGTGCCGGCGGCCTGCAGCACCGCGATGGTGAGCACCGCGAGCGCTGCGATCGCGGCGATGTAGACGAGGTTGAGCGGCACCACGCCGCCCAGGACGGCCGCGTGGGCCGCGAGCCCGGTGGCCGCCACCAGGACCAGTTCGACGAGGCGCACGCAGCCCGCGACGACGACCGGCGAGAGCGGCGCGTCTGCGCGGGGCGCGACGACGTTCTCGGCCGGCGGCATCCGCCCGCGCGCGGGAGCCGGCCCGGCCTCCGCCTGCTGGGCCGCGGCCGTCTTCAGGATGTCGCGGACGTCGAAGGCACTCATGACGGTTGATCCGGCTGGCTGGCGGGGCGGCCCGCGCGGGCGGGGGATGGCGGCGGAGGCGGGACGGCCGCGCCTCAGCGCGACGGCGCGGGCGCGCCCGGAACGGGCTGTATGTCGCCGCGCTGCTCGTGGGCGGCGGCGTAGCCGGCGAGCACGCCGTCCGCCATGCGCTGCATGGAGAAGCGGGCGCGGATGAAGGCGCTGAGACCCGCCGCCTCGTCCCGGCACGCCTCCTCGGGCTGATCGAGCTTGCGCAGCACCGCGAGAGCCAGGGCCTCCACGTCGCGCGGCGGCACCAGCGCGCCCGCGGCCGGCCCGAAGATCTCCGGGATGCCGCCGACCGTGGTGGCGACGAGCGGCTGGGCCGCGGCGGCAGCCTCCAGCACGACGTAGGGGAGGGATTCGGCGAAGGAGGGCACCACCATCACCCGGCCGCGGCAGAGGGCCGCGCGGATCGGCTGGGGCGGTTCGAAGCGGATCGCGGCACCGAGGCCGAGGCTGTCGGCCCGGGCCTTCAGGGTGGCCTCGTCCGGCCCGGATCCCACCACCAGCAGGGTCAGGCGGCGGCCGAAGGCGTTGCGCAGGCGCGCCAGCGCGTCGAACAGCACCGGCACGCCCTTCGCGTCGCGCAGCTCGCCGATATACACGAGGTCGAAGGGGTCCGGCGCGCGCTGGATCGGCGCGAATTCGGAGGCGTCGATGCCGTTGTGAACGATCCGCACCAGCCGGTCGGTCTCGCCCACGTAGGTGCGGTAGCGGCCGGCGATGTACTCGCTCTCGAACAGGAAGATGTCGGTGCGCCGGGTGAGCGCCGCCTCGGCCGCCATGTAGACCCGGTGCAGGGGCGTGCCCGGCCGGTAGTTGAAGCTGCCGCCGTGGGGCGTGTAGGCGCGCACCGGATCGGCCAGCCCGCGGGGCATGACGGCGATCCGGGCGAACAGGCCGCCCTTCGAGCCGTGCCCGTGCAGGACGGTCGGGCGGATGCGGCCCGCCAGGCGGTACAGGCCGGCGATCGCCGAGAGGTCGAGCGGGTGCGGGTTGCGCCGCATCGGCACCCGGGTGAGGCCGAGCGCGAGCCTGGGCGCCAACTCGGCCAGCACCGCCGCGGCGCGCTCGCCCCCGGTGCTCGCATCGCAGAAGACGCCGACCTCGTGGCCCGCCGCGATCTGCAGCCGGGCGACGTCGAGGACGTGGCGGAAGAGCCCGCCCACCGGCGCCCGGAAGACGTGCAGGATGCGCTGGCGCCGGGCCGGCGCCGGGCGGGGGGCCTGCTCGTCCGCGCCCGGATCCGAAACCGTATCGAGAGGGCGAAGGTGAGGCAGGGCCACGGGACTCTCCGCAACGCAGGACCGAGATGCGGGGCCAGGCTTCCATCGAGGAAGGGACGGGTTCGTCCATCGAACCCCGCATCTCGTCTTGTGACGGCGGCGGCGTCGACGGGGGGTTAAGCGGCGTCCTTCTTCGCCGCCCGGATGAGGCCGTGGTTAAGCGGTGCTCAATGCGATCGCGCGATTTGCGCGCGATCCGGCGGCGGCCCGCCGCCCGCCTGGCGGGCCAGGATGTCGCGGCTTGCCGCCGGACGAGGACGCGACAGGTCTCGCGAGCCGCCGCCCCTCCGCACCCGGATCGCCATGCGCCGTCGTCTGCCCACCCTCGCCGCCCTGGTTCTGGCCGTCCCGGCTCTCGCCCGCGAGGCCGCGCCGCCGGTCTCGGCCGATCCCGTCCTGCCGCAGGCCCCCGCCCGCGTCCCCTACCTGGCGGCCGGGACGCTCGACACCCGCGCGATCCTGCCGCCGCCGCCCAAGCCCGGCACGGAGGCGGAGGCGGGCGACCGGCTCACCTACGCGGGGACCCGCGCCTTCAAGGACACGGGCCGCTGGGCGCTCGCCACCGCGGACGTGCAGGGCGGGGCGCAGCATCTCCTGGCGGCTTTCTCCTGCGCGCTCGGCACGCGTCTGACCCCCGCGCGCGTGCCCGCCCTGCTGGCCCTTCTGGAGCGGACCCGCCTCGACGTCATCGCGGCCGTGGACGCGCCCAAGGGCCTCTACCGGCGCCCGCGCCCGCATCTCGGCAACGACCTGCCGATCTGCGTGCCGCGCAGCGAGCGGCTCGCGGCCAGCTGGTCCTACCCGTCCGGCCACGCCACCGAGGGCTGGACCTACGCGCTGATCCTGGCCGCCGCCGCGCCCGCGCAGGCCACGGCGGTGCTGCAGCGCGGGCGCCTCTACGGCGAGAGCCGGATGGTCTGCGGCGTCCACTGGCGCAGCGACGTGGAGGCCGGCCGCACCAACGGCGCGGCCCTGTTCGCTGGGCTTCTCGGCAGCGACGCCTTCCGTGCCGATCTGGAGAAAGCCCGGGCGGAGCTCGCCCGGGCGCTGGCGGAGCCGGCGGTGGCGCCCGACCCGGCGACCTGCGCCGCCGAGGCGGAGGCGGCGGCGAACCCGCTGCCCTGACGCGCCGCCCGAACGCCCGGTCAGGCGGCGGGCCTGCCCGCCGTCCCGTGCCCGGCCGCGCCCTTGCCGGTGCCTGTGCCCGCTCTCTGGGCCGCGTTCTTGGCCTTGCGGGCCCGGCGCCCGAAGATGTTCAGCACCTCGATGCCGGCCGAGAAGGCCATCGCGGTGTAGACGTAGCCCTTCGGCACGTGCGCCCCGAAGCCCTCCGCGATCAGCGTCATGCCGATCATGATCAGGAAGCCCAGCGCCAGCATCACCACGGTCGGGTTGGCGGCGATGAAGCGCGAGAGCGGGTCGGCCGCGAGCAGCATCACGGCCACGGCGACCACCACCGCCACCACCATGATCTCCACGTGGTCGGTCATGCCCACCGCCGTGATGATGCTGTCGATGGAGAAGACGAGGTCGAGGAGCAGGATCTGCGCGATCGCCGCGCTGTAGCCGATGCTCGCCGGCTTGGCCTCCCCCTCCTCGTCGGTATCCGGGTCGACGTTGTGGTGGATCTCCTTGGTGGCCTTCCAGAGCAGAAACAGGCCGCCGGCGATCAGGATGATGTCGCGCCAGGAGAAGCCGCGGCCGAACACCTCGATGACCGGCTGGGTGAGGTGGACGATGTAGGCGACCGTCCCCAGCAGCGCGAGGCGCAGGATCAGCGCGAGCCCGATGCCGATGCGGCGGGCCGAGGTCTGCCGGGAATCCGGCAGCTTGTTCGTCAGGATCGAGATGAAGATCAGGTTGTCGATCCCCAGCACGACCTCCATGACGATCAGCGTCGCCAGGGCCGCCCACGCCGCCGGATCGGCGGCCAACTGCATGATGCTGTCCACGCTCCCCTCGCTCTGTCCCTAAGTGTCTTGCCCTGAGTGTCTTGCCCTGAGTGTCTTGCCCTGAGTGTCTTGCCCTGAGTGTCTTGCCCTGAGTGTCTTGCCCTGAGTGTCTTGCCCTGAGTGTCCTGCCCGGCCAGTCAGGCGGAAGGCCCGTGATGCCGCTGCCTTCGCGCGCCGACCAGGTACATCATCGTCGATGCCAGAACTGTGACCTGATGAAAATCGACGGGTGACCCAAGAGCAGCCGACGAGG
This sequence comes from Methylobacterium oryzisoli, assembly GCF_046557895.1. Taxonomy (NCBI): domain Bacteria; kingdom Pseudomonadati; phylum Pseudomonadota; class Alphaproteobacteria; order Hyphomicrobiales; family Methylobacteriaceae; genus Methylobacterium; species Methylobacterium oryzisoli. The sequence continues at coordinate 21,916 of NZ_JBKIBX010000009.1, read as the reverse complement.
GCCGCCCTCAATGCCGCCCGGTCTCAGGCGGTTCCGCCGGAGGCCGGCGCCCCGAGCGGCGGCGCGTGAACCCGGACCGCCCTCGGCACGACCCGGATATGGGCCGGCGTGTAGGTGGTGAGCTCGCCGTCGGTGTTGACCGGGCGCGGTTTCCGGGTGCGCAGCACGACCTCGGTGGTCTCGAAGGCGCGCACGTCCGCGGCCTTCCCCTGCGTGCCGCGGCGCAGGGCCGGCAGCAGCGCGAGCAGGCGCCACCAATGGGCGACCTCCAGGCTGTAGAAGTGCAGCAGGCCGTCGTCCACGGACGCGTCCTCCTGCACCGTCATCCCGCCGCCGTAGTGGCGCCCGTTGCCGACCGAGACCTGGATGGTGCGCACCGTCTCCACGGTGCCGTCGTGCTCGATGTAGACCGTGAAGGGGCGCGAGCGGCGCAGCAGCCGCACGGCCGCCACCGCGTAGCCGACGGTGCCGAAGCGCCGCTTGAGGTCCGATGTCAGCTCCCCGGCGAGATCGGCCGAGAAGCCGACGCTGGCGACGTTGAAGAAGTAGTGGCCGTTGACGCAGCCGAGGTCGACGGGCCGCGCCGGCATCTGGGTGATCACCTCCGCGGCCGCGACCGGATCGCTGGGCAGGCCGAGGCTGCGGGCGAGGTCGTTGGCTGTGCCGAGCGGCAGGATCCCGAGCGGGAGGGTGCCCTCGGCCAGCGCCTGTGCGGCCGCGTTCAGCGTGCCGTCGCCGCCGCCCAGGATGACGAGGTCGCAGGTCTTTTGCGCCTCGCGGATCAGGTCCTTGCAATCCCGGTCCGGCGCGGCCGGGTCGACCGGCTCGATGCCGCCGCGGCGCAGCACCGCCCTGATCTCGTCGAGATCGAGCTCGCCGCTGCGCGCGCGCCGGTTGACGACGAGGAGGCCTCGACGCGGACGCTCAACGTCGGCCATCGGCACCTCCGGGGTGGCCGGGCGAACGTGACGGCGACGACGCCCATGTGCCGGACCATGTGCCGGACATGGCGAACCCTCCAGTGCGATCGTGCCGCGTCAGCACAACGGCAGAGAAGGGGTCCGACATCACGATCGACGCCTCGACCGCGAGAGGGGCCCGGACCCGGGTTGACCCAGAGGTGGGGTCGCTCCGGGCGTTGACAAGTCCTGCGGCCTCGCTTCGCACCCATCGACGGGGTGGAACCGTCGCGGTAGCCATGAACGTTCTCACACAGCCCCTCCCGCTCCGGTGCCGCCATGCCTGCTCGCCCCCGCCCGTTGGCCGCCCTGATCTGCCTCGTCTCCGGCGCGCTCCTCGCCGCCGGCCCGGCCCGGGCGCAGCCGAGTTGGGTCGATCCACCGGCCAAGCCGGCCTCCGAGCCCGCCGCGAAGCCGCGCGAGCCGGCCCCGTCCTTCTCGGCCGAGCCGAGGCCGGCCCGGCGCGGCGCCGAGCGCGCGCCCGTGTCCGAGCGGGCCGAGGGGCGGACGACGCGGAGCGCCGACAGACGCGAGGCGGAATCGGCCGCCCGGGCGGCGGCGGCCCGCCGGGCCGCGCAGGCCGAGGAGCGCCGGGCCGCGCGGCGGGCCGAGCGCCTCGCCGCCCGGCCGCCACGCCGCGCCCCCGAGCCGATGCCCGCCTCGGACGACCGGATGCAGGACTGGGCGGTGGCGTCCCAGGATCTCGCCCGCGCCTATTTCGCCAGCTTCTCGGAGCCCAACGGCGTCGTGCTCGGCACGACCCCGCGCTTCTACGGCGACCGGGTGGTGTTTCACGGCCGGCCGATGAGCCTCGCCGCTCTCCTCTCCGAGAAGCGGCGCTTCCTGGCGCGCTGGCCCGAGCGGCGCTACCGGGCCCGGCCCGACTCGATCCGCACCGCCTGCAACGCCGGCCTCGCCACCTGCCAGGTCGACAGCACGGTCGACTTCATGGCCGCCAATCCCGACCGGGGGGTTCGCTCGGAGGGCACGGTGGCGGTTCGCCTCGCGCTGAGCTTCGCCGGCGGGCGGCCGGTGATCGTGTCGGAATCGAGTCGGGTGCTGAGCCGCGACCGTGTGGCCCATCAGGATTGACCGGGGCCCGCGTCTCGCCGCGGCGTCCTCAGCCGGAGGGCCGGTGCGGGGGAACGTTGAATCGAGCGGCGTTGTCCCGGGCCGTTCGCGCTCGGCGATCGGCGGGACGCTGCATCCGAGCGTCATCTGGGGTAGGGTCCATGGGGCCGCGACGAGAAGACGGACAGACGAGCGGACATGACCTCACGTGAGACCGTGCAGGCCTCCATTCGGGCCGAGATCGACCGGCAGCGGCCGGTCGAGGTGGCGCGGCGCACCCTCGAATTGCTGGCCGCATCCGCCGTGCGGGCGATCGATGCGCCGCCGGGCTATCAGGTGGTCGGCCGCGACGGGACGCCCCGCACGCGCCAGCAGGACGGGGCGACGGTTCCGTTCACGCTCGCCGATCTGATCGGCGAGCTGCGCCACCAGCATCCACGCCTCTTCCTGCCGCCCGAGGCCGCGGCGCCGCCCCGGGAACCCTTCCCGGCCCGGGAGTCCCCTGCGCTCCAAGAGTCCCTTGCGCTCCAAGAGTCCCCGGCGCTCCATGAGGCCCCCGCGTCCCAGGCGCCGCGGGAGGCGGCACCGGCCCCGGTCGCTTCGATCTCCGAGAGTCCGGCGGCGGTCCCGGAGCCCGCCATCTCGGACCGGGATTGGATCACGCTCGGCCCCGCCGCGGCCACGGCCGGCGCGCAGGTGCCGCCCTCGCGCCGGCCCGCGTGGCGGGATGCCGCGGTCGCGATCGTCTCCCGGCTGGGGCGACCGATCAAGGCGCGGCCTCGCCCGGCCACGCCGGCCGCAGCACCGCCCGCCGCCGTAGCACCGCCCTCCGGTCCCGTGCCGCCCCCCGCCGCCCCCGCGGCACCGGCCGCCGAGGGGTTGAGGCCGGCGGTCGCCCGTCCGGTCCGTCAGGGCGGGCGCCGTCGGCCGGTCTACGCCGCGCTCGCCGGGCTGCTGGTCGTCGGCGCCGGTTACTGGAGCCTGGCCGGCGGCGATCAATCCGCCACGAACCGGGCGGTGACGGTGATCGAGCCCAAGAGCGGACGCCCCTCCTCCGAGGAGGCGAAGTCCGGCGCTCCGGCGCCGCGCGGTGAGGTCGGCGAGACCGGCACCCTGGTGCCCGCGACCCCGGCCGCGCCGCAGCCGCCCGCGGCCTCGCTCGCGGGCGTGGCCGAGGTGATCGACACCGCGACGCTGAAGCTCGGCGGCCGGACCGTGCGGCTCTTCGGCGTGGAGTGGAGCAAGGGCGCGCAGGGCGCCGACCTCGCCAACTACCTCGCGGGCCGCCCGGTCGCCTGCCAGCCCGCCGCCAAGGGCACCGGCTACACCTGCACGGTCGACGGGCACGACCTCTCCGAGGTGGTGCTCTACAACGGCGGCGGCCGAGCCACGCCCGAGGCCACGACCGACCTCGTCGAGGCCGAGCGGCACGCGCGCACCGAGAAACTCGGGATCTGGCGCAAGTAGGCCGCCGCCTGAGGCGGTCGCGCGGCGGCGAAACCGTCGGCGGCTCAGCCGCGCAGTCGGGCGCTCAGCCGCTCGATCAGGGGATTGCCGGTGGCGAAGGCGTAATCGATGCGCCGCACGCTCACGCCCTGGGCGCCGGCCCGGGCGAGGGCATCGGCGAGGTCGAACACCGCGTCGGCAGGGCAGCGCAGCACGATCTCGCCGCCTCGTGGGGATTGGCCATCCGGGGACTGGCCGTCCGGCACCCCGTAGGGGAGGTCCGCCTGGTGGGCGGCGGCGATCGCCGCGAGGTCGATCCCGCCGGACGCCGGCAGCCCGGCCCGCACCTCGCGGCTCGTCCGTGCCCGTTCCTCCGCGCTGATGCGGCCGAGCACCGCCTCCACGGCGGCCCGGGCGGTCGCGCCCCAGGGCGCGCTGAGCGAGGCGACGAGGTTCGCCTCCGAGCGCAGGATGACGCCGTCGTCGAGCACCTTGAGGGCGTTGGCGGCGAGCGTCGCGCCGGTGGTGGTGATGTCCACGACGATCTCGGCGCTGCCGGCGGCCGGCGCGCCCTCGGTGGCGCCCAGGCTCTCGACGATCCGGTAATCGGCGACCCCGTGATCGGCGAAGAAGCGCCGGGTGAGGTTGACGTACTTGGTGGCGATGCGCAGGCGCCGCCCGTGGCGCAGCCGCATGTCGGTGGCGACCTCGTCGAGGTCGCTCATCGTGCGCACGTCGATCCAGGCCTGGGGCACCGCCACCACCACGGTGGCCTGTCCGAAGCCGAGCGGCGTGAGGAGTTCGACCCCCGCCCCCGAATCGGGGAGCGTCTCGCGGATCAGGTCCTCCCCCGTGACGCCGAGATGCGCCGCGCCGCTGGCGAGCTGGCCGGCGATCTCGGAGGCCGAGAGGTAGCGGACCTCCACGTCCGCCACGCCCTTCAGGCGCCCGCGGTAGTCGCGCGCGCCGCTCGTCTGGGCGAGCGTCAGGCCGGCGCGGCCGAAGAAGGCGGCGGCATTCTCCTGCAGGCGGCCCTTGGAGGGCACCGCGAGGACGAGGGGTGCGTCGGCATTCATCGGGCGATCTCCCCGGCGCGAATCCCGGTGCTCATGCGGTCGAGCCAGAAGGCGCAGCCCACGGCCGGCAGGGGCTCCGGGCTGCCGAGGTGCTGGAGCAGGCCGTCGTAGCGCCCGCCGCCCACCAGCGGTTTCTCGCCGTCCGCCTGCGCCACCTCGAAGATGAAGCCGGTATAATAGTCGAGGTTGCGGGCGAACCGCCCCGTGAAGGTGAAGCGGTCGAGCGGCAGGCCGCCCGCCGCGATGAAGCCGTTGCGCTCCTCGAACAGGGCCAGCGCGTCGCGCAGGGCCGGGGCGTCGAGGCCGGCATGGCGCACGAGGTCGCGCACCGCCGCCGCGGCGCCGTCGGGATCGCCCGTCACGGCGAGATAGGCCTCAATCACCTCCCGCGCCCGCGCGCTCAGGCCCGTGCCGCCGCCCGCATGCGCCGCGGCCTTGGCGAGGAAGCGCTCGGCGATCTCGCCCGCGCTGCGCCCGCCGACCCGGCTGATGCCCGCGATGGCGAGCACGTCCTCCACGAAGGCGCGCACGCCCCGCGGGTCCTGGCCCTGGATGGCGCTGAGGAGCCCCGCATGGGCCTCGCCCACGGGGGCGGGCGTCACGAGGTCGTCGAGCGAGCGCCCGGCCGCCACGGCGCGCAGGCAGCGCCGCTTGGCGGCGGGCGGCACGCCGAGCGCGTCGAGGAGCGCGGTGATGAGGCCCATGTCGCCGAGCCGCACCCGCAGGTCCTCCTGGTCGAGCCGCGCCAGCCCCTCGACCGCGAGGCCCAGGATCTCGGCATCGGCCGCCGGCACGTCGGTGCGGCCGATTGATTCGATGCCCGCTTGGTGGAACTCCCCGGGCTCGCCCGCGCGCAGGCGGAAGACCGGGCCGAGATAGCAGTAATCGGCCGGCCGCGACCCGGCGGCTGCGCGGTGATGGCGCCCGACCGGGATGGTGTATTCGGGCCGCAGGCAGAGTTCGGTCCCGCCCGCATCCTGCGTGATGAAGATGCGCCGCCGGATGTCCTCGCCCGAGAGTTCGAGGAAGGGTTCGACCGGCTGCAGCACCGGCGGCTCGACGCGCGCGTAGCCCTGCCCCTCGAACAGGGCGAGCAGCCGCTCCTGCGCGGCCGGGCTGAGTGGCGCGGCTCCGTTGCCCGTCATGGTGTCATCTTCCGTTGCCGCCGTCCTGTATCAACCGCCGGTCGCCGTGGCGACGGCCGTGGAATGCGTACCGCGCGCCGTTCGCAGCAGGCGCGGGATCCCCTCTCCCGCACGGGAGAGGAGTTCCGCGTCGCGCTGCCCGCGCTCTCACGAGAAATGCCGCCCCAGCACCTCCTGCACCCGCGCCACCATCTCGGCCTCCGGCACCGAGAACTGCGCGGGCCGGGCGGCCTTCCACTCCGCGTTGCTGGCGATGGCCTCGGCGGCCTTGGCGCCCTCGATCAGGTCCTTGATCTGCACCTCGCCGCGGGCGCGCTCGTCGCTGCCCTGGATGATCGCCACCGGGGCGCCGCGGCGGTCGGCATACTTCATCTGCGCCTTCAGGCCCGCGGCCCCGAGATACATCTCGGCGCGGATGCCGGCGCCGCGCAGGCCCGCAACGAGGGCCTGGTAGGCGGCGACCTCCTCGCGGTCGAGGACCAGCACCACGACCGGGCCGGGTCCGGCCGCACGCGTGACGATGGGACTCCTGACGATCTGCAGGGCCGAGAACAGCCGTGAGACGCCGATCGAGAAGCCGGTCGCCGGCACGGGCTCGGAGCGGAAGCGCCCAACGAGCCCGTCGTAGCGCCCCCCGCCCGCCACCGAGCCGAAGCGCACGGTCTGGCCGTCCTCGTCCACGACCGGGAAGGTCAGTTCGGCCTCGTAGACGGGGCCGGTGTAGTATTCGAGGCCGCGCACCACTGAGGGGTCGGCCCGGACGCGGTCGTGGCCGTAGCCCGCCGCCTCGCACAGCCGCAGGATGGCGTGGAGTTCCGCGATGCCCTGCCGGCCGGTCTCGGACGAGCCGACGACGTCCGTCCAGCCGCCGAAGAAGTTTTCCCAGAAGGCGAGGCGGTCGCCGCCCTCGGTGGGGGCGGCCTGGAACGAGACGTAGCGGATGATCCGGTCGATCGCCGCGTCGGGCAGCCCCGCCCCCTTGGTGACGTCGCCGCTCTCGTCCTTGCGGCCGGGGCCCAGGAGCAGGCGCACGCCCTCGACGCCGAGCCGGTCGAGCTTGTCGATGGCGCGCAGCACCGTGAGGCGGCGTCCCGCCTGATCGTCGGCCCCGAGGCCGATCGCCTCCATGACGCCGTCGAGCACCTTGCGGTTGTTGACCTTCACCACATAGTCGCCCCGCGCGATGCCGACGCGCTCCAGGGTGTCGGCCGCCATCATGCAGATCTCGGCGTCGGCCGCGACGCTCGGCGCGCCGACGATGTCGGCGTCGAACTGCATGAACTGGCGGAAGCGGCCCGGACCCGGCTTTTCGTTGCGGAAGACGTAGCCCGCCCGGTAGCTGCGATAGGGCTTGGGCAGGGCGTCGAAATGCTCGGCCACGTAGCGGGCGAGCGGCGCCGTGAGGTCGTAGCGCAGCGACAGCCACGCCTCGTCGTCGTCCTGGAAGGAGAAAACGCCCTCGTTCGGCCGGTCGAGGTCGGGCAGGAATTTTCCCAGTGCCTCGGTGTACTCGATGAACGGGGTCTCGACCGCCTCGAACCCGTAGAGTTCGAAGCTCTCGCGGATGGTCTGGAGCATCGCCTGCGTGGCCGCGATCTCGGCGGGGCCCCGGTCGACCAGTCCGCGCGGCAGGCGCGGCTTGAGGGTCTGGGCCTTCGCGGCGGTTTTCGCGATCTTGGACATGGGCGTGCGCGGATCCGGGCGTCGTCGGGCGGCCTGTCCGGACCGGTCGCGACGACGGGGGAGGTCCGGGATGCGGGCGGGCCGGGCGGCCCGCGGCGAGCCGGTCGGGCTCTAGACCATTTGGCGCGCGCTGGAAACCGCGCCCCGCTGCGGAGCGGCCCCGCGATCCAGCCAGACCAGCCGCGCCGCCTCCATCCCCCAGACCATGCCGAGCATCATGTAGACGTGGCGCCACTTCTCGACATCGATCTGCACCGCCTGGAGGAAGTACATCAACAGCGCCGGCACCACGATCTGCGCGAGGCGCCGGCAGGGCCATTCCACGATCATCAGCCGCAAGCCCACCCAGGTCGTGGTGACGACGAGGAGGAGGAAGGCCACGCCCGCCACCCAGCCGCCGTTGGCGAAGGCGCCCAGATAGGAATTGTGCGGATCGAGCGTGAAGATCAGGCGCCAGCGCACGGGGCCGAAGCCCATCGGCTCCTCGACCAGCATGGCCATGCCGCGCAGTTGGGCGCCGAAGCGGCCGGTCTCGCCCTCGTCGTAGTCCTGGGTCACCGCCGCCCGCTTCTCGAAGGTCTCCGCCACGGTGCCCAGCGACAGGAGGGCGCCGAGTGCCAGCGTGCCGAGCAGCGCGGTGACCACACTCATCGCCGCGATGCGCCGCCGCAGGGCCGGCGACCGGCTGGTGACGAAGAGCGTGCCGATCATCAGCGCGGTGGCCAGCACGAAGCTGCCCCAGGAGCCGCGCGAGAAGGAGAGGAAGATCCCCGCCACCAGCACCATCAGCCCGATCGCCGACAGGACCGGGCGGCGGGCGCGCAGGGTGAGCAGGTTGTGCATCAGGTAGAGGGCACCGAGGATCAGGAACGAGCCGAACACGTTCGGGTCCTGGAAGGTGCCCGACGCCCGCCCGTAGCGTCTGAACAGTTCATCGTTGCCGATGATGCCGAGATAGCCGCCGATGCCGAGGATCGCCGAGAACAGCGTGCTCGCGGTGTAGACCTTGAGGGCCAGCTCCATCCGCCGCTCGATCTCGTCGGAGAAGAACATGGCGAAGAAGATGCCGGTGACGGCGAGATAGACGAGCTGTACCGTCCACAGGGTGGACAGCTCCTCGTCGAGGTAGGGCATCAGCGCCACCACGGTGGCGCCGGCATAGACCAGCAGCAGCAGCACGAAGGGAAGCGCTCCCCGGTAAAGCCGCACGCCGAGCACGAGCCAGAGCAGGATCGCCGGAATCGCGATCACGTCGTAGGGCGAGGCGGCCGAGAAGGCGAAGCAGGCGAAGAAGACGAAGCCGCCGAACAGGAACAGGCCGAGCCCGTGCAGCGCCCGCATCAGCGGGATCGCGCCGAGGCCGCGGCGGGGCAGGACGGCACTGGTCATCGGGCGGCTCCGGTCGGGTCCGGCCGGAGAGTGACGGGGGAGCGGTGTGCGCCCGCTGAAGCAAGATGGTTAGGAAAGCCTCAACCTGGCTCGCAATTCCGGGTGGAGGCGTGACCGGCCCGGATGCGATGCAATCCCCACCGGGGATACCGGCGGCTTCGTCTATCGGTCAGCCTTCTTGGCTTGCTGCGCCTCCATGTAGCGGCGCAGGACGGCGTTCATGCGGGTCTGATAGCCCCGCCCGCCGCGCTTGAAGAAGTCAACGACATCACGGTCGAAGCTGGCGTGAATCGAGGTCTTCCCGCTCGGCAGGACGACGATGGCATTGGCCCAATGACTCTCATCCGTGGCCGGGTTGTCCTCGTCCGCGGCGGCGATCCGCTCGATTTCCTCCTCGGGCATGGCGCGGAGGGCGTCCCAGTTCGTGCGGCCGGTCCGAGCCTTAGCCGTCTTGCTGTTTGGCAGGATACGTCTTCCTTTCCTTCCGGCTCGCGAGGCGGGCCGAAATGATCCGGTGCTTGGGCGGTCGCGGAGTGAACGTGATACTGAAAATCAGGCCGCCGATTTCAACCAGCATGTTGAAGCGCTGCTCGCCGTAAGCGCGTCGTTTATCTTCGGACACGAGGGCAAATCGCCCGTCGAAAGCTTCGTCGAGGTCGGAAAAATCGATTTCGCGATCTCAGACGTTCCTCTCGTTCTTAGCGTCGTCCCATGTCGTGCGCTCGCTCTCGCCCATGCCCAACATGTACATCATGATGGACATGTTGAGAACGGGAAGCGGACGGGGGTGAGAGGATGGCGTGCCCTCGTCGAGGCCGATCCGTCCGGTGGTCTGAGCCGGGCAGGCCGAACATCAACAACCCCGCCGCGCGGGGGGCGCGGCGGGGCCGGTCATTCCGAGAAGGGAGCCGATACGCAACCTGGCTCGCCCTGAGGATCGCCGCGAGCGGTGAATCCTTCCTCAACGCGGTGCGAGAATCCGCGCTCCTGCCGGCGCGGCGGTCTCCGGACCCTGGGCGTAGCGCCGGGCGAGGGCGGCGCAGACGATGAGCTGCAGCTGGTGGAAGAGCATCACCGGCAGGAGCAGGCTGCCGATGTCCTGGCCCGCGAACATCACGGTGGCGATCGGCACGCCCGCCGCGAGGCTCTTCTTCGAGCCGCAGAACATGATGGTGATCTCGTCCGGGCGCGCGAAGCCGAGCAGGCGGCTGCCCCAGGTGGTGATGGCCAGCATGGCGGCCAGCAGCATCCCGTCCACCGCGAGCATGACCAGGAGGGCGGACGGCGGCGTGCGCGCCCACAGACCGCTCACCGCGGCCTGGCCGAAGGCGAGATAGACGATGAGGAGGATCGAGCCGCGATCCACGACGCCCGTGAGGGCCTTGTGCCGGCCGAGCCACGAGCCGAGGCGCGGCTGCAGCGCCTGTCCCAGCAGGAAGGGGCCGAGGAGCTGCAGCAGGATCCTGCCGACGCCGCCCCAGTCGAAGCCGCCGCCCTGCGCGTGGAACAGCAAGGCGACGAGGAGCGGCGAGATCACCATGCCGAGGATGTTCGAGGCCGAGGCCGCGCAGATAGCGGCCGGCGCGTTGCCGCCGGCCATCGCCGTGAAGGCGATGGAGGATTGCACCGTGGAGGGCAGCAGGCAGAGGAACAGGACGCCGCCCGCGAGCGCCGGCGTGAGCAGGGTCGGAGCCAGCAGGCCGGCGGTCAGGCCGAGCAGGGGGAAGAGCACGAAGGTCGCGCCGAGCACCGCGAGCTGCAGACGCCAGTGCACGAGGCCGGCGACGACCGTGCGCCGCTCCATGCGGGCCCCGTGCAGGAAGAACAGCAGGGCCATCGCCGCGCCTGCCACGCCGCTCATCAGCGTGGCCGCCTGGCCGCTCGCCGGCAGCACGGTGCCGAGGGCGAGGCAGCCGAGCAGCATCAGGGTGAACGGGTCGGGGCGGAAGCGGACGGGCATGGCGGCCTCGGCGGGTGTCTGGCCCGGATCTAAATCGGCCGCCCGAGGAACGGTATGCCGCGCCGCGGGATTTCAGTCATCGCAAACCATGATAACTGATCCGATGGCTATCGAGGATCGCGCAGGCATGACCCGGCTGATCGACCCGATCCTTCTCCGCACGCTTGCCGCGGTATCGCGCGGCCGCAGCTTCAGCCGGGCGGCGCAGCAACTGGGCCTGCGCCAATCCACCGTGAGCCAGCACGTGCAGCGCCTCGAAGCGCAGCTCGGCCGGCGCCTCATCGCGCGCGACACCCATTCGGTGGCCCCGACGCCGGAAGGGGAGGCGGTGCTGGGCTTCGCCCGCACGGTGCTCGACGCGCATGAGCGCCTGGAGCGGACGCTCGCCGGCGGGGCGGTGCGGGGCAAGCTGCGCTTCGGCGCCTCGGAGGATTTCGTGCAGACGCGGCTTGCCGAGGTGCTGCGCGATTTCCGGGCGAGCTACCCGTCGGTCGACCTCGAACTCACCGTGTCGCTCACGAGCCTGCTCACGGGCCAGGCGGAGCGGGGCGAACTCGACCTCTTCCTCGGCAAGCGCCTCGTCGGCGAGACGCAGGGGCTGCTGGTGCGGCGCGACCGGCTGGTCTGGGTCGGGCCGCCGGGCTTCGTGCCGGCGCGCGACGAACCGGTGCCCCTCATCACCTTCCCGGCGCCGAGCGTGAGCCGCACCCTGGTGCTCGACGCCTTCGCGCGCGAGAGCCGGCCGTGGCGGATCACCTGCACCTGCGCGAGCCTGAGCGGCCTGCGGGCCGCGGCCCTGGCCGGGCTCGGGCTGATGGTGCAGGCCCGCAGCCTGATCCCCGAGGGCTTGACGGAACTCCCCGACGCCGACCTGCCGCGGCTCGCCGACGTCGAGTTCATCCTCGCGGGTCCCGGCCTCAACCGGGAGCCGGGCCGCACGCTGGCGCACGAGATCCTGCACGCCGGCCTGTGGGATTGAGCGGCGGCGCTACTCCGCCGCCTCGACGAACACCGTGCCGGCCCGCGGCAGGTCGAGAATGTCCCACACCTCCACCAGGGCCTTCGCCAGATGCGCGATGTGCGCCTCGCCGTGGAACGGGGAGGGCGTGATGCGCAGGCGCTCGGTGCCGCGCGGCACCGTGGGGTAGTTGATCGGCTGGATGTAGATGCCGTGGCGCTCCAGCAGCCGGTCGGCCGCCGCCTTGCACAGCTCCGCATCGCCCACCATCACCGGCACGATGTGGGTGTCGGTCTCCAGCACCGGCAGGCCGGCCTCGGCGAGGACGACCTTGGTGCGGGCGGCCTGGCGCTGGTGCGCCTCGCGCTCGGCCGCCGAGCGCTTCAGGTAGCGGATCGAGGCGGTGGCGGCGGCCGCGATGGCGGGCGGCAGCGCGGTGGTGAAGATGAAGCCCGGCGCGTGGCTGCGCACCGCGTCGCACAGGGCGGCCGTGCCGGTGATGTAGCCGCCCACCACCCCGAAGCCCTTGGCGAGCGTGCCCTCGATCACGTCGACGCGGTGCATCACCCCGTCGCGCTCGGCGATGCCCGCCCCGCGCGGTCCGTAGAGGCCGACCGCGTGGACCTCGTCGAGGTAGGTCATGGCGCCGTAGGCCGTGGCGAGGTCGCAGATCGCCCCGATCGGCGCCACGTCGCCGTCCATCGAGTAGACGCTCTCGAACACGATCAGCTTGGGCCGGTCGCCCACCTCGCGGAGCAACTCTTCGAGATGCGCGAGGTCGTTGTGGCGAAACACCTTCTTGTCGCAGCCCGACTGGCGCACGCCCTCGATCATCGAGTTGTGGTTGAACGCGTCGGACAGGATCAGGCAGTCCGGGATCAGCTTGGCGATCGTGGCGATGCCGGTCTGGTTCGAGACGTAGCCCGAGGTGAAGACGAGGGCCGCCTCCTTGCGGTGCAGGTCGGCGAGTTCGTGCTCCAGGTCCACGAGCGGGGAATTGTTGCCCGCGATGTTGCGGGTGCCGCCCGCGCCGACGCCGCAGCGCTGCGCCGTCTCGGTGAGCGCCGCCACCACCTCCGGGTGCTGGCCCATGCCGAGGTAATCGTTCGAGCACCAGACCGTGATGTCGCGCGTCTCGCCGTCCGGACGGCGCCAGCGGGCGGCCGGGAAGCGGCCGGCGACGCGCTCGATATCGGCGAAGACGCGGTAGCGCCGCTCCCCGTGCAGCCGGTCGAGGGCGGAGCGAAAAAGGGCCTGGTAGTCGGTCTCGGGCATCACGATCCTTCGCTGGCTCGCCGGGCGCGCGGGCTGTGCCGGTCTCGACCGGCCCGCGCCTTGATCTCGCTCGCTCCGGCTGGCTTTGTAACTGGATCAGGTTAAAGGCGGGGCCCGCCGTATCTGCCGCCTCCGGCCGGCGGGCGGAAGCCGGAAATAAGTCATGGCGACGATGGGTCGCGAGCGATGAGCGAGACCAGGAACGATCCGCGGGCGGAACGCCTGAAGGCGGCGCTGCGGGACAACCTGCGGCGGCGCAAGGCGCAGGTGCGCGGCCGTGCGGCGGCCGGCGCCGCGGCGGAGGAGGGGGAGTCGCCCGAACCGCAGCCGCGGCCGGATCCGCCGGAGGGCGAGCGGCGTTGAGGGCCAAGCGTGGCCGATAGCCCCGCGGATGCCATCATCGCGTGCAAAGCCGCACGGTCGCCACGCCACATCTCTGCCAGCAGGACAGCCGGGGCCGGGCCGTCGCAGGAATCGAGTTCGGGGAATCACATGGACCGCATCCACATCACCGGCGGCGCGCCGCTCCACGGCGAGATCCCGATCTCCGGGGCCAAGAACGCGGCCCTGCCGCTGATGATCGCCAGCCTGCTCACGGGCGAGACGGTGGAACTCGCCAACGTGCCGCGGCTCGCCGACATCGCCTCGCTGCTGCGCATCCTGGGCAATCACGGCGTCGACCACATGGTGGTGGGCAAGCGCCCCGGCCAGACCACCGAGACCGGCCAGACCATCCGGCTCACCGCCAGCAACGTCATCGACACCACGGCGCCCTACGACCTCGTCTCGACCATGCGGGCGAGTTTCTGGGTGATCGCGCCCCTGGTGGCGCGGTTCGGCGAGGCGAAGGTGTCGATGCCGGGGGGCTGCGCCATCGGCACGCGGCCGGTGGACCTGCTGCTGATGGCGCTGGAGCGGCTCGGCGCCACGATCGAGATCGACGGCGGCTACGTGGTGGCGCGCACCCGCAACGGCCTGCGCGGCGGCGAGATCAGCTTCCCGAAGGTGACGGTGGGCGGCACCCACGTCGCCCTGATGGCCGCCGCGCTCGCCCACGGCACCACGGTGATCGACAACGCCGCGCGCGAGCCGGAGGTGGTCGACCTCGCCGCCTGCCTGTCCAAGATGGGCGCGCGCATCGAGGGCGCGGGCACGCCGCGGATCGTGGTCGAGGGCGTCTCGCGCCTCGGCGGCGCGCGGCACGAGGTGCTGCCCGACCGGATCGAGACCGGCACCTACGCGATGGCGGTGGCGATGACCGGGGGCGACGTCATCCTGCGCGACACCCGCGCCGACCTCCTGCACAGCGCGCTGGACGTGCTGGCCACGACCGGCACCGAGGTGACGGCCCTGCCGGACGGCATCCGGGTGCGCCGCAACGGCGCGGGCGTCGCGGCGGTGGACATCACCACCGATCCGTTCCCGGGCTTCCCCACCGACCTCCAGGCGCAGTTCATGGCGCTGATGACGAGGGCCCAGGGCCAGTCGCGCATCCGGGAGACCATCTTCGAGAACCGTTTCATGCACGTGCAGGAGCTGGCGCGGCTCGGCGCCCGCATCCGGCTCGAGGGCGACGTCGCGGTGGTGGAGGGGGTCGACCGGCTCAAGGGCGCACCCGTGATGGCCACCGACCTGCGGGCCTCGGTCTCCCTGGTGATCGCGGGCCTCGCGGCCGAGGGCGAGACCGTCATCAACCGCGTCTACCACCTCGACCGCGGCTTCGAGGCGCTGGAGGCCAAGCTCGGCCGCTGCGGCGCCCAGATCCGCCGCGAGCGGGCCTGAGCCGCGGGCCGAACCCTCCGGCTTCAGGATGAGGCGGGGGGAACCCTTCTCCCGTGCGGGAGAAGGGCAGGGATGAAGGGCCCGGGAGGGTGCCGTGGTGAAGCACGGAGCGTGGTGAGGGGAGCGGGACGCTTCCGGATCAGCCGACCACGTCGGTGCTGGTAGCGGGCACTGTTCAGCCTTCCTGCGGCTCCCTCCCGGGACCCTCACCCCTGCCCCTCTCCCGCATGGGAGAGGGGTTCCCCTGCGCTGTCCGCCTCAGTACCCGATCGCGCCGCGCTTGAAGCCGAAGCCGGGGATCTCGCAGCCGCAGGAGGCGTTGAGCGGGGCCGGACGGGTCGGGCAGTTGCCGCGCGCGGTCACGCAGACGCGACCGAAGCCCCGCCCATAGCCCTCGCCGTAGCCGCGTTCGCGCCGGTAGCTCCGCTCCTCGCCGTAGCGGCGATCGTCGTAGCGGGACCGCGGGCGCTCGTCGTCGTAGCGGTTCTCGTACCGGCGCCGCGGGCGGTCGAAGTCCTCGCCGCCGTAAGAGGGCTGCGCGAGGGCCGCGCTCGCGTCGAGGCCGAGCGTCAGGGCGGCCAGCGCCGCCAGAACCACGCGTTTCACATCCATCTCCTGCCGAGTGTGCTCCAGGGAGGCATTCTCCTGAGGAGGCCTTCTCCTGGGGACAGGACCAAGCCTTAGCTTGCCGCAGATGAACGCGCGGTGAGCCGCGCGGTGCTGCGACGGTTGTCCGGGCGGGGAGGCATCGCTACCTACCCGGAGTAGCGATCCCCTCGGGACCGCGCCCGTTTCGCCCAACTCAAGGACGCCGACAGTGAAGGACGCGGAGATGGAGCTTCTGAAGCTCGCTGCCCTCGACGCCGACGACCTCGCGGTTGTCTCGGCCCATCTGCAGGACGCGATCCTGCGGGCCGGAGACATCGCCTACCTGCCCCGGGAGCGCCGCTTCGCCCTGGTGGCGCGCCGCTTCGACTGGACCGCGCCGGATGGCGCGCCGCCCCGGCGGCGTCTGGCCGGCCTGCACTTCGACCGCGTGCTCAATGTGCGCGCCCGCGGGATCCCGCGCGGCGAGCCTGAGACCGCCCTCGAACTCCTGGCCATCACCTTCGAGCCGGGCGAGGCGCCCTCCGGCACCGCCACCCTGGTCTTCGCGGGCGGCGCGGCGATCCGGCTCGACCTCGAATGCATCGAGGCGGGCATGAAGGACCTCGGCCCGGTCTGGGAGGCGGAGAGCCGGCCCGTCCACGCGGTGCCCCTCGACGCGGCCTGATTTCTCTGCCATCGGGCCGGCCCCGGCCCCCAGACCGGCCCCCAGACCGGCCCCCTTGCGACGGACACCGCGATGCAGCGCCTCGATTCCCGCGATCCCGCCTTCGGCGACCACTTCGCGCGGCTGCTCGCGGTCAAGCGCGAGGTGGCCGAGGACGTGGACGAGACCGTGCGGGCGATCATCGCCGACGTGGCGGCGCGCGGGGACGATGCCCTCGTCGACTACACTCGCCGCTTCGACCGCCTGGAGGTCGATCCTGAGACCCTGCGGGTGAGCGAGCGGGAGATCGACGCCGCGGTGGCGGCCTGCCCGCGCGAGGCGCTCGACGCCCTCGATCTCGCGCGGGCGCGCATCGAGACCTTCCACCGGGCGCAGGTGCCCGCCGACCACCGGGAGACCGACGCGCTCGGCGTCACCCTCGGCTGGCGCTGGACGGCGCTCGAATCGGTCGGCCTCTACGTGCCCGGCGGCACGGCGAGCTACCCCTCCTCGGTGCTGATGAACGCCGTGCCGGCCCGGGTCGCGGGCGTGCCGCGCCTCGCCATGGTGGTGCCGACGCCTGATGGCGTCACCAATCCGCTGGTGCTCGCCGCCGCCCGCTTGGCTGGCGTCGACGAGGTGTTTCGCATCGGCGGCGCGCAGGCGGTGGCCGCGCTCGCCTACGGCACCGCGACGGTCGCTCCGGTGGCCAAGATCGTCGGACCCGGCAACGCCTACGTGGCGGCGGCCAAGCGCCGGGTCTTCGGGCAGGTCGGCATCGACATGATCGCCGGCCCCTCCGAAGTGCTGATCCTGGCGGACGGGAGCGCCAATCCCGAATGGGTGGCGGCCGACCTCCTGGCCCAGGCCGAGCACGACGCCGCCGCGCAGGCGATCCTGATCACCGACGACGACGCCCTCGCCGACGCGGTGGCGCGCGCGGTCGAGGGCCAGCTCGCGACCCTGCCGCGGGCCGAGATCGCCCGCGCGAGCTGGCGCGACTACGGGGCCATCGTGCGCGTGGCGCGCCTCGCCGACGCGATCCCGCTCGTCGACCGACTCGCGCCGGAGCACTTGGAGATCGAGGCGGCGGAGGCCGAGGCCCTGGCCGCTCGGGTGCGCAACGCCGGGGCGATCTTCCTCGGGGCGCACACCCCGGAGGCGATCGGCGACTACGTCGGCGGCCCCAACCACGTGCTGCCCACCGCCCGCTCGGCCCGCTTCTCCTCCGGGCTCGGGGTGCTCGACTTCATGAAGCGCACCACGCTCCTCTCCTGCACCCCCGAGGCGCTGCGGGCGCTCGGCCCCGCCGCGGTGACGCTCGGCCGCGCCGAGGGACTCGACGGTCACGCCCGCTCGGTGGCGATCCGCCTCAACTGAGCCGCCCGCCCGGCCGCGCTTCGACCCGAGTCAGGCTTGCGCCGCCGGGCGCTCTTGCCTCAGGTAGGCGTCGGCGCGCCGCCGAGAGGCCGCCCCACACGCGAACCCGGGGGATTCCAGCCATGTCGAGCGACGCTCCGGACCCGCGCAGGAGGCTCGCCGCGGTCTCGCTCGACGAGGATTCGATCGGGCGCGGCAACCCGGACCAGGAGCACGAGCGCGCGATCGCGATCTACGACATCCTCGAGTCCAACCATTTCGCGGTCGCCAACCACGACGGCGGTCCCTACGCGCTCAAGCTCGGCCTCGTGGAAAACAAGCTCGCCTTCGCGATCTCCACCGCCGGGGGTGAGCCGGTGATGACCCACCTCCTGTCGCTGACCCCGTTTCGCAGCGTGATCCGCGACTACGAGATGATCTGCGACAGCTACTTCAAGGCGATCCGCACCGCCTCGCCGAGCCAGATCGAGGCGATCGACATGGGCCGGCGGGGCGTCCACAACGAGGCGTCCGAACTCCTCAAGCAGCGCCTGGAGGGCAAGGTCGAGGTCGACCACGACACCGCCCGGCGCCTGTTCACCCTGATCTTCGCCCTGCACTGGAAGGGCTGAGGCCCGATGGAGGAGGCGGGCGCGAGGGGAGGCGGCCCGTGACCGAGGCCGCGGGCGCGAAGGCTGCGGGCGATCCGGCCGGCAAGTCCGGCCGGCGGGTCCAGTCCGTGCTCTTCGTCTGCAACTTCAATGCCGTGCGCTCGGCCGCCGCGGAGGCCCTGGCCCGCCACTATTTCGGCCGGTCGGTCTACGTCCAGTCGGCCGGCGTGCGCTCGGGCGAGCCCACCGACCCGTTCATGGTGGCGGCCCTCGACGAGATCGGCATCGACGCGCAGAAGCACCGCCCCCGCACCCTGGAGCAGCTGGAGGAGTGGGAGGGGCTGAACTTCGACCTCATCGTCAGCCTCTCGCCCGAGGCCCACCACGCCGCCCTCGAACTGACCCGCACGGTGGCGGCGGAGGTCGAGTACTGGCCGACCCCGGACCCGACCGCCATGCAGGGTTCGCGCGAGCAGCGGCTCGACGCCTACCGGGACGTGCGCGACGGGCTCGCGGCGCGGATCCGCAAGCGGCTGAAGTAGCGGGCGCCGGACCGCGCGGGGCCGCTCCGTTCAGGCCGGGCCGATCCGCGCCGTGAGCGTCCCGAGCGGCCCGAGATCGGCGCTCATGCCGGCATCCGGCCGCAGCGGCACCGGCACGGTGGTGGTGCCGGTGGTCACGATCTCTTCGGCCCGGAGCGTGAGCCCGAGGCCCGTCACCTCGTTGACGAGCCACGTGAGCGCGGTCCAGGGGTCGCCGAGCACGTTCGCGCCGCGGCCCCGGTGCTCCGGCTGCCCCTCCACCCGCGCGACCGTGGCGAGATTCGCGAGGTCGAGATCCTGCCACGCCGCCACCGCGGGCCCGAGCACGAACCAATGCGTGCAGGCGTTGTCGGCGATGAGCTGCGGCCCGGCCGCCGTGGCGAAGTCGGCGAAGCGCGAATCCGGAAACTCGATCGCGGGATGCAGGCACGCCACCGCCGCACGCAGCTCCTCCGCCGCGTAGGGTCGCTCGCGCGGGGGCAGGTCGCGGCCCATCCGGAAGGCGATCTCGGCCTCGGCCACGCGCATCAGGTTGTGGCGGTAGGGGATCTCGGCGCCGGGCTCCAGCACCCGCTCGGCCAGGAGCCGCCCGGCGAGCGGTTCATCGACCCCGATATGCGCTTGGCCGGCCGCGCTGGTGGCGGCGATTTTCCAGCCGACGAGCGGGGCGCGGCTGCGGGTCTCCAGCCGCGCCTGGACGGCGTAGCCCTCCGCCCGCGTCGTCGGGCGCTCCTCCGGAGGCAGGGCGTCGAGCCGCGTGCCCTCCTGCCAGTGGCGCCAGATCCGGTCAGCGGCGGCCTCGGCCGCAGCCTCCGAGAGCCCGCTCATGGGTGCACCCGGCCGCCGCGCTGCCCGGCGGCGAGGCGGGCAGGATTCCTGCCCGATGAGGTTGAGACACGCATGCTTCGCCTCCCGGCGGTCCCATCACGGACCTTGGGCGACAGCCTAAGCATCATTCTCCGCCGCGGCCACCGGCCCGGCGGCGGGCACCGCGACCCCGCATCAGGTGATGACGGACGGCTCCTGCCTTCCGGTGCGGGCGGCGATGCCGGCGATCGCCTCGGCGGCGGCGACGACCGGCGCCAGCACCTCGGCCACCGGGGCGTCGTGGCGCGCCGGGTCCGGCTCGAACCGCTCCAGGTAGACGCGCAGGGTCGCCCCGACCGTGCCGGTGCCGGAGAGGCGAAACACCACGCGGGCATCCTCGCGAAACAGGATCCGCACGCCCTGGCGCCGGGTGACCGAGCCGTCCACCGGATCCGTGTAGGCGAAGTCGTCCGCGCTCTCGACGGTGAGCGGGCCGAACTGTCGGCCCGGCAGGGCGGCGAGGCTGCCGCGCAGCGCCTCCATCAGTCCCTCGGCCGCGGCGGCGTCCACCTCCTCGTAGTCGTGCCGGGCGTAGACGTCCCGCCCGAACCGGCCCCAATGATCGCGCACGATCTCGGCCGCGGGCCGGCCCGTCGCCGCCAGCACGTTGAGCCAGAGCAGCACCGCCCAGAGCCCGTCCTTCTCGCGCACGTGGTTGGAGCCGGTGCCCGCGCTCTCCTCGCCGCAGAGCGTGATCCGCCCGGCATCGAGGAGGTTGCCGAAGAACTTCCAGCCCGTCGGCGTCTCGTAGGCCGGGACGCCGAGCCGGGCGGCGACCCGGTCGACCGCGCGGCTCGTCGGCATCGAGCGGGCGACGCCGGCGAGGCCGCCCGCGTAGCCCGGCGCCAGGTGGGCGTGCGCGGCCAGGATCGCGAGGCTGTCGCTCGGCGTGACGAACAGGCCCCGGGCCACGATCATGTTGCGGTCGCCGTCCCCGTCCGAGGCGGCGCCGAAATCCGGCGCGTCGGGGCCGGCCATCAGCGCCATCAGGTCGTGCGCATGGACCGGGTTCGGGTCGGGATGGTGGCCGCCGAAATCCGGCAGCGGCTCGGCATTCACCACCGTGCCGGCCGGCGCGCCGAGGCGCCGCTCCAGGATCTCCTTGGCGTAGGGGCCGGTCACGGCGCTCATCGCGTCGAAGCGCATCCGGAAGCCGGAGGCGAACAGGGCGGCGACGCCGGGGAAATCGATCAGCGTCTCCATCAGGGCCGCATAGTCGGCGACCGGATCGATGATCGTCACGGCCGTGTCGCCGAGCCGCACCTCGCCGAGCCGGTCGAGATCGAGGTCGTCCGCCTCGACGATCCGGTATTCCGTGAGGCTCTTGGTGCGCGCGAAGATCGCCTCGGTGACGGATTCCGGCGCCGGGCCGCCGTTGGCGGTGTTGAACTTGATGCCGAAATCACCCTCCGGCCCGCCCGGATTGTGGCTCGCCGACAGGACGACGCCGCCGATCGCCTTGTGCTTGCGGATCACGCAGGACGCGGCCGGGGTCGAGAGCAGGCCCCCCTGGCCGACGAGGATGCGCGCGAAACCGTTCGCCGCCGCGATCTTGAGCGTCGTCTGCACCACCTCGCGGTTGAGGAAGCGCCCGTCGCCGCCGACCACCAGGGTCGCGCCCTCCCGCCCTTCGACGCTGTCGAAGATCGCCTGGACGAAATTTTCCACGTAGGCGGGCTGCTGGAACACCGGCACCTTCTTGCGCAGGCCGGAGGTGCCGGGCTTCTGGTCGGGGAACGGCGTGGTCGGGACGGTGCGAACGGTCATGAACGAGCGTCTCGGGGGCGAGTGGTCGCGCGGAGCCCTCAGCCCCTGTGGCGGCCCCGCCCGCTTATGCCGCTGGGCGCGCGTACCTGCCAATCCCCGTCGGCCGGCCCGCTGGCCGGGAGCCGGCCGGCGCCCGATATGACGGCGCACTTCCTGAAGGCAGCCGCGATGCAGACCGACGACAACGCCCAGACCCCCGCCCTCGACGAGGAGACCATCGCCTTCGCGGGCCGCGTCTTCCAGCTCGCCCGCAGCGGCTACGCGGCCGAACTCGGCGACCTGCTGCGCATGGGCCTGCCGGCCAACCTGCGCAACGACAAGGGCGACACGCTGGTGATGCTCGCGGCTTATCACGGCCATGCCGAGGCGGTGCGCCTGCTCCTCGACCACGGGGCCGATGCCGAGATCGCCAACGACCGCGGGCAGACGCCGCTCGCCGCCGCGGCCTTCAAGGGAGCGGTCGACGCCATGACCGTGCTCCTCGACCACGGCGCGCAGGTGGACGGCGCCGGGCCGGACGGGCGGACGGCGCTGATGACCGCGGCGATGTTCAACCGCACCGACGCGGTCGACCTCCTCCTGTCGCGCGGCGCCGACCCGGCCCGGCGCGACGTCGCGGGCCACACGGCTGAAACGATCGCACGGGCCATGAGCGCCCTCGACACGCCCGACCAGCTCGCCCGCGCGGCCTCGGCCTGAGCGGGGGGGAGGGGAGGGGGCTGTCGCAAAAGTTTCGTGTTGGGTGTTGACGGGTCGGCGAGGCGGCCGTATACG